>LT599022.1:2300000-2600000 GCA_900079695.1 uncultured Alphaproteobacteria bacterium
AGGAGGCTCCGACTGCTTGTAGGCATCCGGTTTCAGGGTCTATTTCACTCCCCTCTCGGGGTGCTTTTCACCTTTCCCTCACGGTACTGGTGCACTATCGGTCGGTAAGGAGTACTTAGCCTTGGAGGGTGGTCCCCCCACGTTCAGACAGGATTTCACGTGTCCCGCCTTACTCGAGGACCGTGCGACAATTTACCCGTACGGGACTATCACCCGCTATGGTGCGACTTTCCAGACGCTTCCGGTTCTTATCACACAGCCACTGGGCTGGTCCGCGTTCGCTCGCCACTACTTGCGGAGTCTCGGTTGATTTCCTTTCCTCCGGCTACTGAGATGTTTCAGTTCGCCGGGTTCGCCTCCTGAACCTATGAATTCAGTTCAGGATCACCCTAAGGTGGGGTTTCCCCATTCGGACATGCCCGGATCAAAGATTGCTCCCATCTCCCCAGGCCTTTTCGCAGGGTGCCACGTCCTTCATCGCCTCTTACCGCCAAGGCATCCACCAGATGCCCTTACGCTACTTCAATCGTCCTTGCAGAAACAAACCCGACCCAGTCAGGCGTTTCCACAAACTTCAATCCCATGCCCGCCGCGCTTGAAACGACGGACACGAGAACGATCAGAGTTAAGACACTTGTCTGCTCGACGAACCCTCTCAGGCTCGTCTAAACAGTCTCTCTTCACAATGTCAAACAGCACCCGGCCTAAGCCGGAACCCTTCAACAGGGATCTCGGATGTTCCTTCAATACGCTAAACTGGTGGAGGCGAACGGGATCGAACCGATGACCTCAAGCTTGCAAAGCTCGCGCTCTCCCAACTGAGCTACGCCCCCGTCTCGCAGAAGCGCCGGTCGTCCGCACGCGCGTGGTGGGCCTGGGTAGACTCGAACTACCGACCTCACGCTTATCAGGCGTGCGCTCTAACCACCTGAGCTACAGGCCCAGTCGCCTCGCTCCAACCGCGCATCCGCGCAGTCGTCTCGCGTCTTTGGAACCGAAAGGGATACGTGGACGGCGATAAGCCCGCCTCTGCTTTTGCTGCCGATCCGGAGGTCATCCGTCCGGCTGCTTCCTTGAAAGGAGGTGATCCAGCCGCAGGTTCCCCTACGGCTACCTTGTTACGACTTCACCCCAGTCGCTG
This sequence comes from uncultured Alphaproteobacteria bacterium, assembly GCA_900079695.1. Taxonomy (NCBI): domain Bacteria; kingdom Pseudomonadati; phylum Pseudomonadota; class Alphaproteobacteria; species uncultured Alphaproteobacteria bacterium. The sequence goes on from LT599022.1 coordinate 2,301,142, forward strand.
ACCTCACCGTGGCCGGCTGCCTCCCATTGCTGGGTTAGCACACCGTCTTCGGGTAAAACCAACTCCCATGGTGTGACGGGCGGTGTGTACAAGGCCCGGGAACGTATTCACCGCGGCATGCTGATCCGCGATTACTAGCGATTCCGACTTCATGCACTCGAGTTGCAGAGTGCAATCCGAACTGAGACGACTTTTTGAGATTGGCGCCCTCTCGCGAGGTAGCTCCCCTCTGTAGTCGCCATTGTAGCACGTGTGTAGCCCCACCTGTAAGGGCCATGAGGACTTGACGTCATCCCCACCTTCCTCCGGCTTGTCACCGGCAGTTCCTTCAGAGTGCCCAACTAAATGATGGCAACTGAAGGCGAGGGTTGCGCTCGTTGCGGGACTTAACCCAACATCTCACGACACGAGCTGACGACAGCCATGCAGCACCTGTGTGGACGCCAGCCGAACTGAAGGAAAACATCTCTGCTTCCCATACGTCCCATGTCAAAGGTGGGTAAGGTTCTGCGCGTTGCTTCGAATTAAACCACATGCTCCACCGCTTGTGCGGGCCCCCGTCAATTCCTTTGAGTTTTAACCTTGCGGCCGTACTCCCCAGGCGGAGTGCTTAATGCGTTAGCTGCGACACCGAACAGTATACTGCCCGACATCTAGCACTCACAATGTTTTTTCAGGTTCCGGAGTCTCCGGCGGGAAACCCGCGGAAACCCTGCTCGGGCCCCCATATCTAGGGAACTGGAAGGGAACGATCAAGACCTGGGGGGTTCATGAATCCGCAACGATGACCCGCACACGCCGCGACGAGCATCGGCCGTCAAGCGCGCGCGAAAGGGACCGCGGATGTGGTCAGGCCGCGGCGGGATCGTCTCCGACCAGCATCGGACGCATCACCAGCGCCTTCAGCCACGCGGTCTGCTCGGTGCGGCGGCGGAGCTTGGCGAGATGCGCGCGCACCTGCTCGGCCGCGTCGGCGTACGGGACGATCTCGGCCGGCACGATCGCCTCGCAGGCCACCAGATGCCATCCGAGTTCGGTGCGCACCGGACCGCCCCATTCGCCCGTGGGCAGGGCGAACGCGAGCGCGGCGAGCTCTGGATAGAGCGCGTCGTCGGCGACGACGCCGACCTCTCCGCCCCGCATCGCCGTCGGGCATTCGGAGTGACGCTGCGCCAGTTCGGCGAAATCGGCCCCGCCCCGAAGTGCGCCGGCGATCCCGTCGATGCGGGCGCGGGCGCGGCTCTCGACGTTTTCGGCGAAGTCGGGATTGACGGTCACGAGGATGTGGCGGATGCGGCGGCGCTCCGGGCGGACGAAGCTGTCGAGGTTGGCGTCGTAATAGTCCCGCACCTCGCGCGCGCTCACCGCGGAGGCACGCGCCGCGACGGCGTCGAGCACCGCCTGCACCCGAAGTTCGCGGTGCAGGGCCTCGAACAGCACGGCATCGGAAATCGCGCAGCGCGGGTTCTCCTCGCGCCAGCCCGTCACCGCGTCGGCGATGCGATCGTAGGGCAGCGTCACCGCCATCGCCTCGCGGGTTTCGAGAATTCGCGCTTCGAGCGCCTGCGCCCGCGCCACTTCGTCCGCGAGACGGCGCGCCTGCTCCGCCTTCAGTTCCTCGGGCGACGCACCGAAACGTGCGAGCGCGATGTTCCAGGCATGATAGGCGGCGAGATCGCTCATTCCCCATCCTCCTTGAGCGCGTGGGCGGAGAGCGCGGCTTCCGGCACCGCGAACATTCCGGCCGCGAACGCGACGTGATAGATCACTCCGGTTTCGGCGTCGCGCAGCACCCGCAACACTTCCCCGACCTCGCCCGGTTCCACCCGCACCTCGCCCGCGACCGCGAGCGCCCTGGTCGCCGCCACCCGGTCGCGGTGGTCGAACGCGCTGTCGATCCACGGATCGGCGGCGGAGATCAATTCCTGCTCGCGGCAGCCGACGACCCGGCCGATCTCGAGGAAGTGCACCGAATAGACCACCTGATCCTGCAGGAACACCCCGACGTCGCGAACGTAGCCGACGCGGCCGCGCCGCACCAGCAGCTCGCCGGTCGCGCGCCCGGGATAGGTGCCGTCGTTGCGGATGTTGCGCACCACCCGCACCGCCTCGCCGAAATCGTAGCGCGCGTCCATCGGCGGGCCTCAATGCGGCTTCGGCGGCAGCGACGCGAGCGGCACGAACGCGGGCTCGCCCGGCAGCGACTGAAAGACGCGGAAGATCCGTTCCGCCTGCGGCGTCGACACGGCGAAGGCCGCATGCGCGGCCGCGAGCGCGGCGGCGTGCGCGGCGAAGCGATCCGGGGGCGACTCGGGCAGCGCGCGCACCGCCAACTCGTCGTGGAAGCGCTGAAGGATATGCAGCCGGTGGACCCTCAGCAGATGCGGATCGTAGGGCACGCCGAACAGCTCGAAGAAATCCTCGGCGGATTCGCAGTCGTGCATCTCGTCCTGCCAATCGGTCATCGCAGCCTCCCTTCACTCGGCGGCCAGGGGCGCGTCCACCGCGCGGTAGAAACGCAGAAGATCGGGTTCCGACGGCGGCCGCTTAGCCCGCACCGCGAAACTGCGCACCTGCGCGAGAATCGCCCGCGCCTGCGGCGGACTGAGCGCGATGCCCAGGCGATCGTAGGCCTGCGTCACCGCATGGGCGCCCGAATGCTTGCCGAGCACGAAGCGATGTACGCGCCCGAGCTCCGCCGGATCGATCGCCTGATAATTGAGCGGATCCTTGATCAACCCGTCGACGTGGATGCCCGCCTCGTGGGCGAAGGCCCCCTCGCCGACCAGGCTCTTGTTCCACGGCACCGGGCGGTTGGCGGCGGCGGCGACGAGACGGGACAGCTCCATATAGCGGCGCATGTCGAGGCCGGTATCGAGGCCGTGCAGGCGCTTCAGCCCCATCGCCACTTCCTCCAGCGCGGCGTTGCCCGCGCGCTCGCCAAGGCCGTGGACGGTGGTGTTGGCGTGGGTCGCGCCGCCGAGCGCCGCCGCCAGGGTGTTGGCAGTGGCAAGGCCGAGATCGTCGTGGGCATGGATTTCCAGTTCGAGATCGGTGCCCGCGCGCAGGGCTTCGAACGCCGTTCGGGTGGCGAAGGGATCGAGAATGCCGAGGGTATCGGCGAAGCGGAAGCGCCGCGCCCCCGCCCGCTCCGCCGTTTCGATCGCCCGGCGCAGAAAATCGGGGTCGGCGCGCGAGGAATCCTCCCCGCCGACGCAGACCGAAAAGCCTCGGTCGAGCGCCTTCGGCACCATCGTGGCGATCGTCGCCAGCACCCAGGCGCGGTCGCGCTTGAGCTTGCGGACGATGTGCTGGTCGGACACCGACAGCGACAGGTCGAGAAACCGGACGCCGAGGGATGCGGCGGCGTCCAGATCGGCGTCGCACATCCGGCACCACGCCATCAGCTCGGCCTTCAGCCCGAGCCCCGCGATGGCGCGGATCGCCTCGCGCTCCTCCGATCCCATCGCCGGAATGCCGATCTCCATTTCCGGCACGCCGAGATCGTCGAGCAACCGTGCGATCGCGACCTTCTCGGTGCAGGAAAACGCCACCCCCGCCGACTGCTCGCCGTCGCGCAGGGTGGTGTCGTTGATGCGGAATGTCCGAACCGATCGCGTCATCGCACGAAGTCCTTTCGATCCTGGCTCAGCAACCGCCATGCCAGCGCCGTTTCCCTTGCGGTTCCGAAGGTTGCGGGACCGCCGCACCGTCGGATTTGCGACAATCGCCTCCCCCTCGACCACCGCTGCCTCAGACGCAGGCAACCGCGCGCCGTGCCGCACCGCCGCCGCGCAACCGGGAAACGCAGTCGGCGACCGCTTCCACGGCGCGGTCGATCTCGTCCGCGGTAGTCTCGCGGGACAGCGAGAAGCGCACCATTCCGCGCGCCTCGGCGGCGTTCAACCCCATCGCCAACGGCACGTGCGAGGCCGTCATCGCCCCCGCACTGCACGCCGCCCCGCCCGAAGCCGCCACTCCGGCACGGTCGAGAAACGCCAGCAGCGCCTCCCCCTCGACGCCGGGAAACACCACCGCCGACGTGTTGGACAGGCGCGGCGCACCCGCCGCCAGCACCCGGCAGCCGGGCACCCGGCGCAGCAGCCCCGCCTCCAGCCGGTCGCGCAACCGGGCAACCGCGCCGGAGTCGGCGGCGAGGGTGCGGCGCGCCAGGTCCGCCGCCGCCCCCAGGGCGACGATCGCGGGCACGTTCTCGGTTCCGGCGCGGCGGCCGCGCTCCTGGTGCCCGCCGCGCAGCAGCGGCCGGAAGCGCGTGCCCCGGCGCAGATACAGCGCACCGATCCCCTTGGGCGCATGCAGCTTGTGGCCGGAGAGCGACAGCATGTCGATCGCGGTGGCGGCGAGATCGAGGGGAACCTTGCCCGCCGCCTGCACCGCGTCGGTGTGGAACGGCACCCCCGCCGCGCGGGCGATCTCCGCCAGTTCCGCGACCGGGAACACCGCGCCGGTCTCGTTGTTCGCCCACATCACCGACGCCACCGCGACGTCGGACGACACCGCGGCGCGGAACGCCGTCACGTCCAGCCGTCCCTCGCCGTCCACGGGAATCTCGCGGACCGCATACCCCTCGGCTTCGAGGTCCCGCGCCACCGCCAGAACCGCCGCATGCTCGACCGCCGAGATCACGATCGCGCGCCGCTCCGGCCGTGCCCGCGCCGCCGACAGGATCGCCGTCGCGTCCGCCTCGGACCCGCCGGAGGTGAACACCACCTCGCTCTCGTGCGCCGCGCCGAGCAGCGCCCGAACCTGCCGCCGCGCCCGCAGCACCGCGTCGGCGGCCGCGTTCCCGGCTTCGTGCCGCGACGACGGATTGCCGAAACGCTCGGAGAAATACGGCAGCATCGCGTCGAGAACCCGCGGATCGACCCGGGTGGTGGCGTTGTTGTCGAGATAGATCATCGGCGTTCCCTCCGCTGCCGCCGAGGCGGGCGTTCACGCATCGTCTTCCAGAAGGTCGGCGGGCAGCACCCGGACGACCGTCTTGAGGGCGGTCATCAGGCGGTGCTGGATGCCGCCGAGGGTGATCGCGGCCAGCTGACAATGGGCGCACGCGCCGCTCATCTTCACGTAGACGTCGCGCCCGCGGATGGCGACGAGCGCGAGATCGCCGCCGTCGCGAACCAGGCGCGGGCGGATCTCGTCGAGGGTTTTTTCGATCAGGGCGCGGCGCGCGGCGTCGTCGCGCGGCGGCGGGCTGTCGATGCCGGGAACGGCGGCGGCGAACACGGTCATGACGCGATCCTCCGCTCAGGCCGCGCCGCGCGCCGAGGCGCAGCGGGCGTCGGCGTCGCCGCAGGAACAGCGGCCGACGGCGTTGGGATTGGCGAAGGTGAAGCCGCCGCCGCCGACCGCGGCGACGAAATCGACGACCGTGCCCGCGAGGCTGGCGGCGGAACCGGGATCGAGGAAGACCGCCGCGCCGCCGTCGCGGACGACGAGATCGCCGCGCGCCTGCGCCTCGGCGTAGCTCATCACGTAGCGGATGCCGACGCAGCCGCCGAGCACGGCGACGATGCGGATGCCGCCGCCGGGCAGTCCCGCGCAGAGTTCGGCGAGTTTGTCGCGCGCGGCTTCGGTGAGTGTGATCATCGCGCCCTCCGTGGCTTCGAGACCGAACCCCACGCATCCGTCATGCCAACGGAAATTCCTGGCCGATTTCAGGAGCCTGCATCAGCGGCGCGGTGTCGCGAACGCGACAATCAGGGAAGGTTGCGGACGATCACCTCGGGCTTCGCGCCATCGGGAAAGACGAGCCGCGCCGCCATTTTGGGGGTGGCGTAGAGGTGCCCGGCGTCGTCGAGCATCAACACCTGATCGACGCCCATCCGCTTCGCGATGCGCGGCCAGTCCTCGACCCCCGCGACGGTGAGCGCGGTGGATGCGGCGTCGGCGAGGGAGCCGTTCCCGGCGATCACGGTGGTGGAGACGACGTGCGCGACCGGCCAGCCGGTGCGCGGGTCGATGATGTGGGAATACCGCACCCCCTCGTGCTCGCGGAAGCGTTCGTAATTGCCGCTGGTGTAGACGCTTTCGCCGCCCCTCGCCTCGACCGAGGCGATCACGCCCCAGGATTTCGGATCGCGGATGCCGATGCGCCAGGGCCGGTCGCCGTGGCTGCCGGAAGTGCCGACGTTGCCGCCCGCGCTCACCACCGCATTCGGGATGCCGCGGGCGCGCAGGGTCGCGAGCGCCCAATCCACCGCCGCGCCCTTGGCGAAACCGCCGAAGTCGAGCCCGACCGCCGGATTGGTGCAGGTAACGCGATCGCCCGCGATGGCGACGTCGTCCATCGACGGATGCCGCGCCGCCAGAGCGCGGATTTCGTCGAACGGCGGGATGCGCCCCTGTTCCGGTTCGTCGGCATGGAAGCCCCAGGCGCCGACGATCCTGCCGACCGCGGCGTTGAACAGACCGTCGGACAGCGCGTAATAGCGCTTGGCGTCGGCAATCAGCGGCAGGGTGAACGGGCTCACGCGCACCGGTTCGCCGGTTTCGCACGCGGCGTTGACGCGCACCAGCTCGCCGCCCGGCTTCCAGGCGTGCCAGTCCGTGTGCATGCGGCGGAACCCCTCGGCGAGTTCGGCGAAGGCAGCCTCGGCCTCCGCCTTGGGCACGCCGCGCACGGTGATCTCCACCAGAGTGCCGAAGACGTATTGCGAGGATTTGGTTTCGCGCTCGCCGCACCCCGCGAGCGCCAGCAACGCCAGCGCCGCGCACCACAACCGCTTCATCGCCCCCTCCGCATTGCCGCGCGTTCCCACACATACGCCGCGCGGCGGCCGCGAGGCAACCGGATCAGAGCGCGGCGGGTGCGTGCGAGATCGCCTTTTTGGAACACACCCGGGAGCACGCCTGGCAGCCGATGCAATCCATCGCATCCCTGACGCGCATCACCATCGCCTGGTCGTCGTCGGACTCGTCGTCGTCCGATTCGCGCTCGACGAGATCGAGAACCTCGCGCGCACAGGCTTTATAGCAGCGGCCGCAGCCGATGCAGAGCCTGCCGTCGATGGCGACGACGAACTGCGGTTCCCACGGGGCGCCGCCGCGGGTCGTGCCGGTGATGTTGCCCATTGGTCTCCCCCAAAAAACGGATGTGGTCAGAGCCCCGCGACGGCGGGATATCGGCCGATCAGGGCCAATGCGACGGACAGGTGGGCGTCGGCCTCGTCCTTCATCTTCGAGAGGCTGGAAAACCCGAAGCGGTGGACGTCGCGCAGAATCTTGTCCACCACGATCAGCTTGCCGACCGAGATCAGCGCACGACCGAAGCCTTCGGGACTCAACGACACCAGCGGCACCGCGATCAGCCCGCATTCGGCCTCGATCATCGCGGCGATGCCGTTGTAGAAGGCGCGCACCCGCGCCACCACCTTGTCGTCGGGATCGCCGACCGTCGGCATCGCGCGGCGGCGGTCGAGGGTGAGCACGAACGGGTCGAGGACCCGATGCGGCGGCCAGCCGTCGCGGACGCCGTAATGGTCGGCGGCGCGCATCTGCCGCAGCATTTCCGCGGCGAAGGCGGTGGCGAGAACCGGATCGTCGGGGGCGATCGCGGTGGCGGCGGCAGTCGGCATGCTGTCCTCCTCTCCGGCGTGGTCAGGCCTTGGTACAACCGTCGCGCACCGGCGCGGCGGCGAGTCGCAGCATCGCGGGCCGGGCGGCCTCGATCCGGCGCGACGCGAACAGGAAACGCCCGGCGGCGAACGCGAGCGCGAGACCGGCGACGGCGGCGGCGATCGCCGCGCCCGCGCCGAACGCCGCGCCCGCCAGCGCGCCGAGCAGGAATCCGCCGAGCGGCAATCCGTAAGCCAGCGTCAGGGAGCCGAGCAACGCCCCGGAGGACAACCCCAGCACCACCCAGTCGCCCGCGCGCACGCCCAGGCGGTTGGGCACCTTGAGCCGCACCGGCGGCAACTCGCCGGTCAGGGCGGCATGGCCGCAGCCGCCCTTTTCCGAACACCCGCCGCAGCCGCCGCCGCGCGCGACGACGACCCAGGCGTCGCCGTTGTCCACCGCGTCGACCCGCACCAGCCGCTCCACCACTCCGTCACTCATGCCAATCCTCCGCGCCCATCGTCCGGAACCGGGAGGGATCCTTGCGCAGCTTGAGCGCGCGCGCAATCCACGGCGCGGCGGCGGCGGCGATCTCCGGCTTCAGCGCCTTCAGCGCGGCGGCGATCGGCGTGCCGGGCGGAACCTTGACCGGCTGCACGCCGAGGCCGAGCAACCGCTGGATCGCCGAACTGCCGACCGCCTGCACGTAGACCGCCGCGCAGCCCGCGAGCGCATCCAGACGTTCGGCGAGCTTGTCCTCGTCGCCGTCGTGCGTCGCGGGCGGAAACCGCACCGCCTCGGCGAAGCTGTGCCCCTCGGCGCCGACGGCATAGATCGCGAATCCCTCGGCGGATCCGAAGTGCTGGTCGACGTGCCGCCGGTCGCCGGTGGCGAAGGCGACGCGCAGCACCGCCGCCCCGAGCGGCGGCGCTTCCGGCTGCGGCACCACGGCGAAACGGGTGGTCATGCGCGCCTCCCGACGGGTTCGGACTTCTGGCCGTAGATCGAGCGGTACGGCGGAATCTCGCCGCGCCCGGCGAGAAGATTGGCAAGATCGAACAGCGCCTGCCGCGCGCCGTCATAGCCGATCCAGGCCCTGGCGAAGCCGCCGAACCAGTGGAACTGCGGGAACCCGACGCGGCAGACGGGAATCCCGAGGCGTTCGGCGACGGCGACGCCGTGGGAGTTGGTCAGCAGCAGTTCGGCGCCGCTCTGCCGCGCCATCCGCTCCAGGTCTTCGAGGTCGCCGATCTTGACGGTCGCGAGGCCGGAACGGGCGAGGACCGGCGCGTCGACGGTGGCCACGGCGGCGCAAACCTCCGCACCGCAGCCGGTCAACAGCGCCGCCAGCGCCGCCAGCAGATCGGGATCGGCCGCCACCGCGACACGGGCGAAGCCGAGCCGGAAATGGGTGTCGAGCATGGCGTCGAGCAGGCGGGCGCGCTGCCGCTCGATGCGCTCGGGCACCTCGACGCCCGCGATGTCGCGCAACGCCGTCACCAGGGCGTCGGTGGCGTCGAGGCCGCAGAGATGGTCGAAGCGCACGTCGGGCACGCCGGTGCGGCGGCGGAGCTCGTCGGCCGCCGCCGCCATCGACGCGCCGACCACGATCGTCGCCGTCGCCAGGCCGAGGGTGCGGATCTCCGCGACCGGGGTGCCGCCGGTGGTGAGCGCGGCATGGGACTCCGGCGCGAGGTGGCCGTCGAGCGAATCGCCGACGTCGGGGAACGCCACCGGGCGCAGGCCGAACGCTTCGATCGTCGCCTTGAGCGCCTCGACGTCGCCGGGGGTGAGGGCCGATCCGACGAGGACGTTGACCTGACGCCGACGCTCCCCGGCACGGCCCGGCGCGTCGGGCACCAGGGCGCGGATCGTCGCGAGCGCGGCGTCGGCGAAACCGGTTTCGAGACATCCGCGGAAATCCGGCGTGCTCACCGGCACCACCGCGATGCCGTCGAACTCGGGGTGACGGCCGCGGAATTCCCGCACCCCCATCGCGACGTCGAACCCCTGAACCTCGGCGAGGCCCGAGGTCGGCACGCCGACCAGCTCCGGCGACGATTTGCCGCAGATCGTCGCGAGCCCCTCGATGAGATTGTCGTAGGACCCCATCACCGTGCCGATCTGATCGAGGGCCGAGGTCTGAAGCGCGATCGGCTCCTGGAAATGCTGGACGAAGAACACCTTGCCGAAGGCGGTGCAGCCCTGGCTGCCGTGGATCATTGGCATCGCCCGGGCGACGCCCAGAAACGCGAGGCTCGCCCCGAGGGTGCTCGACGCCTTCAGCGGATTGACGCACAGCGCCTTGGAGCGTTTGAGGATCTCGGTCATTGCGCGGCCTCCTGCGGAACCTCTTCAACGGCGGCGCGCCACGGCGGCGCGGCGCGCACGGCGGGCCAGATCGGGCTTTCGAGGGAGAGCGCGAGGCGGCGCGCCAACTCGGCGACCCCGGCGTATCCGGCGTAGGCGAACTCGCGCTCCTGGTTGATGTCGAGGAACGGCAGGCGCGCCTTCAGCGCGGTGTAGAGGTTGCGACCGCCCGCGATCAGGATGTCGGCGCGCAGATCCTTCACCGCCTTCAGCAGCGCGGGGGCGGATCCCTCGGCGATCATCACCGCGTTCTCCCCCATCAGATCGCGAATCCGCGCCTTGTCCTCCTCGGTGGATTTCCGGGTACCGGTGGCAACCACCGTCAGGCCGAGATCCTGCAACGCCGACACCACCGACCACGATTTCACCCCGCCGGTATAGAGCAGCACCCGCTTGCCCGCGAGCCGCGCGCGCCAGGGCGCGAGCGCCGCATCGGCCTTCGCCTCCTCGCGGGCGATCAACGCCTCGGTGCGGGCGGTCAGGTCCGGATCGCCGATCAGGCGGGCGAAATCGCGCAGCGCGCGGGAGACGTCGGCGACGCCGTAGAAACTGCCCTCGAACCACGGCACGCCCCAGACGCGTTCGAGATGACGGGCGACGTTGAGCGACGCCTTCGAGCACACCACCATCGTCGCCTCGGCGCGGTGCATCGTCTGCACCTCGCGATAGCGCGCATCCCCCGACAGGGTGCAGAGCACGCGGATCCCGAGTTCGTCGAGCAGCGGCAGGGTGTGCCAGAGCTCGCCCGCGATGTTGTATTCGCCGATCAGGTTGACGTCGTGAACCGCGATGCCGGGGCGGCGTGCGGAGTCCGGCACCGGGTCGGGTTCGCGGGTGCCGATCACCGACCGGATCATCGCCTCGCCCGCGAGACGGTTGCCGATGTTCTTGGTGCCGCAGAACCCGGCCGCCTCCACCGCCACCACCGGCGTGCCGAACGCCGCCTCCGCCGCCTTGCACACCGCCGCCATGTCGTCGCCGGTCAGGGCGGGAACGCAGGTGGCGTAGACGAACACCGCCGCCGGATCGTAGGTCGCGACCGCCTGCTTGATGGCGTGGAACAGGCGCGTTTCGCCGCGCCCCATGATCACGTCCTGCTCGGTGAGGTCGGTGGTCATGCCCACGGCATAGAGGGCCGGGCCGGTGGAGCGGGTGCCGCGGTTCTCCCAGCTCGCGCCGGCGCAGCCGATCGGGCCGTGAACGATGTGGGCGACGTCGGCGATCGGCAGCAGCGCGATCTGCGCGCCGTCGAAGGCGCAGCCGCCCGCCGCCGCGCCCGGCTTGGGGCGAGCGCAGCCCGACTTGGCCTTGCCGTTGTGGGCGCAGGCGGGTTCGTCCATGAGGGCGCGGAGATCCCGTGGTGTCATCGGCGTCGCTCCGGTTCGCGGCGGTTGCTACACGATCGCGTCCGCAGCAACCGCCATGCCAAGTCCGAAGTCGTGGAATCGCCCCGGGTTGGCCGCGCCGCGCGCTGTCGCATCTGCGACAACTGGACACCCGCGTGTCGGCCCCCCACCTCCCCCTTTCCGCCTCCGCAGAGGAGACCGCCGATGCCGCTCGCTCCCGACGACCTCGCCGATCTCGCCCGCGCCCGGTCGCTGCTGGAAACCCCGGGGCTGGCCGCGCAGCTCGCCGCCCGTCTGGGCGCGCCGGTCGCCTATGCCTTGCGCACGCTGCCCGAGGCGGTGACCCGCCGCCTCGGCGCGACGATCGAGGCGACGCTGCTGCGGATCGCCACCGCCGCCGCCGCCACCCTCGACGCCACCGGTCCCCCGGCCCGGGACGCCCACGCCCTCGCCGCCGGACTCGCGGGCGGCGTCGCCGGAGCCTTCGGGCCGCTGACGATGCTGGTGGAGGTCCCGTTCACCACCGCCACGATCTTCCGCTCGATCGCGGCGATCGCCCGCGCCGAGGGCGAGGATCCCGCCGCGCCGGAAACCGTGCTCGCCTGCCTCGAGGTGTTCGCCCTCGGCGGCCCCGGCGAGGCCGACGACGCCGCCGACACCGGCTACTTCGCGGTGCGCGGCGCACTTGCGCAGCAGGTCAAGGCCTCCGCCGACTTCCTCGCCGCGGGCGGCGGCCCGGCCGCGCCGATTCTGGTGGCGTGGATCCGCCGCGTCGCCGAGCGCCTCGGCGTGCAGTACTCCGAAAAGCTCGCGGCGCAGACGGTGCCGGTGATCGGCGCGATCGGCGGCGCGGCGGTCAACGCGATCTTCATCCGCCACTTCCAGGCGATGGCCGAGGGGCACTTCATCGTCCGCCGCCTCGAACGCGTTCACGGACGGGATGCCGTGCGAAACGCATGGGCCACCTCTCCCTGAAAGCGATTTCGTGCGGCCGCCGCCCAATCGCGAGTAGAATGCCCGCGGGAGGGTTCGGAACAGGAGGGAAACCACATGGTCGCGAGAATGATATTGAACGAGACCTCGTATTTCGGCCCGGGCGCACGCGCCCAGGCGGTCGAGGAAGTGAAACGCCGCGGCTTCGCGAAGGGCTTCGTCGTCACCGACGCGGCGCTGATGAAGGCGGGCGTGGTCGACATGGTCACCGAACTGTTCGACGCCGCCGGGCTGCGTTACGAGATCTTCGACAAGGTGATGCCCAACCCGACGATCGCGGTGGTGCGGGAGGGGCTCGAAGCCTTCGTGCGCGCCAAGGCCGACTATCTCGTGGCGATCGGCGGCGGCTCGCCGCAGGACACCGCGAAGGCGATCGGCATCGTCGCCAACAACCCCGAGTTTTCCGACATCCGCAGCCTCGAAGGCTTCGCGGCGACGAAGAAGCCCGCGGTGCCGATCATCGCACTCGCCACCACCGCGGGCACCGCGGCGGAGGTGACGATCAACTACGTCATCACCGACACCGAGAACCGCCGCAAGTTCGTCTGCATCGATCCGCACGACATCCCGATCGTCGCGATCGTCGATTCCGAACTGATGGCGAGCATGCCGAAGCCGCTCAAGGCCGCCACCGGCATGGACGCCCTCACCCACGCGATCGAGGGCTTCCTCACCCAGGGCGCGTGGGAACTGCCCGACGCCCTGCATCTCAAGGCGATCGAGATCATCGCCCGTTCGCTGCGCGCCTCGTGCGCGGGCGATCCCGAAGGCGCGGCGGAGATGGCGCTCGGGCAATACGTGGCGGGAATGGGCTTCTCCAACGTCGGGCTCGGGCTGGTGCACGGCATGGCGCATCCCCTGGGCGCGTTCTACGACACCCCGCACGGCGTCGCCAACGCGATCCTGCTGCCGACGGTGATGGCCTACAACGCCGACTTCACCGGCGAGCGCTTCCGCGACATCGCCCGGGCGATGGGGCTCGCCGACTGCGACGGCAAGCCGATCGCCGAGGTGCGCGAGGCGGTGGTCGAGGCGGTGGCGCAACTCGGCCGCGACGTCGGCATTCCGCGGTCGCTGCGCGAGGTGGGGGTGAAGGAGGCGGACATTCCGGCGCTCGCGCAGGCGGCGTTCGCCGACGTCTGCACCGGCGGCAACCCGCGCCGGACCGACGTCGCCGAGATCGAGGCGCTTTACCGCGCGATCTACTGAAACAAGGGGTTGAGGCGGGCGGCGTCGCCGCCCACCTCCTCAGGGTCCGACGCCTGAGGAGATCCCCATGCCCGAATTCGATTACGACCTGTTCGTCGTCGGCGGCGGCTCGGGCGGCGTGCGCGCCGCGCGCGTCGCCGCCGGCCACGGCGCGAAGGTGGCGCTCGCCGAGGACTACCGCCTCGGCGGCACCTGCGTGATCCGCGGCTGCGTGCCGAAGAAGCTGCTGGTGACCGGCGCGGCCTTCGCCGAGGACCTGCGCGACGCGCGGCGCTTCGGCTGGTGCGTGCCCGACTGCACCTTCGACTGGCCCGCCCTGCGCGACGAAGTGCAGGCCGAGGTGACCCGCCTCGAGGATCTCTATCGCGACCTCCTCGCCCGCAACGGCGTGCGCGCCTTCCACCAGCGCGCCCAGCTCACCGGTCCGCAGGAGGTGGAACTGGCCGACGGCTCCCGCCACACCGCGCGCACGATCCTGATCGCCACCGGTGCCCGCCCGGAGCTGCCCACCTTCCCCGGCGCGGATCTCGGCGTCTCTTCCAACGAAGTGTTCCACTTCGCCCGGCTGCCGCGCCGCATCGTCATCGCCGGCGGCGGGTACATCGCCAACGAGTTCGCGGGAATCTTCAACCGCCTCGGCTGCGAGGTGACGATGGTCCTGCGCGGCGGCGAGATCCTCCGCCGCTGGGACGCCGACGTGCGCGCCCGGCTCGTCGAGATTTCCAAGCGCAAGGGCATCGTCTTCCGCTTCCACACCGCGTTCGAGCGCATCGAACAGCGGCAGGACCGGACCCTGATCGTCCACACCGACAAGGGCGATCCGATTCCCGCCGACGCGGTGCTGTTCGCGATCGGCCGCCGCCCCAACTCCGCCGGACTGGGCCTGGAGGCGCTCGGCGTCGAACTCGGCCGCAACGGCGCGATCGTGGTCGGCGACGACGGCCGCACCTCGGTGCCGTCGGTGTTCGCGGTCGGCGACGTCACCGACCGCGTCCAGCTCACCCCGGTGGCGATCCGCGAGGGGCAGGCCTTCGCCGACACCCAGTTCGGCGACCGGCCGTCCCGCGTCGACTACGGCTGCATCCCCTCGGCGGTGTTCAGCCATCCGCCGATCGCCGCGGTCGGGCTGACCGAGGCGGAGGCGCGTGCGCGCCACGGCATGGTCGAGGTGTTCACCGCCGACTTCCGGCCGATGAAGAACACCCTCGCCCAGCGCGACGAGCGCGCCCTCTACAAGATGATCGTCGACGGCGTCACCGACGAGGTGCTCGGCCTGCACATGATCGGTCCCGACGCGCCGGAAATCCTCCAGGCCGCGGCGGTGGCGGTGAAGGCGCGGCTCACCAAGGCGCAGTTCGACGCCACCGTCGCCCTGCACCCGACGATGGCCGAGGAACTGGTGCTGATGCGCTGATCACGCCGGGGCGAACATCGCGGCGATCGCGTCGGGCAGGTCGGCGGGGCGGGCGACCAGAGCGTCCACCCCCGCCGCGGTCAGTTCCTCGCGGCCGCCGTAGCCCCACAGCACGCCGAGCGAACGCACCTTGTTGGCCTGCGCGCCCGCGACGTCGTAGCGGCGGTCGCCCACCATCACCGCGCGCGACGGGTCGATGCTGTGCTCCCGCAGCGCCGCGGCGACGATCTCGGACTTTTCCGAATTGCGGTCGTTCATATCCGCGCCGTGGAACCCCGAAAACAGCGACGACAGACCGTGCGCGTCGAGAATCATCCGCGCGAACGGCAGCGCCTTCGAGGTCGCGAGGTAGAGCTTCCGCCCGGCCTTCACCATCCCCTCCAGCACGCCGTCGTAGCCCGGAAACACCGGGCTCGGGTCGGCCATGTGGCGGGCATAGTGCGCACGGTAGCCTTTCAGGCACTCGGCCACCCGATCGTCGCCCCAGCGCGCCAGCAGCGCGCCGATGCTGTCCACCAGCGGCGGGCCGACGATCCAGTCGAGGGTTTCGTCCTCCGGCAGCGTGCGGCCGATATCGGCCAGCGCCGCGCGCATGCACGTCACCACGGTGTCGCGGGAATCGATCAGCGTGCCGTCCAGGTCCAGCAGAACGGCGATTTCGTCGGCCATCGGGTGCTCCTTCCGTGAAATTCCACGCGGCGATGATACGGGTTCGCGAGTCTCCGATCCAGCCGAACCCGCCCCACCCGGCCAGGCGGGTCCGGACACACCGCGCGCTTGCCCCTGTCGCGCGCGCGAACGCACGGGTATGCTGTCGCCGCATGCCCGTGTTCGAAAAACGCCGCCACGCCGGGGGAAAGATGGACCCACTCTCGTTGAGACTGTTCGTCCGCACGGTCGAGGAGGGACGCATCACCGCCGTCGCCGCCTCCGAGCACATCGCCGCCGCCGCGGTGAGCAAGCGCTTGAGCGAACTGGAGCAATCCCTCAACGCGGAGCTTTTGACGCGCACCAACCGCGGCGTCGTCCCCACCGCCGCCGGGCTCGCGCTGCTCAGCCTCGCTCGCCGCGCCCTGCGCGGACTCGACGATATCCCGCTGCAAATGAAGGATTTCAACGAAGGGGTGAGGGGCGACGTGCGGGTCTACGCCAACATTTCGTCGCTTTCGCAATTCCTGCCGCAGGATCTGAAGCGCTTCACCGCCCAGCACCCGCAGGTCAACATCCATCTCGACGAGAACGTCAGCACCCGAACCCTGCGCGCGGTCGCCGAAAATGCGGCGGACATCGGCATTTTCACCTTCGGCGACCACTCCGCTCCGCTCGAAATTCTCAACTACCGGCGCGACCGCCTCGCGCTGCTGGTGCCGGGCGGCCACCCGCTGCGCGTTCGCACCGGGGTACGCTTCGTCGAAACCCTCGACCACTTTTTCATCGGCATGCGGGTGGACAGCGCGCTCAGCGTCCAGATGGCGCGCGCCGCCGCCGAGGCCGACCGCCCGCTCAGGATCCGCATGAACGTCGCGAGCTACGACGTTCTCGCGATGATGGTCGACGCCGGGCTCGGCCTCGCGCTGATGCCCGAGGACCTCGCCCGGCAATACGCCCAGCGCCTCGACCTCGCGGTGATCCGCCTCGAAGACCCGTGGGCGGCGCGGGAGATCAAGATGTGCGTCCGCCGCTATGCCGACCTGAGCCCTGCGGCGCGGCTGCTGGTCGATCATCTCGGCTCCGCCGCCGCGTGGCAGGATCCCGCGCTGCGGCGCCGCCGCGACCCCGGCCCGACTCGCTGACGCAACCGTCGCGTCGCCGCGCGTTCCGGCATCGAATCGCGCGATGGCGCCATCGCGGTTTACTGCTTTGCCACCCGAAAGTTCGGCTTCACCATGCCCGCACAAGAAACCGGGAGGCAGCGCATGGCACAACCGAAGACCTTGCTGCGGAAATTGTGGGACGCCCACGTGGTGTCCGAAACCGACGACGGCGCGGCGTTGATCTACGTCGACCTGCACCTCGTCAACGAAGTCACCAGTCCGCAGGCGTTCGAGAGCCTGGCGCTGCGCGGCCGAGCGCCGTGGCGGATCGATTCGATCGTCTCCACCGCCGACCACAACGTTCCCACCGCCGCGCGCGAACGCGGCATCGCCGACCCGCTGGCGCGGCGTCAGGTGGAAACCCTCGCCGAAAACTGCGCGCGCCTCGGCATCCGCCATTACGGCATGACCGATCCGCACCAGGGCATCCTCCACGTCGTCGCGCCCGAGCTCGGCTTCACCCAACCGGGCATGACGGTGGTGTGCGGCGATTCCCACACCAGCACCCACGGCGCGTTCGCCACCCTCGCCTTCGGCGTCGGCACCTCGGAGATCGAGCACGTCCTCGCCACCCAGTGTCTGCGGATGTCGCCGCTCAAGGCGATGCGCGTCACCGTCTCCGGCCGGCTCGGCGCGCACGTCTCCGCCAAGGATCTGGCGCTCGCGGTGATCGCCCGCATCGGCGCCTCCGGCGGCGTCGGCCACGCCCTCGAGTTCGCGGGCGAGGCGATCGCGGCGCTATCCATGGAAGCCCGCATGACGCTCTGCAACATGTCGATCGAATCCGGTGCGCGGGTCGGGCTGATCGGCGTCGACGACACCACCGTCGCCTATCTGCGCGGCCGCCCGGGCGCACCCGCGGAACCCGACCGGGACGCGGCGGAACGATACTGGCGCGGCTTCGTCTCCGACCCCGGCGCGGCGTTCGACGCGGAAATCGCGCTCGCCGCCGAAGAGATCGCGCCGCGCGTCACCTGGGGCACCTCGCCCGACATGTCGAGCCCGATCGACGGCGTCGTCCCCGATCCCGACGCGATCGCCGATCCGACCCGCCGAGACGCGTTCCGCAACGCACTCGCCTACATGGATCTCGCCCCCGGCACGCCGATCTCCGAAATCCGCCCGGACAAGATCTTCATCGGCTCGTGCACCAACGCCCGCATCGAGGATCTGCGCATCGCCGCCGAGGTGGTGCGCGGCCGCCGCGTCGCGCCGAACATCGCCTTGGCGCTGGTGGTGCCGGGCTCGGGGCAGGTCAAGGCCGCCGCCGAACGCGAGGGGCTCGACCGGGTGTTCCGCGACGCCGGGTTCGCATGGCGCGACGCCGGATGTTCGATGTGCCTCGGCATGAACGACGACCGTCTCGGACGCGGCGAACGCTGCGCCTCGACCTCGAACCGCAACTTCGAAGGCCGTCAGGGCGCGGGCGGGTGCTCGCACCTCGTCAGCCCGGCGATGGCGGCAGCGGCGGCGATCGCCGGCCGCTTCGTCGACGTCCGCGAATTCCAGGGAGACCGGCGATGAAGGCCTTCGAACGCGTGCGCGGCTTGGTGGCCCCGCTCGACCGGCGCGACGTCGATACCGACGCGATCATCCCCAAGCAGTTCATGAAGTCGATCAAGCGCACCGGATTCGGCAAGAATCTGTTCGACAGCTGGCGCTACCTCGACGACGGCGAACCCGACGCCGACTGCTCGGAGCGCCCCCGCAATCCCGACTTTCCGCTCAACCGGCCGCGCTACGCCGGAGCGAGCATCCTCCTGTGCCGCGAGAACTTCGGCTGCGGGTCGAGCCGCGAGCACGCCGTCTGGGCGATCGAGGATTACGGATTCCGCGCCCTCGTCGGCGTTTCGTTCGCCGACATCTTCCGCAACAACTGCATCAAGAACGGCATCCTGCCGCTCACCCTGTCCGGCGCGACGATCGACCATCTGTTCGGTCTCGTCCGCACGGTCGAGGGTTTCTCGCTCGACATCGATCTGCCGGAACAGACGGTCCGCGCGCCCGCCACCGGCGAGGTCTGGCGCTTCGAGATCGACGCATTCCGGAAGCATTGCCTGCTCACCGGCCTCGACGACGTCGAACTGACGCTGCTCGAAGTCGACCGCATCCGCGATCACGAAGCGCGGCGGCGGCGCGAAACCCCATGGCTGGTCCGCCGGGCGGGCTGAGCCGCGCCCTCCGCCCGCCCCCGATCCGGCACTTCGGAGACCTTCGTCACATGCTCACCCTCACCATCGTCCTCGCCATCGTCCTGTCGATCGGCATCGGCTACCTGCTCCGCATCAACATCGGCTTCCTCGCCATCGGGTTCAGCTACCTGATCGGCGTCGGCCTGATGGACATCTCGGTCAAGCAGTTGATTTCGTTCTGGCCGCTCAACCTGTTCTTCATCATCTTCGCCGTCACCTTCTTCTTCGGTTTCGCAATCTCCAACGGCACCATGGAACAGGTGGCACACCGCTCGGTCTATGCCGCGCGCAAGTCTCCGGCGCTGATCCCGTTCGCGCTCTACGCCATCGTCGCCGCGATCTCAGGCATCGGCCCGGGGCACTACGCGGTCTACGTGTTTCTCGCGCCGTTCGTGATGTCGGTCGCCAGCCGCACCGGCATGAACCGCGTGCTCGCGGCGGTGCTGCTGGTGTGCGGCGGCATGGCCACCACCTTCGACAGCATCAGCCTCGGCGGCCGGGTCGCGCAGGGCATCTTCGAACAGGCGGGCTACGACGCCGCCACCGCCGCCGCCTACACCCGGACCCTGCTGTTCGATTCTTTCCTGATGCAGACCGTGGTGTTCCTCGCCGCCTACGTCGCGCTCAAGGGCTACCGGCTCGAAACCGGCGACATCGACGCGCCCCAGCCCTTCACCCCGCAGCAGCGCAAGACCCTGTGGCTGATCGCGGCGGTCGTCGGCAGCATCGTCCTGCCGCCCATCCTGCTCGCGATGATCCCGGGGCAGCCGGTGCTGGCCTGGCTCGCCAAGCACGTCGACGCCACCTTCATCGCCATCATCGGCGCGGTGATCGCCTCGATCCTCGGCCTCGCCAGCGAGAAGGACGCCCTCGCCAAGGTGCCGTGGTCGGTGATCTTCCTGATCTGCGGCGTCGGCATGCTGATTTCCGTCGCGGTCAAGGCCGGCACCGTCACCGCGCTCTCCGCCTGGCTCGGCCAGCACGTCACCCAGACGTCCGCGCCTTACGCCACCGGCGTCTCCTCCAGTCTGATGAGCTTCTTCTCCAGCACCCTCGGAGTAGTGATGCCCACCCTCTATCCGATCGTCCCCGGTCTTTCGGAGCAGACCGGAACCAGCCCGACCCTGCTGTTCTCGATCATCATGCTGTGCGCGTCGATGACCGGATTCTCGCCGTTCTCGTCGGCGGGCGCGCTGGCGCTGGCGGGCGTCTCCGAGGACAGCGAGCGCAACAAGCTGTTCTACCGCCTCCTCCTCGTGCCGCCCTGCGGCGTAGCCGTGGTGCTGCTGTTCGCATTCTTCGGCGTTCTCGGCTGACCCGCCTGCTTTCCGGGAACGCCGGGCGCCCGGGGGGCTTTCCCTCCGGGCGCCCGGCGCATCCGGCACGATTTTCCGGTTCCGGGGGCTTCCTCTGTCGCTCGCGCGCGCCTATACCTTCCTCCCGGGCGGCCTCGCGCCGCAGTTCTCCATCAGGTTCAGATCATGAAACTCCTTCCCCTCGCCGCCGCCGCCGGCCTCGTCGCGGCGCTCTCCGCCTGCTCCTCCACCGACGCCACCACGGTGCGCCTGTCCAACGTCTGGAACACCACCTGTGGCTCCGGCTCGGGCGGCGTCGTCGTCTCCGCGCCGACCCTCGAACAGTTCCACCGCGCCGTCGAACAGGCGCCGGAATGCCAGCGCGGCTACACCGCCAACCCGCCGGTGCGGTGAGCGCGACTCGGGGCGCGTTGCCCCGAACCCGTCCACTTTCCAAGAAAAAGGGCCTCCCTTGCGGAGGCCCTTTTTCTTGGAACCCTGGCCTGCGTTACGCCCGCCGTCGGACCGGGGCGGCGGCGAGCAGATCGCCGAGGTAGCGGGCGAGACGGGTGGGAGCGGAAAGTCCGGCGCGGGTTTCGGCGTCGGAATTGTAGTTGGTGTTGGTGTTGACGTCGTAGGTATAGGGCGTGCCGTCGGCATCGACGATGAACTCGATGCCGGAAACGCCGATGCCGTTGGCCTTGAGGAACGCCTGCCATTTCGGCACCAGCGGGTGGTCGAAGCCCGGGATGATCTCGAACATCGCGGGCGCGGTTTCGCCGACCGGGCAGAACGCGTCGTCGACGCGGCAGGCGTCGGCCGGGCAGAGTTCGAAGCCCTGGGAGCTGTCCACCCGCACCGCGTAGACGAGTTCGCCGCCGACGAACTCGACGCGGGTGATGAACGGCTCGGGCGCGGCGACGTATTGCTGAAGCAACATGATGCCGTCGACCGAAGGCGCGAACTCCGCCGAGTCGAAGTGGGCGCGGAAGCTCTCCTGGCTGCGGAACAGGCGCACGCCGAGGCCTTTGCCCGCGCGATTGTGCTTGGTGATGAAGGGCGCGTCGCCGAAGCTCTCGGCGGCGGCGCGGATCTCGTCGCGGCCGAGGGCGGCGACGGTGCGCGGGGTGCGGATGCCGAAGGCCTCGAGCGACGCGTACTGCGCCACCTTGTTGATTTCGAGGGCGAGGGCGCGGCTGCCGTTGACAACGGTGCGGCCGTGGGCTTCGAGCCAAGCGAGGACGCAGGCGGTGTATTCGGGCGCATAGCGGTGGCCGCGGGTGTGCGACGACGCGCTCATGCGGTTGTAGAACACCCCCTCCGGCGGAGCTTCCGAAAGATCGAGCGTGCCCGCGTCGAGGTGCCACTCGGCGAACGGCACGCCCTCGCGCGCGAACGCCTCCCGGAACGGTCCCATCCAGGCGTCGTTCTCGTGGATCACGTAAACCTTGCTCATCGCCGCTCACCTTCGCTGCCGTGAAGACTCGAAGGTGGGGGAGAAACGGCGTCATTGCAACAAAATATGTATATTATAAAATATCACACACAAATATTGTTTATTGCCGGTCCGGCCCGCCATACGCCCGTTCGACCTTCGCCACCCGCAGTTCGTAGTGTTCGTACCAGCGGGCGATGCCGAGACGCTGGGCGACGCGGTGGCGAGCGTCGGCTTTCCAGGCGGCGATCGCGGCTTCGCTCTCCCAATAGGAGACGGTGATGCCGAAGCCATCCGGCCCGCGCGCGCTTTCTGCGCCGAGGCAGCCGGGGTGTTCGAGAGCGAGGGCGAGCATCTCCTCGGCCATCGCGGCGTAGCCGTGGTCGCCCGCAGTGCGGGTCGCGGAGAAAATCACCGCGTAATAGGGTGGCTCGGGGGTGCGGGCGAAGCCTTCTGACATCGCCATCGCCCTACTTCACCTCGACGCGCAGGGTGTAGTCGGCTTCCGCCTGGACGGCGATCACCTCGATGAGATAACTGCCGTCGGCGGGGAGCTTGCCGCTCCAGGAGCGGGCCTCGTTCTGCCGCCCCGCGCCGGGGAGGTATCCGGCGTCCTTGCCGGGTTCGCGGATCTGCATGATCGCGGCGTTTCCGGTGCTTTCGAGCGTGACCGCGAAGGTGCGCCCCTGCTTGCCGTTGACGCGCCAGCCCTGGGTCTTGCCGCGCACGACGTGGCCGCCCACCGTGGCCATGCTCGCGCCGGAGGGAAGGTGGATCGAGCCGGTCTTCGCCAGCGCCGGCGCGGCGCCGAGAGACAGAGCGAGGGCGAACACGGCGAAGGCGCGACGGGTGAGTTTCAGCATTCTGCGGGCATCCTCGGAAACGGGCGCGGATGCGCCCGGTGGAAGCGGCAAGTATACCCCCGGCGGCGGCGGCGTCGAGAGGCGGCTCAGCCCGCGCAGCCGAGCCGGATGCGGCGATTCTGGCGGCCCTTGTTCTCCACCTTCAGCACCCTCACCGGGCGCGCCTGTCCGGTGGACCCGAGATGGGTGCCGCCGCAGCCCTGTTTGTCGAGCCCGGCGATCTCGACGATCCGCACCCGGCCGTCGTCGCCCTTCGGCGGTGCGACGCTTTTCGAGCGGAACAGGCCGGGCGTGGCGTTGGCCTCCTGCCAATCCATGTGGAAGGCGCGCACCGGGAAGTCCTGACGGATCGCGTCGTTGATCGGACCGTCGAGCGCGCGCAGGCGCTCGGCGTTCTCCGCCCCCGGCAGATCGAAATCGAGGCGGAAGGTCGCGTCGGCATTGAGCTGCGCACCGGTCAACAGCGCGCCGCCGAATTCCTGAAACACCACCGCGTTGGCGACGTGGGCGAGGGTGTGCAGTTCGCGCATCAGGGCGCGGAATTCGGCCTCGACCGAGATCCGCACCGGCCCGACGACTTCCGCCTCGCCTGCGAACAGGTGCCACCAGCCGCGCGGATCGGGGGCCACCGCGGTGAGCGCCGCCTCGCCGCCGTCCCATGCGAGGGTCGCCTTGTCCATCAACTGCCCGCCGCCGCCGGGAAACACCGGGCTCTGGGCCAGCAGCACCGCTCCCGGGCGGGCCTCCAGAACCGGCGCGACGAGTTCGAGAACGTCCGGACGACTTTGACAGAAAAGCTGCATGGGAGCTCCGGGCGGCAATGGGAAAGCATGCGCTAATCTTCCGGCGTCACCTGCGCCAGGACCACGCCCAGGGCCATCTCGGGGTCGCGGGTGAGGCCGAGGCAGGCGCCGGAGGACGACAGCAGGTAAAGGTTGACGCCCGGGGTTTCGGCGAGCGGCCTGACGCCGCAAATGTCGCCGTCGTCGCAGGTGGAGACGATCAGGCCGTCGATCTCCGCCCTGAGCGCCGCGGCGATCGCCTCCACCTCGCGCACCTCGGCTTGCGCGACGACGGCGAGGACGCGGGTCATCGTCTCGCGGTCAATCATCCGCATCGCTCCAGGCGGGCGCGCAGGCGACGCCCATCGCCTTGGCGAGCCACGGCGGCGGCGACCGCAGCGCCGCCCGCAGTTCGCCGAGTACCGCCCGCGCCTCGCCGCCTTCGACGCGTTTGACCGGGTGGACGGCGTGCCGCACCACCTTGGCCGCCGCCGGGCCGCCGATCGAGACGACGTAGAGCAGGTGGCAATCGCGGATCTGTTCGGCGCGCAGGTCGTTCTTGTCCCGCGCTTCGGTGCGCCCGCTCTCGGCGTGGCGCACGTCGATCAGCCGCGCCTCCTCGGCGTTCACCTGATAGATCAGGAACCGCGCGCAAGTGCCGAAATGGCCGTCGAGACTCTCGGCGACATTGGACGCCAGGGCGACGCGGATCGAACCGGGCATGTCGCCCTCGGCATAGGGAGCGGGCACCGGCAGGTCGGCCGCGACCTCGGTGACGCGGGCCTCGCCGCGCAGGTAGGCGACCGCCGTCTTGAGCTGGTCGGACGGCTGATCGGAGAGCGCGCCGTCGAGCGCCGTCTTCAGGCGGCGGACGGTGAGGGCCTGCAGCGCGGCGGGCGTGGGCGGCGCGCCGCCGGTGACGTCGAGCAGCACCTGCACCAGCCGCGACGGCTCGACGTCGGGCAGCGCGCGGGCGGCCAGCCCGATGCGCAGGGCGACGGCTTCGGTGATCGGACGTTCGGTCTCGGACATCGGCACCCTCCCCGCGGAAACGATTGCGGGGGCCGGTCTCCCGGCCCCCGTTCGCAACGCCTCAGGCGGCGTAGTCGATGCAGCCGTCGGGGCAGGCTTCCATGCACTGCGGCGCGTCGGCCTCGCCCTTGCACTCGGTGCACTTCGCCGGGTCGACGACATACACCCCCTTCGACGGCGAAATCGCGCCGTTCGGGCACACCGCTTCGCATTCGCCGCAGGCGACGCATGCGTCCTTGTCGATCTTCATGGCCATGGCTTGGTCCTCTCAATAACGTCTACGCTAACGCCGCGCGGGCACCGCGGCGCGGGGTTCAGTCGATGCGCCTGAAGCGCAACGTGGCCGGGAAAGCGGGCGGCGGGCTGATCGGTTCGATGTGGAACCTCTCGCCGTCGCTTAAGGTGACCTCCCCGCCCCATTCTTCCGCGGTGTCGATCTCGACCGCCGTGACGACCTCTTCGAGGTCCTTCTTGGCGACGTAGAACAGGAGCTTGCCCTCGTCGTTGCGTCGCACCATCACACTCGGCATCGCGCTCTCCTTCGCGGCGCTACGGCCTCCCCCGGAGGCCCGGGACGGAGGCCGACCGGGGGCACGCCCGGCACGGCTCCCGCCTGGGAAACCTTAGCGAACCAGATCGTAGTTGAAGTCGGTTTGCCCCAGCAAGCCCGTTTCCTGGTCGAGCTTTTCGAGCACCGCGTTGACCAGGGTGGTGAGCACCTGCATCGCCCCTTCGTAGCCGAGGGTGGTGGCGCGGTGGAGATGGTGACGGTCGAAGATCGGGAAGCCGATGCGGATCAACGGCACCTCGAACGCCGGGTCGAGCGCCCGGGTATCGCGCTGGATGAACTTGCCGTAGGAGTTGCCGATCATGAAGTCCGGCCGTTCGGCGAACACCAGCGAGCGCACGTGCCACAGGTCCTTGCCGGTATGGATTTCGCCCCGCGTCCCGAAGGGCGAGGCGTCCAGCACCTTGCGGACCTCCTTCTCCCACTTCTTGTTGGCGTTGGCGCAGAGGATGTGGGTCGGCTCGGCCCCCAGCTCCAGCAGGAAGCGCACCATGCCGAGAACGAAATCCGAGTCGCCCCAGAGCGCGAATGTCTTGCCGTGCAGCCAGGGATGGCTGTCGGTCATCATGTCGACGAGGCGGCCGCGCTCCTTGGTCAGGCTGTCGGGGATCGGCTTGCCGGTGAGGGCGGAGACCGTCATCAGGAAGGCGTCGGTTCCGGCGAGGCCGAGCGGGTAGACCACCGGCGTCGCGGGCTGGTTCCACAACTCCTTCACCACCTTGCGGGTCTTGGTCAGCTGCGTCGGCTGCAGCAGCAGGGTGTCGACGGCGTTGGGCGCGTCCTTCACCTCGTATTGCGTGGTGCCGCCCGCATACATCCGGTATTCGCCGTCCGCCGGGGTGTCGAGCACCTCGCTCGGGTCGCTCAGCAGGGTGTGCGGCACGTCCATCTCGTCGAGCATGCGCCGGATCACGCGGTAGTTGCCGAGATAGGTCTCGAAGCCCGGCACGATATTGATCCTGCCGTTGGACCCAGGCGCCTTGCCCTCCATCGCCTGGGCGGTGAGGCCGCGCAGGATGCCTTCCATCATGTTGTCCCAGCCCACCACGTGGCTGCCGACGAACGACGGCGTATGCGCGAACGGCACCGCCAGATCCTGCGGCACGTGCCCTTCCTTCTTGGCGTTGGCGATGAAGGCGTTGAGGTCGTCGCCGATCACCTCCGCCATGCAGGTGGTGGAGACCGCGATCATCTCCGGCTTGTAGAGCGCGAAGGCGTTCTCCAGCCCCTGATACATATTGTTGTGGCCGCCGAACACCGCCGCATCCTCGGTCATCGAATCCGAGACGCAGGCGATCGGCTCCTTGAAGTGACGGTTGAAGTAGGTGCGGAAATAGGCGACGCACCCCTGCGAACCGTGCACGTAGGGGAGGGTCTTCTCGAACCCGAGCGCGCACAGCACCGCGCCCAAAGGCTGGCAGGCCTTCGCGGGGGCGATCGTCACCGCCTCGCGGGCGAAGTTCAGATCCTTGTACTCGGAGGTGGTGGTCCATTCGAACACCGCGCGCACCTTTTCGGGCGAGGGCGCTTCCTCGAAGTTCGCCCGCTTGCCCGCGAACATCGCCTGGTAGTCCTCGTCCAGGAACAGCGGGTAGCCCGGCTTGATATTCTCGATCGTCTGGCTCATGGCGTCTCTCCTTCCCGCGCCACTTCTGCGTGGTCGCCGGGGGCCAAATCCTGAAAACCCGCGGGCTCCGCCCGCACCCGGCAAGGGCCGGGGGCCCTTGCATCCCGTTGCGTCCGGTTTTCGCGCACGGCACCGCTTAGCGGCGAGCCCCCGGGACGTCCGGGAGGGGCGGAGGGACCGAGTCCCTCCGCGATGTTCTTGTGTTTACGCAGCCTTGCTTTCGGGCGCGGCCGGGCGCAGCCACGGGGCCTTCATCTCTTTCCAGCACGGATTGTTGAGGGTCATATCCATGTCGCGGGCGAAGATCGCGAAGCCGTCGTAGCCGTGGTAGGGGCCGGAGTAGTCCCAGGAGTGCATCTGCCGGAAGGGGAAGCCCATCTTCTGGAACTGGTACTTTTCCTTGATCCCCGACCCGATGAGATCCGGATTGAGCTTCTTCACGAACTCGTCGAGTTCGAAGGCGGTGACGTCGTCGTAGATCAGGGTGGCGTCGCCCATTTCCTTGATCGTGCGGTCGTAGTCGTCGTTGTGGGCGAATTCGTAGCCGGTGCCGACGACGACCATGCCGAGGTCCTCGTACGCGCCGACGATGTGGCGCGGACGCAGGCCGCCGACGTAGAGCATCACCGTCTTGCCTTCGAGGCGCGGGCGGTAGGTGTCGACCACTGCCTGCCACTGCGGCTTGTACTTCGCCAGCACCCGCTCGACGCCGTCCTTGATGCGGTCGTCGAAGCGCTCGGCGATCGCGCGCAGCGAGGCCTCGATCTTGGTGGGGCCGAAGAGGTTGTATTCCATCCACGGGATTCCGTAGGTCTCCTCCATATGCCGCGAGACGTAGTTCATCGAGCGGTAGCAGTGGAGGAGGTTGAGCTTGGCGTGGATCGACTTCTCCATCTCCATCAGGGTGCCGTCTCCCGGCACCTGGGCGATCACCCGCAGGCCGATCTCCTCCAGCAGCATTCGCGAGGGCCAGATGTCGCCGCCGATGTTGTAGTCGGCGAGGATGTTGACGTCGTAGGGCGTGGTTTCGAAGCCGTCGTCCTTGCCCGCGCGGGTCGGCAGCACCCAGTCGCGGATGGTGTCGTTGGCGATGTGGTGGCCGAGCGACTGGGAAACGCCGCGAAAGCCCTCGCAGCGCACCGGCACGATGGTCTTGCCGATCTCGGCGCCCTTGACCTTCGCCACCGATTCGATGTCGTCGCCGATCAGGCCGATCGGGCATTCCGACTGCACGGTGTAGCCTTTCGCGAGCGGGAACAGCTTTTCCAGCTCGTCGATGATCGTCTTCAGCTTCTTGTCGCCGCCGAAGACGATGTCGCGCTCCTGGAAGTCGGAGGTGACGTTGATGGTGGTGAAGATGTCGGCGCCGGTGGTCCCCTGGGTATAGTGGCGGCGGCCCATGGTGGAGTAGACGCCGCAGCCCACCGGCCCGTGGGACACGTGGATCATGTCCTTGACCGGCCCCCAGCAGACGCCGCGGGACCCGGCATAGGCGCAGCCCCGGATCGTCATCACCCCCGGCAGCGACTTGCGGTTGGAGGTGATGCAGGTCTTCGCGGTTTCGACCGAGCGGTCGTTGACCATCAGGTGCTTGGCGCGGTCCTTCCGGGCTTTCTCGGGATAGACCGCGAGAACCTCCTGAATCAGGTTCTGGGTTTCTTCACGCGTCAACGCGGCCATATTCGGCACTCCTTCGACGTGGTTCAAACGACCCGATGCCAGGGGCTCAGGCGAGTTCGGCGGCGGTCTTGCCGACGATGCTCTCGTCCTCGACGTCCATGATGCCGAACTCCATCAGCAGCTCTTCCAGCTCTTCCATCTCGAGCGGGGACGGGATCACGAACTTCTTGTTCTCGATGATCTTTTTCGCCAGGGTCCGATATTCGTCGGCCTGGTTGCAGGTGGGGTCGAACTCGATCACCGTCATGCGGCGGATCTCGGCGCGCTGCACGATGTTGTCGCGCGGCACGAAGTGGATCATCTGGGTGCCGAGCTTGGCGGCTAGCGCCATGATCAGTTCGTCCTCGCGATCGGTCTTGCGCGAGTTGCAGATCAGCCCCGCCAGGCGCACCGAGCCGGTGGTGGCGTATTTGACGATGCCCTTGGAAATGTTGTTGGCGGCGTACATCGCCATCATCTCGCCGGAGCAGACGATGTAGATCTCCTGCGCCTTGTTCTCGCGGATCGGCATCGCGAAGCCGCCGCACACCACGTCGCCCAGCACGTCGTAGAACACGAAGTCGAGGTCCTCCTCGTACGCGCCCTCCTCCTCGAGGAAGTTGATGGCGGTGATGACGCCGCGCCCGGCGCAGCCGACGCCCGGCTCGGGGCCGCCGGATTCGGCGCACTTGATGCCGCGATAGCCGACCTTGAGCACGTCCTCGAGCTCCAGATCCTCGACCGAGCCCGCCTCGGCGGCGAGGCTCATGATGGTGTCCTGGGCCTTGGCGTGGAGGATCAGCCGGGTGGAATCCGCCTTCGGGTCGCAACCGATGATCAGCACCTTCTTGCCCGCCTCGGCGAGGGCGGACACCAGATTCTGGGTGGTGGTCGACTTGCCGATGCCACCCTTGCCGTAGATCGCGCACTGACGCAGAGCCATGATCGTTCTCCTTCGTGTCTCGTAAGGGGGCTTCCACCCGCCGGAACCGCTTCGACACCTCAGGACAGCAACGCCCGTGCCAACCGCGGAAACCCTCGACAACCCGCTGACCCGGCTCTAATTTCCTGAAAGCATCCGCTGCTCCGGCGCGTGGCATACGCAACAAAGAGCCGACGAGTCCCGACATGGCCGACGACCCCCGCGCCGCACCGCCGCCCCCCACCCTGCCCGCCTGGGCGCGCCTGCCGATCAACCGCTGCAACCTGCCGCCGGAGATCCTCGGCGGCCTGAGTTTCCAGGAAAACCCGTCGCCGCTGCGGCTCGACGGCGTGTTCCCGTTCCACGCCGCGCTGTTCGCGATGCTGGATGCGCTGCCGGATGCGGCGGCGCGGGCGGAACGCTTCCGCGACTACATGACCGTCCACTTCTGCCTCGAAACCCCCGAGGACGCGGGCGGCACCCCGAACCGCCACCGCACCCGCGCCGACTACGCGCGGATCCTGCGCGGCTGGTTCTTCGACGCCGACGGCCGCGAGGCGGCGGTGATCAAGGGCTGGGTGGAGAGCCGCTTCGGCCTGGCGGCGCGCTTCCACAAGGGCCGCCTGCACGCGGGCGACGCCGCGGCGGACGCCCGCTTCGCCGCCGAACGCGCGCGCGGCGTCTACGGCACCCACGCGCTCGACGCGCAGCTCGACCTGCTCTACGCGTTCGTGCAGTCCGAACTGGCGCGGCGGCCGGAAACCCACCTCACGCTCTACCGCGGCGTCAACGGCCTTGCGGAGTTCGATGTCCTCGAACGGACGTCGAAGCGCGAGGCGACGGTGGTGCTGAACGCGATGAATTCCTTCACCCGCGATCCGGATCGCGCCTCCGAATTCGGCGACAGCGTGCTGGAGGCGCGGCTCCCGCGCGAAAAGGTGTTCTGCGCCCAGGACCTGCTGCCCGGACAATTGACAGGCGAGAACGAGGTGATGGTGATCGGCGGCGCCTGTCGCGTGCGGCTGCGCACCTGAGACCGCATGTCGGGATTCCGACACGGCCGGCCGGCGCGGCGTCAGGTTCCCTTCGGCTTGGCCCGCCGCGTCGGCTCGGCGGCGGCGGGATCGTCGGGCCAGGGGTGCTTGGGATAGCGCCCCTTCATCTCGGCCTTCACCGCCGGATAGCTGCCGCTCCAGAACCCCGGCAGATCGCGGGTGATCTGAATCGGCCGATGCGCCGGGCTGAGCAGGTGCAACAGCAGCGGCACCCGCCCGCCCGCCAGCGCCGGGTGACGGGTGACGCCGAACATCTGCTGCACCCGCACCGCGAGGACCGGCACCTCGCCGGAATAGTCGAGCGGGATGCGATCGCCGGTCGGCACCGTGTAATGGGTCGGCGCCTCGGCGTCGAGCCGCTGCCGCATCTCCCACGACAGCGTCGCCGCCAACGCCTCGCGCAACGGCAGCTTCTTCATCTGCGCCAGCCGGGAAAGGCCGGAGAGATAGGGAGCGAGCCAATCCTCCAGCCCCGCCAGCAACGCCGCGTCGGAAAGGTCGGGCCAGGGTTCCCCCTCGGCGCGGCGCAGAAACGCGACGCGGGCGCGGAACTGTTCGCTCCCCGCATCCCATGGCAGCACGTGCAGGCCGGTCTGGCGGATGCCGTCGATCAGCCCTTCCGCCAGCCGCGCCGGGTCGGCCGCGGGCAGCGGCGCGTCGGCCAGAACCACCGCTCCCAACCGCCGCTGGCGGCGGGCGACGACGCTCTCGCTCCGCGCATCCCAGCGCACCACCTCGGTTTCCACCGGCGCGAACAGCGCCTCGATCTCGGCGGCGGTCAGCGGTGCGGCCAGAAAGATCCGCGCATTCTGCGCGCCGCCGTCCACGTCCGCCACCGCCAGGAACGTCTCGGCGGCGAGCGGGTCGGCCTCGTCCAGCACCGCGCCGCGCCCGCCGGAGAGCGTGTAGGCCCCCGGGCCGCGGCGGCGGCCGACGCGATCGGGATACGCGAGCGCCACCACCGCCCCGGCGCCCCCCACGCCCTCCGGCGGCGCGAGCTTCAGGCGGCGGCGCAAATCCGCCGCCGACCGCCGCGCGCGGGCGAGGGCGGCGGCGTCGGCCTCCGGCGACCCGCCGCGCAACGCCTCCAGCCGCGCGCGCAGGTCGGCACCGCGCGTCCGCAGCGGGTCGCGATCTTCCAGCAGCGCCGCGACATCGCAGGCGAGGCCGCCGAGGCCGTGCACCCGCGCCGCCAGAATCATGTGCGCGAGGCGCGGATGCAGCGGCAGCGCCGCCATCTCGCGGCCGTGCGGAGTGATCCGCCCCGCGGCGTCGAGCGCGCCGAGGCCGGTCAGCAGCTCCGCCGCCTGGGCGAGCGCCCCGGCGGGCGGCACGTCGAGCCACGGCAGATCGGCGGCGTCGGCGCCCCACGCGGCCAGGTCGAGCGCCAGCGGCGCGAGATCGGCTTCGAGAATCTCCGGCGGCGGAAACGGCGTCAGCGCCCGGTCCTCGGCTTCCGACCACAGGCGGTAGCATACCCCCGGCTCCAGGCGTCCGGCGCGGCCGCGCCGCTGGTCCGCCTCGGCGCGCGACACCCGGACGGTGACGAGCCGCCCCATCCCGGCGCGCGGCTCGAACCGGGCGCGGCGCGAGAGCCCCGCATCCACCACCACGCGGATGCCGTCGATGGTCAGCGAGGTCTCGGCGATCGCGGTCGCCAGCACCACCTTGCGGCGGCCCGGCGGCGCGGGGCGGATCGCGCGGTCCTGCGCGGCGGCGGGCAGCGCGCCGTACAGCGGACACACCTCGACCTCGGGCGGCAGGCCGGAGAGCAGCCCCTGCACCCGCCGGATCTCTCCCTCCCCCGGCAGGAACGCCAGGACCGAGCCGGTCTCCTCGCGCAGCGCGCGGCGGATCGCCGCGGCGGTCTGTTCGTGCGGGCGTCCCGCCCCGGGGAGGAAGCGCGTTTCCACCGGGAACGCGCGACCCTCCGACGCGATCACCGGCGCGCCGCCCATCAGCGCCGCCACCGGCCCGCCGTCCAGGGTCGCGGACATCGCCAGCAGGCGCAGATCGTCGCGCAGCGCCGCCTGCACCTCCAGCGTCAGCGCCAGACCCAGGTCGGCGTGCAGCGAGCGCTCGTGGAACTCGTCGAAGATCACGCAGCCGACCCCCGCAAGCTCCGGGTCCGACTGCAAACGCCGGGTCAGGATCCCCTCGGTGACGACCTCGATGCGGGTCGCAGCCGACACCCGCGCCTCCTGCCGTACCCGGAAGCCGACCGTCCCGCCCACCGCCTCGCCCAGCAGCGCCGCCATCCGCCGCGCCGCGGCGCGAGCGGCGAGGCGGCGCGGTTCCAGCATCAGGATCGTCCGCCCCTCCAGCCAGTCCGCCCCCAGCAGCGCCAGCGGCACCGCAGTGGTCTTGCCCGCGCCCGGCGGCGCCTCCAGCACCGCGCCGCGGCCGTGCGCCAGCGCCCGCCGCAGCCGCGGCAGCGCCTCGGCGATCGGCAGGGCGGCGAGCGCGGTGGCGGGATCGGCGGACATCGGGCGGCCCGCCTACTTGCCGGTGGGGGCGAACTGCAGGGCGTGGAGACGGGCGTAGAGGCCGCCCCGGTCGAGCAGCGCGGCGTGAGAGCCGGATTCGACGACGCGGCCTTTGTCGAAGGCGTGGATCACGTCGGCGTCGCGGATGGTGGACAGGCGGTGGGCGATCACCAGGGTGGTGCGCCCCTTCATCAGGGTCGCGAGGGCCTGCTGGATCAGGCGTTCGCTTTCGGTGTCGAGGGCGCTGGTGGCCTCGTCGAGCAACAGGATCGGCGCGTCCTTGAGGATCGCCCGGGCGATCGCGATGCGCTGGCGCTGACCGCCGGAGAGGCGCAGGCCGTGCTCGCCGACGCGGGTATCGAACCCCTCCGGCAGCGCCTCGACGAAATCGAGCGCGGCGGCGGCGCGGGCGGCGGCGCGCAGTTCGTCGTCGGAGGCGTCGCGGCGGCCGCAGCGGATGTTGGCGGCGACGGTGTCGTCGAACAGCACCACCTCCTGGCTGACGATCGCGATCGCGTCGCGGAGCGAGGCGAACGACGCCGCGCGCACGTCGACGCCGTTGACCAGGACCCGCCCGGAATCCGCGTCGTAGAACCGCGGGATCAGCGAGAACACCGTGCTCTTGCCGGCGCCCGAAGGGCCGACGAGCGCGGTGACGCCCCCCGCCGGAGCCTCGAAGCTGACGCCGTCGAGCGCGGCGGCGTCCTCGCCGTAGGAAAAGCGCACGTTCTCGAACCGCACCGCGCCGGGTACCCGCGGCACCGTCACCGGCGCCTCCGCCTCGGCGAGCGCCGGAACGCGGTCGATCAGCGCGAACACCCGCGCGGCGGCGGCGAGGCCGGTCTGGATCGCGACGTTCATCTTCGACAGCGAGCGCATCGGCTGATAGGCCATCAGCACCGCCGCGATGAACGAGAAGAACGCGCCCGGGGTGGTCGCGCCGTCGATCACCCGGGTGCCGCCGTAGACGATCACCGCGGTGACGGCGACGCCGCCGAACACGTCGATGATCGGCTGCGCCGCCGCCTCGATGCGGGTCGCGCCGATCGCGAGGTCGCGCAGCGACGCCACCAGCCCCTTGATGCGGTCGCGCTCGTAGCCTTCCAGGCAATAGGCCTTGATCACCCGGATGCCCTGAAAAGTCTGCGCGAGAGACGTGGTGAGCCCGCCCATTTCCTCCTGAGTGCGCCGCGCGACGCGGCGCATCCGCTTCGAGAGCCGTTGCAGCGGCACCACCGAGAGCGGCGCGACGACGAGACTGACGCTCGCCAGCATCCAGTCCTGATAGAAGGTGACGCCGACGAGGAAGAGCACCGACAGGGTATCGCGGCCGATGCCGACGAAGGCGTTCGACACCGCCACCCGCATCGCGTTGATGTCGTAGGTGAAGTGGGAGACGAGGGTGCCCGAGGCGCGGTCCTGGAACAGCGCCACCTCCTGATCGAGGATGCGGGAGAACAGGCGGGTCTGGGTGTCGGCGATGATGCTCTGGCCGACGTGGGACAGCAGCACGTCCTGAAGATAGGCGGCGAGGCTCTTGACCGCGAACACCCCGAACACCGCCGCGCCGATCATCCACAGCATCGCGCGGTCGCGCTCGACGAACACCTTGTTGACCACCGGGTCGAGCAGCCAGGCGGTGAGCGCGGTGGTGCCCGCTACCAGCGCCATGCACACGATCGCGGCGAGCATGCGCCAGCGGTAGGGCCAGGCCGCCTCGCGGAACAGCCGCCGCATCAGCGCCGAGGAACGCGCGTCGGAGAGCGGGATCTTGGCTTCGACGGGGAGCGACATCTTGACCTTTCCGTTTACGCGAGATGTTTGATACACCATCGTCCGGAGGGATGGCTATAGTCGAGCCTCCGCACTATCTACCAGCCAACCCTGGGGAGGACGACCGACTTGGACCTGCCGACGATTGCGCCGCCCGCGCCGGAGCTGACGCCGCCCGAGCGTCGCCGCGCGTTTCTCGACATGTGGCTGGTGGATCACGGCTTCATCCGCGACGTCTACTGGAACCTTCACCGCGTCGCCGACGGCGTATGGCGCGCCGCCCAGCCCGCGCCGCACCACCTGCGCCGCGCCCGCGACCTCGGCGTGCGCACGGTGGTGAACCTGCGCGGCCGCCGCGACACCTGCGGCGCCTACCAGCTCGAACGCGAGGCGTGCCAACGTCTCGGCCTGGTTCTGATCGACTTCCCGATCCGCTCGCGCAGCCCGCTCGACCGCGAAACCCTGATGGCGGCGGCAAAGCTCTGCGCCGAAATCGAGCCGCCGTTCCTGATGCACTGCAAATCGGGAGCGGACCGCGCCGGGTTCATGTCGACCCTCTATTCCTTCCTGCGCGAAGGGGTGGCGCTGCGCGAGGCGATGCGGGTGCATCTGTCGCTCGGCTACGGCCACGTCAGACAGGCGAAGACCGGAGTGATCGACTTCTTCTTCGAGGAATTCCTGCGCGAGACCGACGGGTCGCGCGAGGCGTTCCTGCCGTGGGTCGAGACCGTCTACGACCGCGAGGCGCTGAACGCCCGGTTCAAGGAGAACTGGCTCGCCGGGATCGTGGTCAACAAGATCCTCCGCCGGGAATAACCGCCTCAGTCGTTCGAGAAGATCGCGATCTGCATCGCCATCTCGCCGTCGGTGAGAGGGTAGCGGCGGCCGACGCCGTGCAGCGCCATGTCCGGGTTGATGCGCGCGAGGCGCACCTGCGCCTGGGTCGTCGCCTCCATCGAGAGCCCGGCGCGCCAGCACAGCGCCGTCACCGCCTTGGGGCTCGCCGAACCGAGAATGCGCGCCACCACCTCGGGGCCGAGGTCGGCGCGCACGCCGATCGCGGCGCGGGCGAACGCGAGGTGGTTCTGCCCGATCGCGTCGCGGATCAGGTCTTCGTCGAGCTGGCCGCTTTCCCGCAGCAGCCGCGCCTTTTCGTATTCCGCCTCGATTTCGAGGGAATCCCGGTTTTCGACCGGCAGCGCCGGCTTGGTCGCCTTGAGCCGGTCGTGAACCACGCGACGCACCGCGCTCACCGTCTCGGGCGGCAGGTCGCGGCGCTGCGCCAGCACCTGCAGGAGGTTGTCGGCGATGAAGGTGGCGAGCCGCCGCGCCGCGCCGTGGGGCAGGTTGGCGCGCCGCACCAGCGGCTCGCGCAACCGCGGCGTAGCGCGCGCGCGCGCCACCATCGCGTCGAGGGTCTCCTCGCGGAGCTGCGCGCTGTCGTTGCCGAGCAGGTCGGCGATCGCCTCGGTATCCGCCGAACCGGCGATCACGTCGGAGACGTCGGACGAGAGCCCGCCGCGCCGGGCGATCGCCGACAGGGTGCCCGCCACCGGCGAGGCGCGGATGATGTCGAGCAGGTCCTCGTCGGTAAGAATCGGCGAAAACTCCAGGATCGGCGCGGCGACGATGATCTCGATGTCGCGGGCGAGCCGGGCGATCACCTCGCGCGGCGCCTTGGCCTCCGACTTCAACGCCTCGGCGAGGATGCGGCGGATCGTCGGCGCCTGATCCCGCGCCAGCAGCGAGAGGGTTTCGTAGGTCATCGCCCGCACCCGGTCGCGCTCGTCGGGCGAGAGGCCGGGCGCCAGCCGGGCGATCTTGCGCGCCAGCCCGGCGCGCACCTCGGCGTCCTTGTCGTGGGCGAGGTTGTAGTCGGCCTGGCGCGGCGTGCCGGCATTGGCGGCGATGCGGCGGCGCACCTCCGGGTCCGGATCGGCGGAGAGGAAATAGAGGATCTCCGGAACCACGTCGGCGCGGGCGGCGAGTTCGCGCCGCACCTCGGGGTCGGGGTGGGCGGCGAGGCGCTTCGCCTCGTCGTAGGTGAACGCCGACGACGCGGGACCGGACGGGCCGGTCGACCCCTCCTCCAGGCGTGCGGTCAGGCGTGACAGATCCACGGTCGTCGGTCTCCGAGGCGGCGTGCGCCTACATCGTGGCGGGGGCGACGCGATACGACCCCTTGCCGGAATGCTTGGTCTGATACATCGCGCCGTCGGCGCGGGACAACAGGGCGTCGATGCTTTCGTCGCTGCCGGGATCGTAGATCGCGATGCCGATCGACATGCTCAAGGACCGGCCGATGCCGCCCGAGAAGCTTTCGAGGGTGCCGCTCGCAGTCAGCAGTCCTTCCGCCTTCGCCACCGCGACGGTTTCGTCGACGCCGTCCATCCACACCGCGAACTCGTCGCCGCCGAGGCGCGCGACGAGATCGGACGGGCGGGTCGCCGACTGCAGCAGGCGCTTGATTTCCATAAGCGCGTCGTCGCCGCGCTTATGGCCGAACAGGTCGTTGACCATCTTGAAGTTGTCGAGGTCGACGTAGAGCAGCGCGGCGGTGCGGCCGTCGTGGCGCAGGCGCTGGGTGCGGCGCTCCAGTTCCTCGATGAAGGCGCGGCGGTTGAACAGACCGGTGAGCGCGTCGGTGCGGGAGAGCGCGAGGATGTGTTCGTGATTGCTGATCTGCTCGATCGCGATGCCGACCTGGGCGGAGAGATCGGATAGCAGAATCCGGTCGTCCTCGTCGTAGGGCACGCGCGACAGCTCGCGCCAGAGGACGATGCCGCCGTTGATTTCCTGACGATAGCGGGTGACGGCGGCAAGCACGTTCCACTTGCCGATCACCGTCTCGACGATGTCGTGCCCGGCGGCGAAGGTGGCGATCACCTCCCTGAGATCGGCGGCGGCGCCGACCCGTCCGAAGTTCGCGGCCGCCGCAAGCTCGGCTGCGGTCTTGCCGCCGGCCTCGCCGGGGCGGGCGCGCAGCACGTTGCAGCCGGAAACGCCGACCCCCTGCGCCACCGTCGCCGCGGCGATGGTGAGCATGTTCTCGGGGTCGACCTCGTCGCGGAAGCTGCGGACGATGAAGCTCAGCAGGCGTTCGCGGTTGCGCGACCGGGCGATCGCGATGTCGCGCTCGCGCACGTCGGTGATGTCGCGGCAGACGCCGCGCGCGCCGGTCCAGCGCCCCGCGTCGTCGTAGAGCGGCACCGCCGACACCAGCAGGCACACCGCGCTGCCGTCGGCGCGGCGCATCCACACCTCGACGTCGGCGGTCGGCTCGCGGGTGGTGAAGGGGTGGAGGCTGCCGCCGTCGAGCGGCTCGGCGAGGAAGCTTTCCGGTTGGCGGCCGACGAGTTCGTCGACGCCGTAGCCCAGCACCCCCTGCGGGCTGACGAACACCAGGGTGCCCTCGACGTTGGTCTCCCACGCGAACGCCGCCGAAACCTCGACCAGATCCTTGTAGCGCTGGCGGGATTCCACCAGGGTGCGGCGCATGCTGGTGGCGAGCGTGACGTCGCGGCCGACGATCATCGCGACGTCGGCGGCGCGGTCGGCGTCCGCCGCGGGCAGCACGGTCACGTCGAAGATCCGGGTCAGGCGGCCGTCGGCCGCCGCCACGGTGCCCGCGGCGGCGCGGCCGGTGCGGCGCATCTGCGCCAGCAGCGCGCCGAGACCGGCATACTCGGCCGAGGGCGGCGGCGTATCGAGGGCGGCGAGCGCGGCGGCAAGCGGCGCGGCGAGCGGGGTGGCGAACAGGCAGCGGTCGTCGTGCCCGACGAGCAGGACGCAGACGTCCTCGCCCGCGAGGCAGGTGCGCGCGATACGAACGGCTTCGACGCTGGCTGTCGTGGTGCCGCGGTCGGAGTCGGGTGCCTGAGGCAAGGGCCTCTCCATCGAACGGCCGGAGTGCGCCGGCGCAGGATTTGTGATTGTCGTCCCCGCAATTCCCCGTATTGTGGGACCGCGCGTAGGTTCGTCAAGCCATAACGCAGGTGACGCCGTGAGCCAGGGCCCCGAAGTTTCCGCGACGATCGCGCCCGCACCCGGATCGCCGGCGGATTTCGCCCGCAACGTGCGGACGTGGATCTTCGATCTCGACAATACCCTCTATCCGCCGACCTCGCATCTGTTCGACCAGATCGACCGGCGGATGACCGCTTTCATCGGCGCGCTGCTCGATCTGCCGCCCGAGCGGGCGCACGCGGTGCAGAAGGACTATTTCCACCGTTACGGCACCTCGCTGCGCGGCCTGATGGCGGAGCACGACGCCGACCCGGAGGCCTACCTCGCCGCGGTCCACGACGTCGACTATTCGGTGCTCGCCCCCGACCCGGCGCTCGGGGCGGCGCTCGACGCCCTGCCCGGGCGGCGCATCGTCTACACCAACGGCAGCACCCGCCATGCCGAAAAGGTGCTGGCGCAACTCGGCATCCGCGACGCGTTCTCGGCGATCTTCGACATCCGCGACGCCGGCTATTGGCCGAAGCCGCATCCCTCCTCCTACGACGCCCTGATCGCCCGCGAGGGCTTCGACCCCGCGCGCGCCGTGCTGGTCGAGGACAGCCTCAAGAATCTGCCGCCCGCCGCCCGGCTCGGAATGCGCACGGTCTGGCTGCACAACCACCGCGACACCGCGGGCGTGGGGCTTTTCGACCCCGCCGACTGCACCGCCGTGATCGACGATCTGGTGGCGTGGCTGCAGGCGGTGGGCGCGTGCGCCAACGGTTGACAGACCCGCCCCCTCGTCTAAGTTTCGAGAACCGATTTCCGCCGCAAATCCGAAGGATTCCGTCATGACCACCGCCCAACTCTCCGCCGTCGTCGAGGCCGCCTGGGAGACCCGCGCCGAGATCACCGCCGCCACCCGCGGCGAGGTGCGCGACGCGGTCGACGCCGCGCTCGACCTGCTCGATCGCGGCGAGGTCCGCGTCGCCGAGAAGACGAACGGCAAATGGACGGTCAACCAGTGGCTCAAGAAGGCGGTCCTGCTGTCGTTCCGCCTCAACGACATGGCGACGATCTCCGGCGCCCCCGGCGGCGCGAGCTGGTTCGACAAGGTGCCCTCGAAATTCGCCGGATGGGACGACGCGCGCTTCCGCGCCGCCGGGTTCCGCGCGGTGCCGGGCTGCGTGGTGCGGCGGTCCGCCTTCGTCGCCCCCGGCGCGGTGCTGATGCCGTCGTTCGTCAACCTCGGCGCCTACGTCGGCGAGGGGACGATGGTCGACACCTGGACCACCGTCGGCTCCTGCGCGCAGATCGGCCGCAACGTCCACCTCTCGGGCGGCGTCGGCATCGGCGGCGTGCTCGAACCCCTGCAGGCGGGCCCGGTGGTGATCGAGGACAACTGCTTCATCGGCGCACGCTCCGAGATCGCGGAGGGCTTCCTCGTCGAGGAGGGCGCGGTGGTGTCGATGGGCGTATTCCTCGGCGCCTCCACCAAGATCGTCGACCGCGCCACCGGCGAGGTGTTCCGCGGCCGCGTGCCCGCCTATTCGGTGGTGGTGCCGGGCAGCCTGCCGGGCAAGCCGCTGCCGGACGGCACTCCCGGGCCGTCGGTGGCCTGCGCGGTGATCGTCAAGACCGTCGACAAGGGCACCCGCGCCAAGGTGTCGATCAACGACCTGCTCAGGGACTGACATGACCGACGCCGTCGAACTCGCCCGCGAACTGGTGCGCCGCCCCTCGGTGACGCCCGACGCCAAGGACGCTCTCGACTTCCTCGCCGGCGTGCTGGCGGCGGCGGGCTTCGCCTGCACGCCGCTGCGCTTCGCCGAGAACGGCACGCCCGACGTCGACAACCTCCACGCCGCATTCGGCACGGGCGCGCGCCATCTCGCCTTCGCCGGGCACGTGGACGTGGTGCCCCCCGGCGACGACAGCCGCTGGAGCGCGCCGCCGTTCGCCGCCGAGCTCCGCGACGGCCGGGTGATCGGCCGGGGCATCGCCGACATGAAGTCGGGCGTCGCCGCGTTCGTTGCCGCCGCGCTCGACTTCCTCGCCGCGCGCGGCCCCGGATTCGACGGCCGGATCTCGCTGATCCTCACCGGCGACGAGGAAGGCCCGGCGATCAACGGCACCCGCAAGGTGATGGAGCACCTGAAGGCGACGGACGACCTGCCGGAGGTCTGCCTCCTCGGCG
Source organism: uncultured Alphaproteobacteria bacterium (assembly GCA_900079695.1). Taxonomy (NCBI): domain Bacteria; kingdom Pseudomonadati; phylum Pseudomonadota; class Alphaproteobacteria; species uncultured Alphaproteobacteria bacterium. The sequence goes on from LT599022.1 coordinate 2,341,697, forward strand.
AGCCCACCTGCCGCGAGGTGTTCGGCGAGATGATCAAGGTCGGCCGCCGCGGCTCGCTCACCGCCCACATCGCGGTGGACGGCGTCGCGGGGCACGTCGCCTACCCCGAGACCACCGACAACCCGGTCCACCGCCTGGTGCGGATCCTCGACGAACTGCTGGCGAAGAAGCTCGACGCGGGCAACGCCTACTTCCCGCCCTCGTCCCTGATGGTCACCACCGTCGACGTCGGCAATCCGGCGACCAACGTGGTTCCCGGACGGGCGACGGCGTCGCTCAACATCCGCTTTTCCACCGAGCAGACCACCGAGGCGCTGGAGCGCTGGATCTCCGAGGTCGCGGCGCGCCACGCTGCGGCCGTGGAGGTGCGGTTCGAGCGCGGCGCGCAGCCGTTCCTCACCCCACCCGGCGCGTGGAGCGATCTGGTGGCGGCGGCGGTGAAGGACGTCGCCGGTCTCGACCCCGCGCTCGGCACCACCGGCGGCACCTCGGACGCGCGCTTCATCAAGGCGTATTGCCCGGTGGTCGAGTTCGGTCTGTGCGGCAAGACCATGCACTCGGTCGACGAATGCGTCGACGCGTCCGAGATCGACGCCCTCAAGCGGGTCTACCTGCGCGTTCTCGAACGGTACTTCCGATGAACCCGCTCGACGAAATCCGGCGCGGGCTCGCCGGCGTCTGGGGGGTCCTCCGCTTCCGCCCCGAGGCGCTCAAGACCTTCGGAGACACGCCGTCGGGCGCGGCGCGCTCGTTCCTGGCGATGGCGATCGGCCTGCCGGTCTATATGTTCGTGCTCAAGGCCAACCTCGCGGCGATCACGCCGCGGCCGTCGCTCGCCGGGTTCCTGCCGGTGATGCTGCTCTACTACGTGATCGAGTGGCTGATCTGGCCGAACCTGATGGTCGGCGTCGCCCGGCGCATCGGCCGCGCGCGGCTCTACTTCCGCTACATCGCGGCCTACAACTGGTTCGCCCTGGCGCAGATGCTGATCATGGTCCCGGTTCAGCTCTCGATGCTGTCGGGCGCGTTGCCCGCCACCCCCGGCATCGCGCTGATCGGCTTCGCCGCCACCGTCGCGTTCGGCGTCTACGAATGGTTCATCGCCCGCCACGGGCTCGAAATCGAACCGCGCCCGGCGATCGCCCTGGTGCTGCTCAACCTCCTGGTCGGGCTCGCGCTGCTGCAATTCAAGGCGTTCCAGCTTCAGCTCTAGAAACGGAAAGGGCGGCCCGAAGGCCGCCCTTTCCGCATTCGCCGATGCGGAGGATCACTTCACGATGGTGATGGTGACGCGGCGATTGCGCGGCTCCTTGGCGCCGTCCGGAGTAACCACGGCAAGGTCGGATTCGCCGAACGCCGAGATCGTGATCGCGGATTCCGGCACGCCCTGCTTCATCAGCGCGTCGCCCACCGCCTCGGCGCGCAGCGACGAGAGCTTGTCGTTGTAGGGCGCGGCGCCGGAACGGTCGGCATGGCCCGAGACGTCGGCGCGGCTCGCCTTCTGCGCCTTGAACGCCTGCGCGGCCTCGCGGACGACGGCGAGCGCGTCGCCCTCGAGCTTCGCCGAATTGAGACCGAAGTAGACGACGTAGCCCTGCGCCGGCGCGGCGGCGACCGGAGCCTTCGGCGCGGTCGCATCGGCGATCGCCTTGAGCGCGGCGTCGAACTGCGCCTTGCAGGCGGCGATGTCGTCCCACTGCCAGTTCTCTTCCTGCTGCTCCATCCAGCACTCGTAGCCGGTCTGGGCGAGGGCGAGGGCCTTGCCGTGGGCGGCCTTGTTCGCGGGCGTGTACACGCCCATCAGCTTGGCGCGCGCGGCGGCGAGTTCGCCGACCTTGTCGCCCGGCAGATCGCGGTTGTCGATCGCTTCCGGCTCGGCGGGCGTACCCGCGGCGGCCAGCCTGCCGCGCGCCACGTAAGTGGCGGTGTCGCGCCAGTCGCCCTGTTCGCGCTCGGAGGTGGCGAGACGGACGTATTCGTTCTGGAGGGTGGCGTCGAAGGCGCTGCCCGACGGCTTGGTCGCCTGCAGACCTTCCACGTCCCACGCACCGCTACAGGCGGAGAGAACCGCCGCCATTCCCGCACACGACACAACAACCAATGATTTGCGCATGACGAATTCCTTCTGATCCTCTATCGGATGGGACCTTAAGCTCCGATCCCGGCGACCGGATTTGAAACCGACGATCAAGCTAACGCGACCGGGCACCAAAATAAATCGCTGCTTTCGCGAAAATGTCCAGGGACACAAAAATTTTGCGGTTTTTTTAGTGCCCGGGAGCGGGTAATAGGTGGTCATGCATGCACAGCCCGCCACTCCGGCGTCGCCCGACGGCGACGCCCGTATCGACCTTGTCGGCCTCTCGCGCGAGGAGCTGACGGCGGTTCTCGTCGACATGGGCGAGAAGCCGTTCCGCACCAAGCAGCTCTGGCACTGGATCTACCACCAGGGCGAGACCGACTTCATGAAGATGACGTCGCTCGCCACGCCCCTGCGCGAGCGCCTCGCCGAGCGTTGCGTGATCGGCCGCCCGCGGATCGTCACCGAACAGAACTCGGCGGACGGCACCCGCAAGTGGCTGTTCGCGATGCCCGACGGCAACCAGGTGGAAACCGTCCACATTCCCGAGGACGACCGCGGCGCGGTGTGCGTCTCCACCCAGGTCGGCTGCACCATGACCTGCCGCTTCTGCCACACCGGCACGCAGATGCTGGTGCGCAACCTCACCGCCGCCGAGATCGTCGGCCAGTTCATGGCGGCGCGGGATTCCTACGGCGAGTGGCCGACCCCCACCGACGAGACCCGCCACCTCTCCAACGTCGTGCTGATGGGGATGGGCGAGCCGCTGATGAACTACGAGGCGATGGCGAAGGCGATGAAGATCGTGATGGACCCGGAAGGGATCGCGATGTCGAAGCGCCGGGTCACGCTCTCGACCTCCGGCTACATCCCCAACATGCGCCGCTGCGCCGAGGAACTCGGGATCAAGCTCGCGGTGTCCTTCCACGCGCCGACCGACGAGGTGCGCGAGCGGATCATGCCGATCAATCGCAAGTATCCGATCGCCGAGTTGATGGCGGCGATGAAGGACTACCAGGAGATCGCCGGGCAGCGCCAGTACGTCACCATCGAGTACATCCTGCTGAAGGGCGTCAACGACGCCCTCGCCGACGCGCGCGAACTGGTGCGGCTGTTCGACGCCTCCGGCATCGGCGTCAAGTTCAACCTCATCCCCTTCAATCCCTGGCCCGGCGCGCCGTTCGAAACCCCGTCGATCAAGACCTGCCAGGCCTTCGCCGAGGTGCTCACCGCCGCGGGCTACGCCGCGCCGATCCGCGTGCCGCGCGGCCGCGACATCCTCGCCGCCTGCGGCCAGCTCAAATCGGCGAGCGAACGGCAGCGCCTCTCCCGCGCCCGCGCCCGCGAAGCGGCCGGAATCGTCGACCCCGCCCACGCGGAAATTTCGTAGCGCGTATCGCTTTCGTCTTGTCGCAGCCTCCCGGCGTCTTATACTGCCGGTCTTTTCGGCTTGCCGCGCTCCGGGGACCACCTCCGGGGCGGGGCGCTTCCTGTCTGAATGGGAAAGGCACGCGCATATGACGAACGGCGTCCAGAAGGTCGTTCTGGCCTACTCCGGTGGCCTGGATACCTCGATCATCCTGAAGTGGCTCCAAGACGTGTACCGCTGCGAAGTGGTGACCTTCACCGCCGACATCGGCCAGGGCGAGGAGCTCGAGCCGGCGCGACGAAAAGCCGAAATGATGGGGATCAAGCAGATCTACGTCGACGATCTGCGCGAGGAGTTCGTGCGCGATTACGTCTTCCCGATGTTCCGCGCCAACGCCCTCTACGAAGGCCAGTACCTGCTCGGCACCTCGATCGCGCGGCCGCTGATCGCCAAGCGCCAGATCGAGATCGCGATCGAAACCGGCGCGGACGCCGTCTCCCACGGCGCCACCGGCAAGGGCAACGATCAGGTGCGCTTCGAGCTCGGCTACTATGCCCTCAAGCCCGACATCAAGGTGATCGCGCCGTGGCGCGAATGGGACCTGCACTCGCGCACCAAGCTGATCGAATACGCGCAGATGCACCAGATCCCGGTGCCGAAGGACAAGCACGGCGAAGCGCCCTATTCGATGGACGCCAACCTCCTGCACATCTCCTACGAGGGCAAGGCGCTCGAAGACCCGGCGCTGCCGCCCGACGAGGACATGTTCCGCCGCACCGTGAGCCCGGAAAAGGCTCCGGACGACGCCGAACAGATCGAGATCGCCTTCGAGAAGGGCGACGCGGTGGCGGTCAACGGCGTGCGCCTGTCGCCCGCGAACCTGCTCGCCAAGCTCAACGAACTGGGCGGCAAGCACGGCATCGGCCGCCTCGATCTGGTCGAGAACCGCTACGTCGGCATGAAGTCGCGCGGCGTTTACGAAACCCCCGGCGGCACCATCCTGCTCAAGGCGCACCGCGACATCGAGAGCATCACCCTCGACCGCGAATCGATGCACCTCAAGGACGAGCTGATGCCGCGCTACGCCAAGCTGATCTACTCGGGCTACTGGTTCGCGCCCGAGCGCGAGATGCTCCAGGCGGCGATCGACGCCACCCAGAAGGCCGTCAACGGCGTGGTGCGCCTCAAGCTCTACAAGGGCAACGTCATCACCATGGGCCGTGAATCCCCCAACAGCCTCTACGACACCGCGACAGTGACGTTCGAGGAGGACGCGGTCTACGACCAGCACGACGCCGAAGGCTTCATCAAACTCAACGCCCTGCGCCTGCGCCTGCGCTCCAACGCGCTCAAGGGCAAGATCTGAACACGATAACGGTTGGCGGAGGGACTCGCTCCCTCCGCACCTTCCGTTCGTTCCCGCTTCGCGGAAAACCCCGACGAGCGCAATCAAAGGGGCCAAGCCCCTTTGCGGATCCGGCAGCGCCCGGCCTGGTCTTCCCCAATAATAAAAAGCCCCCGCCGGTCGCCCGGCGGGGGCTTTTTGCACGATGGAAGCTTCAGAAGCGGTCCTTGGTGCGTTTGCCGTGAACGATCGCCGCGACCATGCCGCAGAAGGTGGCGAGCGCGACGTAATGCGCGGGCGCGAGCGGCGTCACCTGGCTCAGGAGCGGGATCACCACCGGCGTCAGACCGCCCGCCACCGCGTAGGTGACGTTGTAGCACACCGAGATGCCGGTGAATCGCACCGCCGCCGGAAACGAGCGGATCATCACGATCGGCACGATCGAGACGATGCCGGCGGCGAAGCCCGCGATCGCGTAGAGCGGCATCAGCCATTCCGGATGGATGCCGACGCCGACGTAGAGGCCGTAGAACGCCGCGATCAGGCACGGCACGCCGACCGCCGCCACCCGGGAGGGGCCGAAGCGGTCGCAGGCGAGCCCCATGGTGATGACGCCGAAGCACAGGCCGATGGTGGCGGCGGTATTGGCCTGGATCGTCTGCACCATCGGAATCTGGTAGATGCGCGACAGCAGCGTCGGGGTCATCAGCATGATCACCACGACGCAGGCGGTGATCAGCCAGGAGACGAACACCGAAATCACGATGTCGGCGCGGTTGCCCTCCACCAGATCCTTGATCGGCAGCTTGGAAATCTGCTTGAGGTGGCTGATCTCCTCGAACACCGGGGTCTCCTGCAGCCAGCGGCGGAGATACACCACCGCGAGCCCGAAGACGCCGCCGAGCAGGAACGGAATGCGCCACGCGAACTCGAGGATCTCCTCCTTGGAATAGGCGGTGTTGACCGACGTCGCCACCACCGAGCCGAGCAGGATGCCCGCGGACAGACCCATGGTGAGGAGCGAGCAGGCGAGCCCGATGCGCTTGAACGGCACGTGCTCGGAGACGAACACCCACGCGCCCGGCACCTCGCCGCCGATCGCGATGCCCTGCATGATGCGCATCAGCAGAAGCAGCAGCGGCGCGCCGTAGGCGAGGGTCTGGTAGGTGGGCAGCAGGCCGATCATCAGCGTCGGCACCGCCATCAGCGCCACCGAGAGGGTGAACATCCGCTTGCGGCCGAACTTGTCGCCGAAGTGGGCCATGACGATGCCGCCGAGCGGCCGGAACAGATAACCGGCGGCGAAGATGCCGAAGGTCTGGAGCTGCCCCAGCCATTCCGGCATGTCGGGCGGAAAGAACAGATGGCCGAGGGCGGAGGTGAAAAAGACGAAAATCACGAAATCGTAGAATTCCAGCGCCCCGCCGAGACTGGCGAGCGCCAGGGTCTTCGCGTCCTGGCTGGCGAGCGGACGCGGCGCGACGAACGTATGCGAAAGCTCCATAACGGCCTTCCCCTCAGAGGCAACAATCGAAACCGCGCGACGCCGCACGGCGCAAGACTATTGCCCGGCTCCGGTACGGCGTCAACCCCGGCCGGGGCGCCGCGCCGGAGCCGGAAGGCAGCGGCGGTTCAACCGCCGGAAGCACTCTTGGCGTTGACGTAGATGGCGTAGAGCGACTTACTGGCCGCCATGAACACGCGGTTGCGCCGTTCGCCGCCGAAGCCCAGGTTGGCGCATCGCTCCGGCAGGTGGATATGGCCGATCGCGGCTCCCGCCGGGTCGATCACGCGCACGCCGTCGAACTCGGGGTTCATGCCCCAGCCGCACCAGAGGTTGCCGTCGACGTCGACGCGGAACCCGTCGGGACGTTCGCCGGGCCGGCACGGGTAGAAGACGCGGTCATTGGCGAGCGTGTGCCCGTCGACGACGTCGAATACCCGGATCGCGCGCGGGTTGACCCCGGCCTCGACGACGTAGAGACGCTTTTCGTCGGGCGAGAAGACGACGCCGTTGGGCGAGTTGGGGCGCTTGCCCTCGAAGCGGTCGGCGAGCACGGTGACGCTGCCGTCGTGCTCGACCCGGATGATCCGGCGGCCGCCGTGTTCGCGGGCGACCACCCGTCCCTCGCGGTCGCGGGTGTGGCCGTCGTGGTAGCCCGCCGGTTTTAGGTATTCGTCGACGGTGCCGGTGGTCTCGTGCCAGCACAGAACCCGGTCGTTGGGAATGTCGGACCACAACAGATAGCGCCCGTCGGCCACCCACACCGGGCCTTCGCTCCGGCGCGCTCCGGTCCACAGGTGCTCGACCGCGGCGGCGTCGAGTCGGTGTCTGGCGAACGACGGATCGAGGTTTTCGAACGCGGGATCGGGATAGCGGGTGACGGTCTCCCAGCGGGCACGCGCCGAATCGGCGGCAAACGTAGCGGCAAGGGCGACGGCGGAGCCGAGAAAGCCGCGGCGGGTCGACTCCATGTCTGATCTCCCTGCATGGCGACGGCGGGCACCGTCGCACGGGTACGCCCCGGGCCGGGCGTATTGCCCCGTTGGCTCCACCCTGCCGACATATTTCCGTCAAGTTGCTCAACCTGTACGCCCCGCCGCATCCGGGCGACGAAGCTTGCGTCCGCCGCCGCGCGCGCCCGGGTCGGCCGGACGCGCCGGATGCTTGACGAAAGGCGCGAAAGATGTCCTTCCTGAATGAGGAAAATTGCGGAATTCCATGGCCCGGACGGCCCCCGCGGGAACGGATGGCGACGTCTTACGTTTTCCGATGCGGGACCGGCAAACGGCCGTTGCGCGGCGTTTGCCGGTGGGGTACATATCGCCGGTTCGCTCGCGTTTAGAATGCGCTGCGCTGGGGTGGAGGGACCTTATGGGTGTGCGGTTGGTTGCGGTGTTGCTGGCGGGAATGATGAGTGCGGTTCCGACCTTCGCGGCGGAAAGCGCCGAGCCCGCCAAGCCGAAGGCGACGGTGCCGACGCCGCCGTTGAAGCGCGGCGATCCCGCGTCCGCCGAATGCGCGTGGACCGGCAAGCGCATCATCCAGCTCCTGTCGCGCGACGACGTCGTCGCCGCGGCGGAATTCCGCCAGTTCTACGTCAGCTTCGGCTGCTCGGAGGCGCACCTCGGCGCGGCGTTCGGCTGCGCGATCGATGGCGGTAATCCGGGCGCGGCGGATTCCTGCGCGGCCCGGTCGGAATGCATCGACCTGTGCTGGACGTCGCCGACCGCGTCGAGCCTCGACAAGTCGGCGCCGGGCGCGAACGGCGCGGCCAAGCCCGCCGCCAACGGCAAGACCGCGCCGCAGCCGCCGAAGAAGCCGACCGACAAGCCCGCCGCCGCCCCGGCCGACAAGGCAGCCGAGAAGCCCGCCGAGAAGGTGCTGACGCCGCGCGGTCCGTACGACAAACAGTAATCGCCGCCGGGGCGCGCCCCGGTTTCACGCGACGGTCGGCCCCGCGCCGACGGGATGGTCGGGCAACATGAAAAACGTTGCGCTCGCGGCGCTAGTCGCCGCCATCGTTCACGGGCTGATCTGGTTCGCGACGCACGAGACCTTCTCGCCGCCGGACCTCGACGATTCGATCGAGTCACTCTCGTTCAACAACGCGCCGCCCGAGGCGCGCGGCAAGGCGTTCAGCCCCGAGGAGCGGGCCGCCACCGAGCGCGACCTCTCGACCGTCGCGATGATCTCGCGCGGCATCCGCCTTTACGCCGCCACCGACCGGTTCGCCGACATCCCGGCGATGGCGCGCAAGTACGGCCTCAAGGTCACCGTCGGCGCCTGGCTCGACAAGAAGCTCGACTACAACACCAAGGAAATCGAGGCGGCGATCACCGCCACCAACCGCAATCCCAACGTCCGCGCGATCGTCGTCGGCAACGAGAGCATCCTGCGCGGCGACCTCACCTACGACCAGCTGGTGGGGTACCTGCGGCAGGTGCGCAAGCGCGTCGGCGTGCCGGTCTCGACCGGCGAAATCTGGAACACCTGGCTCGAATACCCGAAGCTCGCCAACGAGGTGGACTTCATCGCCGCGCACATCCTGCCCTATTGGGAGGCGATCCCGCCCGAGCAGGCGGCGAAGTACGCCCTGCAGCGCTATCAGGAGCTGCGCGAGGCATTCCCCGGCAAGCGCATCGTCATCGCCGAATTCGGCTGGCCGAGCCGCGGCTACAACCGCCACTCGGCGGACCCGGACCCGGTCGGGCAGGCGCGCATCCTCCGCGAATTCATCGCCGAGGCCAACAAGCGCGGCATCGAGTACAACATCGTCGAGGCATTCGACCAGCCGTGGAAGGTCAACGAAGGCTCGGTCGGCCCCTACTGGGGGATGTTCGACGCCGACCGCAATCTCAAGTTCGCGATGATCGGCTCGGTGGCACGCTCCAACCTGCCGCGCCTCGCGGCGGTGGCCCTGGGCCTCGGCGCGTTCGTCACGGTGCTCGGGCTGCGCCGCCGCAACCCCACGTTCGGTCACGCGCTCGCGTTCTCCGCCGCCGCCAACGCGCTTTCGGCGGCGATGGCGCTGGCGGCGATGTACCCGATCGAGAACTACCTCAACGTCGGTTCGGCGATCGCCTGGGGAATCGGCTTCCTGCTGATGATCCCGCTCACCGCGATGACCCTGGTGAAGGTCCACGAGGTCGCCGAGATCACCCTCGGCCGCCGCCCGAAACGGCTGTTGCAGCCTGCCGACCCACCAACGATGCCGGCGCGCACGCCGATGGTGTCGATCCACATTCCCGCCTACCGCGAGCAGCCGGACATGCTGATCCAGACGCTCAATTCGGCGGCGGCGCTCGACTACCCCAACTTCGAAGTGCTGGTGATCGTCAACAACACCCCCGAGGAACACCTGTGGAAGCCGGTCGAGGCCCACTGCGCCAAGCTCGGGCCGCGCTTCAAGTTCATCAATCTCGTCAAGGTCTCGGGCTTCAAGGCGGGCGCGCTGAACATGGCGATGCCGCAGATGTCGCCCGACGCCGAGGTGATCGGCCTGATCGACGCCGACTACGTGCTGCATCCCGGCTGGCTGCGCGACCTCGTGCCCGCGTTCGAAGACCCGACGGTGGCGCTGGTGCAGGCGCCGCAGGACCATCGCGACGGCCACGATTCGCTGTTCAAGGAAGTGATGAACAGCGAATACGCCGGGTTCTTCGACATCGGCATGGTGCAGCGCAACGAGGACGACGCGATCATCACCCACGGCACGATGCTGCTGATCCGCCGCTCCGCGTTCGACGAGATCGGCGGCTGGGCCACCGACACCATCACCGAGGACACCGAGCTCGGCCTGCGCCTGATGGCGATCGGCTACCACGCCCACTACACCAACCGCCGCTACGGCTGGGGGATGCTGCCCGACACCTACAAGGCGTTCAAGACCCAGCGCCACCGCTGGGCCTACGGCGCGGTGCAGATCATCCGCAAGCACTGGAAGCTGATGCTGCCGGGCCGCTCCAGGCTCACCGGCGCGCAGCGCTTCCAGTTCGTCACCGGCTGGTCGTACTGGCTCTCCGACGCCTTCGGCGTCGCCGCCGCGATCCTCAATCTGGTGTGGGTGCCGGTGATCCTGCTGGTCGGCGTGCTGATCCCGATGCTGCCGTTCACCGTGCCGATCCTGGCGATGTTCTTCGTCAACCTGGTGCACTGCGTGGTGCTCTACGTCGCCCGCGTGAAGGTCAAGCCGATGCAGATCCTCGGCGCCGCGATCGCGGCGATGAGCCTGCAATATACCGTCGCGAGCGCGATGGCGGCGGGCTTCATCTCCGACAACCTGCCGTTCCTGCGCACCGACAAGGGCGGCGCGGCGAAGCGTGCGAAGAACGAGAACCCGGCGAAGAAGGAAATCATCCTCGGCCTGCTGCTGGCACTCGGCGCGACGATCCTGGTGGTGTTCAACTTCACCGGCATCACCGAACTCAACGTCTTCGCCGCCACCCTCGCGGTGCAGTCGCTGCCGTTCCTCTCCGCGTGGGCGCTCGCGACCCTCGAACGCCGCGTTTCGGATCGCGCGGCGCGGGCGGCCGCGGCAGCGGAGCGCGCAGCGGTTGATCAGGCCGTGACTGTGCGTCCTGCCGCCGAATAGCTCGTCAGCCGTCCCGCCGCGAATTACACTCGTCCGATGGTCGAGCGGGCGATTTCGGGGGGCGGACGATGGCGGTGGCGACGGCGTGCAGCATTCTGGCCGATACCGCCGCGGCGTTCGCCGAGGCCTACGCCGCCCTGCTCGACCGCCTCGGCGGCGCGCCGCCCGATCTGCTGCTGTTCCACTACACCACCGCCCACGACGGCGCCGCGCTGCGCGCCGCCACCGCCGCTTTGCCGCCCGCGGTCGAGGTGCAGGGCGCGACCACCAGCCTCGGCGTGATCACCGAGGACGGCGTGTTCGCCGGCGAAACCGTGCTCGGCATGCTGGGACTGCGGGTCGAGGGGCTGGTGGCGGGCGCGGCGCTGGTGGCCAAGGGCGCGGATCCGCGCGCCGCCGCGGCGGTGGCGATGCGCGACGCGCTCGAAGCGGCGGGCCGCCCCGGGGGAATGCCCGATCTCGTGCTGCTGGCCGCGACCGTCGGCGACGAGGAGGCGGTGCTCGAAGGTATCGCCCGCACCGTCGGTCCGCGGGTGCCGGTGTTCGGCGGCACCGCCAGCGGGCCGCTTCTCGACGGACGATCGCGGCTCGATCGGGTCTTCGGACGGGTGGCGGTGCGCGGCGCCGAAGCCACCGACGCGGTGGCGCTCACCGCGCTGTTCGCGCCGATGCCGATCGGCCGGGTCTTTCAGGGCGGCTGCGTGCCTACCGACCTGACCGGAACCGTCACCGAAATGACCGCGCCGCGGGTGGTCGGCCGCATCGACGGCCTACCGGCGGCGGACGTCTTTTCCGCCTGGATCGAAGCCCATACCGGCGCCCCCGCGGCCGCCGCGAGTCTCGATCTGTTGCCCCTCGGCCGCGAGGCCGGCGGGATCGGCGGTCACCCGCTCTATGCCCTCACCTACGTTGCGGGACAGCGCGAGGACGGCGCACTGTCGGTGATGACCGACATCGCCGAGGGCGAGGTGGTGCGGCTGATGTCGGGGGGCGCCGAGAGCATCGCCGGACGTCCGGCGCGCACGCTGGGGGCGGCGGCGGCGATGCTCTCGGCCGACGCGGGGGAAATCTCCGGCGGTCTGATCGTGGTCTGCGCGGGATTGCTGCCCCGCGTCCGGGGCGAGTTGGCCGAGATCCATGCGGATCTCGCGCGCACCCTTCCGGGTCGCCCGTTTCTCGGCGCGTTCACCTTCGGCGAGCAGGGCAGCTTTCCCGACAGCCGCGCCCTGCACGGCAACCTGATGATCTCGTCGCTGGTATTCGGAGGCTGACGATGGCGGATCCCGCCGACCTCGAACGCCTGCGCGAAACCCTGGTGGAGCTCGACCGCCTGCGTCGGCACGAACGCGCCCTGCGGCTCGAGACCGAAAGCCTCCTGCGCGCACTCCGGACGCTCGGCTCGGCGCACGACGCCGACGAACTGTTCGACATCGTCGTCGGCGCGCTGCGCGACATGGTGCCGTTCGAAACCGCGCTCCTGGTAACGCTCGGCGGACGCGGCGGCTTCCGCGTGGTGCGCGGCACTGCGCCCCGCCTGCTGGGCATGCGCTGGTCGCCGCGCGCGCTGTTGCAGCGGGTGCTCGACGGCGAGACCGTCGCGCTGTTCGACACCGCGCAATCGCCCGACTGGCAGACCCTGCCGAAGGCCGCGCGGGCGGCGGCGCGGTCCGCGATCATGATGCCGGTGCGCTCGCAGGCGATTTCGGGGACGATCGTGTTCGGCCATCCCGATGCGGCGTTCTTCACCCCCGCCCACGTCCATCTGCTGAAGCGCTTCACGCCGCTGATCGATCAGGCGCTCGACGTCATGGCGGTGCGCGAACGGCTGGAGGCGGAACGCCTCGCCGCCCGCCTCGCCGACGCCGGACGGCGCAAGGCGGAGGCGGAGATCCGCCGCGCCCGCGACCTGATGGAAAGCGCGATCGGCTTCGCGCCGATCTATCTCTGGGAGATCGACGCCGAACTGCGCTACGCCTTCGCCGAAGGCACCGCCAAGGTTCTGGGCTACGCGCCCGAGGAGCTTCTCGGGCGTCTCAGCATCGATTACTTCGACACCCAGGACCCGCCGACGCGCGCCTGGATCGCGCAGATGGAGCGGCGCGAGCCGTTCGAGAACGTGGTGATCCGCCGCCGCTGCAAGTCGGGCGGCAAGATCTGGGCAGCGGTGAGCGGGGTGCCGATGTTCGACGACCGCGGCGCCTTCCGCGGCTACCGCGGCATCACCATGGACGTCACCGAAAGCACCGAGGCGAAGCTCAAGCTCGAACAGATGGCGCTGCACGACGCGCTGACCGGCCTCGCCAACCGCCGCAAGTTCGTCGACCGATTCGAACCGGCGACGGCGCGGATGCTGCGGAGCGGACAGCCGCTGTCGCTGCTCGCCGTCGACGTCGACCACTTCAAGCGCATCAACGATGTCTACGGCCACCCGGCGGGCGACGAGGTTCTGATCGCGGTGGGACGGATCCTCGACCGCACGGTCCGCCGCACCGATCTGGCGGCGCGGTTCGGCGGCGAGGAATTCATGGTGCTGCTGGAGAACACCGACGCCGCGGGCGCGGTCGAGGTGGCGGAAAAGCTGCGCCTCGCGGTCGCGGCGGAACGGTTCGCGGCGGGAGCCGGCGAAACGGTCGGCGTCACCATCAGCATCGGCGTCGCCACCGCGACGCGCGACGCGCCGCCCTCGCTCGACGATCTGATCGAGCGCGCCGACCATGCCCTCTACGCCGCCAAGCTCGCCGGACGCAACCGCGTGCAGGCCGAAGACTAGGGCGTGTCGAGGGCACGCGCCGGATCGGCGGTGATCGGCCGGTAGATCTCGACGCGGTCGCCGTCGGCGAGCGGCGCGTCGAGCTTCGTCAGCTTGCCGAACACCCCGACCTTCTGCGTCGCCAGATCGATCTCGGGAAACTGGGCGAGGATGCCGGAAGCGGCGATTGCCTCGCCGACGGTCGCGCCGTCCGGCAGTTCGAGACGGAGCCACGCCTGACGGGCGGATGTGGCGTAGGCGACGCCGATCTTGAGCGCCATCGAACCCTCCCTCACCGCGCCGCCGCGGCGGCGGCCCGGCGCCCGGCGCGAAGTTCGAACGCCCGCTTCGCCGCGAGCACGAAGCCGAGCACGAGAAAGCCGCCGGGCGGCAGGATCATCAGCAGAAATCCCTTGTAGCCGGGGATCACCACGGTTTCGAGAAAGCCCATCGGCGCGCCCAGCATCAGCGCCGCTCCGGCGAACAGGGTGCCCGAGCCCAGCATCTCGCGGATCCCGCCCACCAGCGTCAGCGCAAGAGTGAAGCCAAGCCCCATGCCGAGACCGTCGAGCGCCGCGTGGGCGGCGCGGTTGCGCGAGGCGAACGCCTCGGCGCGGCCGAGGATCACGCAGTTGGTGACGATCAGGGGAATGAACAGGCCGAGCACCTTGTAGAGTTCGTGCCCCCAGGCGTTGATCGCCATGTCGACGAGGGTGACGATTCCGGCGATCACCAGGATGAACGCGGGGATGCGCACCTGCGGCGTGATGACGCGGCGCAACGCGGAGATCGCGACGTTGGTGGCGATCAGCACCGCGGTGGTGGCGAGCCCCATGCCGAGGCCGTTGGTGGCGGTTGCGGTGACCGCCAGCAGCGGACAAAGGGCGAGCTTCTGCGCCAGGGTGACGTTGCTGGTCCAGAGTCCGTCCTTGAGGATTTCGAGGGCGCGCGCGGTCATGAAAGCCTCCCGGGTTCGCGGGGCGCGGCGGCGGCGTCCGGCCCGAGCATCTGCGCGCGGTTGGCGTGGAACAGCGCAAGCCCCTGCTTCACCGCCCGGACCACCGCCCGCGGCGTGACGGTGGCGCCGGAGAACTGGTCGAACATGCCGCCATCCTTCTTCACCGCCCACTGCGAGTCCGGCGTGTTGGCGCGCGAATGCCCGGTGAAGGCCTTGATCCAGTCGCTCTTGCGCACGTCGATGCGGTCGCCGAGACCGGGCGTCTCGGCATGCCGCACCACCCGCACGCCGAGAATCTCGCCGGCGCGGTCGACCCCCATCACCAGCTCGATCTCGCCGCCGTAGCCCTGGCCGACGACGCGGTAGGCGACCGCGGTGATCGCACCGTTCTTGCGGGCGCGATAGACCGGCGTCGGTCCGCCCTCGCCCTCCACCGTCACGGTATCGGCGGTCATGTCGTTGTCGCGCAGGGTCGCGGGAATCACCTGGTCGAGCGAGGCGGCGAGATCGGCCCGGGCGGCCGCGGCGATCGCGGGCGCGGTGAGGCGCTGCCCCCAGGCGAGCGTCGCCGCGGCGACGAGGCAGAAGCCGCCGAGCAGAACCCCTTGATACCACGGGCGCGAGCGGAGCGAGGCCATCAGCGCGTCTCCTTCGCGGGCAGCGGGCGGCCGCGGCGATCGCGGCCGTAGACCCGCGGCCGCACCCAGCGGTCGATCAGCGGCGTCGCCGCGTTCATCAGCAGGATCGCGAACGCCATCCCCTCGGGGTAGCCGCCCCAGGTGCGGATCACGAAGATCAGCACGCCGCAGCCCGCGCCGAAGATCATCTGCCCCGCCCGCGTCACCGGCGAGGTGACGAGATCGGTGGCGATGAACAGCGCGCCGAACACCGTCGAGGCGGCGAACGCGTGAACCAGCGGCGAAAGGAAGCGCTCCGGATCGGCGGCGTGCGCCGCCGCAGCAGGCAGAAGCACGCCGAGGATCAGCGCCGCCGGGGTATGCCAGGAGACGATCCGCAGCGCCAGCAGCAGCGCGCCGCCCAGCAGCAGCAGCGCCGCCGAGGTTTCGCCCATGCTGCCGGTGGCGAAGCCGAGGAACAGCTGCGTCGGGTCGAAGCCTCCCAGCGTCTCCGACAGCGGCAGGCCGCGCGCCAGTTCGGTCTTGGCGTGGCCGAGCAGCGACGCGGAGCTGACCGCGTCCATATCCACATGGCCGTGGAAGCCGAAGGTGATCGCCAGCGCGTCGGCGAAGCCCGGCGCGCCGTCGGCGTAGATCGGCCGCGGCGGCACGTAGCGGGTCATCTCCAGCGGGAACGAGATCAGCAGCGCGACCCGCGCCACCATTGCCGGATTGAAGAGATTCTGGCCGAGGCCGCCGAACACATGCTTGCCGACGATCATCGCGATCGCCGCGCCCGCCGCGCCGATCCACCACGGCGCCCACGGCGGCAGGGTGAGCGCGAGAATCCACCCCGACAGCGCCGCCGAACCGTCGCCGAGGGCGGCGAGCGGCTTGCCCGCCAGCCGGAGGCAGGCCGCCTCGGCCGCCACCGCCGCGGCGACGGTGACGGCGAACAGGAAGATCGCAGGCCAGCCGTAGAGGCCGAGGCCGAACACCGTCGCGGGGGTGAGCGCGATCATCACCCACGCCATCAGCATCGGCGTCGACATGCCGCCGTGGGCGAACGGTCCGGCGACCAGCGGACGGTTGTCCATCAGCCCTCTCCCGCTTCGGCGCGCGCCCGTTCGGCGGCGGCCTTCTTGCGCGCCATCTCCGCCTTGCGCGCGGCGGCGAGCCGGGCTTCGCGCCCGGCCTTGGCCTCGGCGAGGCGCTTCGCCTCGGCGTTGCGCTGCTTGAGGCGTGCCTCGGCGGCGATGTGCCCCTTGGCGTGATGGAAACTCTGCACCAGCGGAATCCGCGACGGACAGGCGAACGCGCACGAGCCGCACCCGATGCAGTCCATCAGCCCCGCCTCCAGCGCCGCGGCGAAATCGCCGTTGCGCACGTGCGCCGCCATCTCGAACGGCAACAGGCCGCACGGGCAGGCGGAAACGCATGCGCCGCAGCGCAGGCAGGCGTGCGCCGGGCCGCGCCGGGTGTCGGCGGGCAGCAGCGCCAGCACGCCGTTCATTCCCTTGACCGTGGGAATTTCGGTGGAGCGCAGCGGCTGGCCCATCATCGGCCCGCCGGAGAGCAGTTCCTGCGGCGGCGCGACGAAGCCGCCGCAGACGTCGACGAGGTGGCGGATCGGCGTGCCGAGGGCGACCCTGAGATTCATCGGCCGCGCGATCGCGCCGCCCGAAACGGTGAGAACCCGCGACACCAGCGGCCGTCCGAGGATCACCGCCTCGTAGACCGCGAACGCGGTGGCGATGTTGTGGACCACCACCCCGATATCGGCGGTGAGCGCCCGCGCCGGCGTCTCGCGGCCGGTGAGGGCGTGGACGAGGTGCTTCTCCGACCCCATCGGATAGCGGGTCGGCAGCGCCACCACCGAAATCTCGCGATAGGCCGCCGCCGCGCCGGTCATCGCCGCGGTCGCCTCGGGCTTGTTGCGCTCGATCGCGACGATCGCGCGGGAGACGCCGAGCGCGCGCGCCATCAGCGCCACGCCCTGAATCAGTTCGGAGGCGGACTCGCGCATCAGGCGATCGTCGCAGGTGAGGAAGGGTTCGCACTCGGCACCGTTCATCACCAGGGTGTCGAGGGCGTGGCCCTGGCGCAAGTTGAGCTTCACCGCCGAGGGGAACGTGGCGCCGCCGAGGCCGACGATCCCGGCTTCCGCCACCCGTTCGGCGATCGCCTCGGGCGACGCGTAGGGGCCGAGCGACAGCATCGGCGCGCACCACGCGTCGCGACCGTCGGGGATCAGCACGATCGCCGGAGCGGGCAGGCCGGAGGGATGAGGCACCGGCTGCGGGCCGATCGACTCGACGACGCCGGAGGTCGAGGCGTGAATCGCCGCCGACACCGGCCCCGCCGCCGCCGCGACCGGCTGGCCCTTCAGCACCCGGTCGCCGGGCTTCACCAGCGGCCGGGCGGGCGCGCCGATGTGCTGCTGCAACGGCAGCACCAGACGCGGCGGGAGCGGCGCCGCGACCACCGCCTTTTCGCGTGTCGCGTCCTTGCGTTCGGCGGGGTGGACGCCGCCCCGGATGCGGAACAGCCTCATTGCCGCGGCACTCCGTCGTCCGGCTTCGGCCAGTACCACGATTGCAGCGTCACCGGCAGCGGGCGCAGCGAGATCCCCTCGACCGGGCATGCGGCGACGCACGCGCCGCAGCCCGAGCAGACGTCGGCGATCACCGTGTGCGCCTGCTTCGCCGCGCCGACGATCGCGTCGGTCGGGCACTTGCGCGCGCAGCGGGTGCAGCCGATGCACAGGCTCTCGTCGACGTGCGCGGCGCGCGGCGCGGCGTCGGCCACCGCCGAGAGGTCGATCTCGACGCACAGCCGCGCCGCCAGCGCCTGCGCGGTGGCGCGGCCGCCGGGCGGGCACACCGTCACCGCCGCCTCCCCCCGCGCGAGCGCCGCCGCCGCCGCCGCGCAGCCGGGATAGCCGCACTGCCCGCAGTTCTGGCCGGGCAGAAGCTCGGCGAGTTCGCCGTCGAGGGAGGGCGCGTCCACGTGCAGACGCCTGGCGGCGATGCCGAGGAACACCCCGAGGCCGCCGCCGAGCGCGGTCAATCCGACGATCGCTTCGATCATTGTTCCCTCCCCTTCACTGCGGCGCGAGACCGGCGAATCCCATGAACGCCATCGACAGCAGTCCGGCGGTGACGAACGCCGCGGGCGCGCCCGCGAACGCAACCGGCACCGCGGACAGCGCCAGGCGCTCGCGCAGCCCCGCGAACAGCACCATCACCAGGGTGAAGCCCGCCGCCGAGCCGAAGCCGTAGAGCACGCTCTCGACGAACCCGTGCTCCGCCTGGATGTTGAGCAGCGCGACGCCCAGCACCGCGCAGTTGGTGGTGATCAGCGGCAGGAAGATGCCGAGCACCTGATGCAGCAGCGGCGACACCTTGCGGATCACCAGCTCGGTGAACTGCACCACCGCGGCGATCACGAGGATGAAGGTGAGGATGCGCAGATAGCCGATGTTCAGGGGACCGAGCAGCAGGTGCTCCAGCCCCCAGCCCGCGGCGGTCGCGAGAGTGAGCACGAAGGTGGTCGCCATGCCCATGCCGAGCGCGGTCTCGACCTTGTTCGACACGCCCATGAACGGGCACAAGCCGAGGAACTTGACCAGCACGACGTTGTTCACCAACACCGTGCCAAGGATGAGAAACAGATATTCCGCCATCGAACCTACCCCTCCCCAAGGGATTCGACCCGCCGACCGCACACCCCGTACCAACCCCGCGCCGAACCTGTCGAAGCCGGAAGATGCCCGGGAAAGCGGCACGTGCGCCGGGATTCCAGGCAGAATGTCCGACCCCTTCCCCTGTCGGTTTTGCGACAGCGCCGGGTGGCAGGGGTGAAAGATGTCACAATTCCTCCCGCCAATCCAAGGGAATCCGCCGCTTTGCCGCACAGCTAGATGTTTGGGCATATATCTTGCGAGTGTGCCGCGAGGGTCGGCGGCCGCCGCGAGGGCTGTCGCAGGGCATTCTCCGGATGTGGGAAACGCAAGAATGTCAAAGACTTCTGGGCGGGCGACGGGAGGGGATGCGGAAAGCGCGACGGCGGCGCGGATATCCGGGCGGGATCTACCGGACCAGCACCCCGACCTACCCCCGGGATTGTTCTTCGACACCGTCGAGGCGCTCGGCTCGGCGATTTCGGTCGCCGACGCCGACGGCACGATTCTCTACGTCAACCCGGCGTTCGAACAGATCACCGGCTACGCCGCCGCCGACGTGATCGGCCGCAACCACAGCCTGCTCTCGAACAAGAAGACTCCGGCGCGGGTCTACGACGACCTGTGGCGCTCGATCGCCGCGGGCAAGACCTGGCACGGCCGCCTGCTCAACCGCCGCAAGGACGGCACCCCCTACCTCGCCGACCTCAAGGTGGTGCCGGTGCGGTCGGGCGCGGATCGCCCCGGCTACTACCTCGGCATCCAGCGCGACGCCTCCGCCGAGATGAGCCTCGAACGCTCGGTGGCGACGCAGAAGGCGCTGATCGAGAACGTCATCGACCTCGCCCCGGTGGTGATGGCGCTCCTGAACGAGCACGGCAAGGTGATGATCGACAACCATGCCTACAAGGTGCTGATGGCCGATATGGGCGGGCAGGAACCGGCGTGGGCGTTCCTGAAGGCGGTCTCCGACGGCGACGCCGCGAGCATTCTGGTCGAGCGCCGCGAGTTCGACGGCGTCGAGGCGCGGATCGAGGTCGGCCGCCGCCTCGGACCGCGGTGGTTCGCCTGCTCGGGGTTGTGGATCGACGTCGCCCGGCCGGAAATCGACAGCTACTACGAGCCCGGGACCGGCCGTGCGCTGCTGCTCGTCTGCCTCGACGTGACGGCGCGGATGCGCGCCTTCCAGCAGGCCAAGACCTCGGCGATCCGCGCGCTCACCGCCGAGATCCAGCAGGCGCAGGGCATGCGCGAGGTGCTCCAGGGCGCGGTCTATCAGCTTCAGGGTCCGCTCAACATGCTGGGCGCGGCGGCGGCGATGCTGGAGCGCCAAGGCGACCGCAACCCCGCCTTCGCCGCCGCCCTCGACGACGTCCGCCGCGCGGGGGCGGAGACTCTCGCGCACCTGCGCGATTCGCTGCCGCGCACCGTCCCCGAGCCGGTTCTCCCCTTGAACGTCAACGAACTGGTGCGCGAGGTGATGGATTTCATGGTCGATCGCCTGCTTGCCGAGGGGGTGGCGCTCTCGTGGTTGCCGACCCCGGTTCTGCCCGCCGTCAGCGGCCGCGCCGGTCTGCTCCGCACCCTTCTCAAGGTGCTGATCGACAACGCCGTGGACGCGGTGGGGGAACCCGGCGCGACCGAGCGCGCGATCACGATCGAAACCCGCCGCGCCGCCGCCGGCGGGGTCGAGATCGCGATCGCGGATTCCGGTCCCGGGGTCGCCCCCGGCACCCGCGCGCGGATGTTCGAGCCGTTCTTCTCCGCGTGGCGGCGCGCCCGCGGCCGCCCGGGCATGGGCCTCGCGATCGCGCAGAACATCCTGACCGAGCACGGCGGCACCATCGCGGTCGAGACGGACGCGCACGGCGGCTGCCGCATCGTCGTCGGCCTGCCGTCGGAAGACGAGGCGTTGATCACCCGGGGAGACGGAGTCTGATGCCGATGGACCGATCCCCGCGCGGCGTCGCGGCCGACCGCGGCGCGCTGATCGAAACCGAGCTCGAGATCCTGTTCGCGGTGAGCGAGGTGCTGGGGCGGTCGCTCGACCCGCCGCAAACCTTCGCCCGGGTGCTCGACCTGCTGCACGACCGCGGCGGCTACGTCCACGGCTTCATCGTCCTCAAGGACGAAGGCGGCGGAGACTCCGCGGTGCGCGCCGCCCATCGCGACGTCGGCGCGCTGCCCGGGCCGGTGCGCTACGCGGCGGGCGAGGGAATCGTCGGCCAGGTGATCGCGCGCGGCGAAACCGCGCTCCTGCCGCGCATCGCCGACGAGCCCGCGTTCCTCCACCGCCCCGGGATCTTCGACCGCGACCTGCCGTTCATCGCCGCGCCGATCCCCGGCGACGGCGAGGAGACCGTCGGCGCGCTCGCCGTTCAGCCGCCCGCCGAACGCGCGCTGCTGGGCGAACGCTCGCGCTTCGTCGAGATCGTCGCCAACCTGATCTCGCAGTCGGTGCGGCTCGACCGCCGCGTCCGCGAGGCGCAGCAGGAGGTGCGGGACGAACGCGACACGCTGCGCCGCCGGGTGCGCGGCCAGCACGGCTTCGACACCATCGTCGGCCACACGCCGGTGATGCGGCAAGTGTTCGAACAGGTGCGGCTGGTGTCGAAGTGGAACACCACGGTGCTGATCCGCGGCGAAAGCGGCACCGGCAAGGAACTGATCGCCAACGCGATCCACTACAATTCGCCGCGCGCCGCGCAGCCGTTCGTCAAGCTCAACTGTGCGGCGCTGCCGGAAAACCTGCTGGAATCCGAAATGTTCGGCCACGAGAAGGGGGCGTTCACCGGCGCGCAGGCGCAGCGCAAGGGGCGCTTCGAGCTCGCCGACGGCGGCACCCTGTTCCTCGACGAGATCGGCGAGATCTCCGGCCTGTTCCAATCGAAGCTGCTGCGCGTCCTGCAGGAGGGCGAGTTCGAGCGGGTCGGCGGCACCGAAACCCTCAAGGTCGACGTGCGCGTCATCGCCGCCACCAACCGCGACCTCGAAGACGCGGTCGCCGGGGGCGGCTTCCGCGAGGATCTCTACTACCGCCTCAACGTCATGCCGATCCGCACGCCGCCGCTGCGCGAACGCATCGAGGACATCCCCGACCTCGCCCGCTTCATGGTCGACAAGATCGCCCGCGTCCAGCGCCGGACGCTGTCGATCGACGACGACGCGATCCGCCTGCTGCTGCGCCACCGCTGGCCCGGCAACGTCCGCGAACTCGAAAACAGCCTCGAACGCGCGGCGATCCTGTCGGAAACCGGCGTCATCGACGAGCGCGCGGTGACCCTCGCCGGCTTGCGGATGGCCCCGCCCTCCGGACCCGACGCACCGCCCCGCGCCCTCGCCCGTACCCCGCCCGCCGACCTCGACGACCCCGGCCTTTCGGAACGCGACCGCGTCGTCGCCGCCCTCGAACGCGCCGGATGGGTGCAGGCCAAGGCCGCCCGCCTCCTCAACATGACCCCGCGCCAGATCGCCTACCGCATCCAGACCCTCGGCATCGACGTGAAGCAGTTCTGAGCGGCGGCGCAAAAACCTACGGCGGAAGCGCGAAGAAACGCTTGCCCGCAATGCTTGCTCACGTATGATTCCTTTGCGAGGGAATCGGGTGGGACGAAAGGGAATGGGCCGGAGTGCCATCGTCAGGGTGTGCGGGTGGGTGCTCGTCGCGCTGGCGATCTCGATTCGCGCGGGCGGGCCCGCCGACGCCGCCGACGACCGGCTCGACCGCATCCGCGCCGACGGCGTGATCCGCATCGGCTACGCCGAGGAGGCGCCGTTCGCGCTGGTGCGCGACGGCGAGGTCACCGGCGAATCCCCCGAACTTGCGAAGCTGGTCGCGGCGCGTCTCGGCATCGCCGAGATCGACTGGGTCCGGGTGCGCTTCCGCGAACTGATGCCCGGTCTGCGCGACGGTCTGTTCGATGCGGTGGCGGCGGGAATGTTCGTCACGCCGGAGCGCGCGCGGATGGTGACCTTTTCCGCGCCGACGGTGCGGGTCGCGCCCGGCCTTCTGGTGCATCGGGGGAATCCCCGGAATCTCCACAGCTACCTCGACCTGCTGGTGCAGACCGACGCCCGCATCGTCGTGCTTTCGGGATCGGTGGAAGAGCGCGACCTGGAACGCCGCGGGATTTCCCCCTCGCGCATTCGCCGCGTCGGCGACGCCGAAACGGGTTGGGGACTGGTCGCCGAAGGCCACGCGGATGCGTTGGCGCTGTCGCTGCCGACGGTGCGCTGGATGGCGGGCGACGGCGGCAGCGGCGTCGAGGCGGTGGCGATAACGCCCGAGCCGGGGCAGCCGTTCTCGACCTTCGACGTCGCCTTCGCGTTCGCCAGGGGCCAGACGCGCCTCGCCCGCGCGTGGAACCGGGCGCAGGCGGAGGTTCTGGGCTCGCCCGAGCATCTGGCGCGGATCGCGCCATTCGGTTTCGCCGCCGACGACGTCGCCGCCAGATAGGTCGGAACTCAGCGCACCACCGTCGCCACCACCGCGGCGTAATGGCAGGCCGCCGCCGAAAGCACGAAGCCGTGCCAGATCGCGTTCTGGAAGCGCAGCCGCCGCCAGACGTGGAACACCACGCCCAACGAATAGAGAATCCCGCCGACCAGCAGCAGGACCAGCGCCGCCGTCGGCAGCGCGCGGACGATCGCGCCCGCCGCGGCGAGCCCCGCCCAGCCGAGCGCCAGATAGAGAGCGATCGACACCCGTTCGAAGCGCCGCGGCCACGCCAGCTTCATGCCGAAACCGAGGAGCGCCACCGCCCACACCGCCGCCAGCAGGGCGGCCCCGATCGCGCCGCGGAGCGCGACGAGGCACAGCGGCGTATAGGTGGCGGCGATGAAGAGATAGATCGCGGCGTGGTCGCAACGCCGCAGCGCCTCCTTCCAGCGCGAGGCGGGACAGAGGTTGTAGGCGGCGGAAAAGCCGAAGCTCGCCAGCAGCCCCCCGGCGTAGACCGCCGCCGCGGCGATGCCGCGCGGCTCGCCCGACTGGATCGCCAGCGTCAGCAGCACCGCGCTCGCGGCCACGGTGGCGATCACGCCGCAGCCGTGGAGGATCGCGTCGGCGACGCGCTCGGGCAGCGAACAGGTCTCGGTCATCGGCGCCCCCTTCTCCGGTTTCGGATATGGGAGCGGCGGCGGCGGCCCGCCACGAAAAATGAAACGCACATTTGTAAGACAAATATTGATTTTCCGGTCGCTCTTGGTTATCGTGCGAAAAACAGGACGGAGATACGGACGTTGATCGGATACCAGGGCATCGTTACCACCAGCGTCGCGCGGCAGATCGCCGACAGTCTGCGCACCGCGATTCTGGACGGCCGGATCAAGGTCGACGAACGCCTCCCCACCGAAGAGGACCTGGCGGCGCGCTACGGCGTTTCCCGCCCGACCATCCGCGAGGCGTTGAAGCGTCTCGCCGCGCAGAACCTCGTGCGCTCGCGCCGGGGGCCTGCGGGCGGCAACTTCGTGGTCCGCCCCGCCCCCGCCGAGTTCGCGGAGTCGCTTGCCGGTGCCGCGATGCTGATGGTGAGCATGGGCGCGTTCGACCACGACGAAATCGCCACCGCCCGGCGCGAACTGCAGGGTCTGTGCTGCCGCCTCGCGGCGGAGCATCGCGGCGACGACCATCTCGCGCGGATGGCCGCGGAGATCGCGATCCAGTCCGACGCGGAAACCGCCGACACCGATTTCTGCGCATCGGACGTGCGCTTCCACCGCGCCATCGTCGACGCCGCGGGCAACGGCCTGATCGGCCTCGTCATGCATGCGGTGGTGGAGGCGATGACCCCGGTCACCAACATGGTGATCGTGCGCGAGCGCAGCCGCGCCGAGATCGCCGCGCGCCACCGGGCGTTGCTCGCGGCGATCGCGGCCCGCGACGGCGACGACGCTCAGGCGGTGCTCGCCGATCTGATGACCTATCTCGGCGATCAGTACGCGGCCGCGATCCGCCGCCGCGCCGCCGCCGAGGCGAACCCAGGAGCCAGCCAATGACCGAATTCCGCGCCCTCGTCCTCACCGAAGCCGACGGCAAGGTGTCCGCCGCGATCGAAACCCTGACCGAGGACCGGCTGCCGGAAGGCGACGTGCTGGTCGCCGTCAGCCATTCCGACCTCAACTACAAGGACGGCATGATCCTCAACGGCCTCGGCCGTCTGGTGCGGCAGTACCCGCACGTGCCGGGGGTCGATTTCGTCGGCACCGTCGCGGCCTCCTCCCACCCGGGATTCAAGGCGGGCGACGCGGTGATCCTCACCGGCTGGCGGGTCGGCGAGATCCGCTGGGGCGGCTTTTCCGAATATGCGCGGGTCAAGGGCGAGTGGCTGGTGCGCCTGCCCGAGGGGCTTTCGCCCGAGCGGGCGATGGCGATCGGCACCGCCGGTCTCACCGCGATGCTGGCGGTGATGGCGCTCGAAGACCACGGCCTCGCGCGCGGCGCCGGTCCGGTTCTGGTGACCGGCGCCGCGGGCGGCCTCGGCTCGGTGGCGGTGTCGCTGCTGGCGGCGGCGGGGCATACGGTGGCGGCGGTCACCGGGCGGCCCGAGCAGACCGGCTATCTCGAAAGCCTCGGCGCATCCGAAATCGTGCCGCGCGCGGCGCTCGAACGGCCCTCCGGCAAGCCGCTCGACCCGGAACGCTGGGCGGGCGCGGTCGACGCGGTCGGCGGCGCGCTCCTCGGCAATCTCGTCACCCAGCTGCGCTACGGCGGCTCGGTCGCCTGCTGCGGCAATGCCGGAGGCATCGCGCTGACCACCAACGTCCTGCCGCTGTTGCTGCGCGGCGTGAACTTCCTCGGCATCGATTCGGTGATGTGCCCGATCGCCCGCCGCGAGGCCGCCTGGGCGCGTCTGGTCGAGGACCTGCCGCCCGCGCGCCTCGACGCCGCGACCCAGGTGGTCGGGCTCGCCGAACTGCCGGAGATGGCGAACCGCATTCTCAAGGGCCAGGTGCGCGGCCGCGTCGTCGTCGACGTCCGCAAGTAATCCCGGCGGGATGCGTGTGCAGACCCGGCGGCTTCGGCCGCCGGGCTTTTTGTTGCGCCATTGTCGCGTTCGCGACACCTTTCCGGGAAGGAAATCGCTCTCTATCAATAGGTTAATGAAGCGGCACGGGGCTTGCGCCAAGGGATCCACCGACACGAGCCGGAGGACCGAAGATGCCGCTGGGATCCCTCGAAACGACGCACTGCGCCACCGGCTGCGGCTCCGCCGACAGCCCGCTGCCGCCCGCCCTGCGCGCCAAGATCGAAACCCACCCGTGCTATTCCGAGACCGCGCATCTGCGTTTCGCCCGCATGCACGTGGCGGTCGCGCCCGCCTGCAACGTTCAGTGCAACTACTGCAACCGCAAGTTCGACTGCGCCAACGAAAGCCGCCCCGGCGTCGTCTCCGAGCTGCTAGAGCCCGCGCAGGCGCTGCGCAAGGTCAAGGCGGTGGCGGCGAAGATCCCCCAGCTCACGGTGATGGGCATCGCCGGACCCGGCGACCCGCTCGCCAACCCCCGACGCACCTTCGAAACCCTGCGCGCGGTCGGCCGCGAGATGCCCGGACTCAAGCTCTGCCTCTCCACCAACGGCCTCGCGCTGGCGCGGCACGTCGACGAGATCGCCGCGTTGGGGGTCGATCACGTCACCATCACCATCAACGCGGTGGACCCGCACGTCGCCGCGCGGATCTACGCCTGGGTGACCTGGGAGGGCCGCCGCCTCACCGGGGCCGAGGGCGCGGCGGTGCTGATCCGCGAGCAGCTTCGCGGCCTCGACCAACTGGTGGCGCGCGGCATCCTGGTCAAGGTCAACTCGGTGATGATCCCCGGCATCAACGACCGGCACCTGCCCGCGGTGTCGCGCCTGATCCGGCGGAAGGGCGCGTTCCTCCACAACGTCATGCCGCTGATCTCCGCGCCCGAGCACGGCACCGCGTTCGGTCTCGCGGGCCGCCGCGGCCCCACCGATGCCGAACTCCAGGCGCTGCGCGACGCCTGCGCGGGCGACATGACGATGATGTGGCACTGCAAACAGTGCCGCGCCGACGCCGTCGGCATGCTCGGAGAGGATCGCAACGCCGAGTTCACCATGGATAAGGTCGCCGCCATCGAGGCCGCCGGGGCCACAGCGCCGCGGCCGCAGCGGATCGCGGTGGCGACGTCGGGCGGCGGCGTCATCGACGTTCACTTCGGCCACGCCGCCGCGTTCGCGATCTACGAGGTATCGGCGGCGGGCGCGCACCGCGTCGAGACCCGCCCGGTCGCCCCCTATTGCACCGGCGAGTGCGACGACGGCGACGATTTGGACCGCATCGTCGCCGCCCTCGCCGACTGCGCGGCGGTGGCCTGCGCCCGCATCGGCCGCGCGCCTTGGGAACGGCTGGAAGCCGCGGGCATCCGCCCCGACGGCGCGCACGGATGGGAGGCGATCGAACCCGCCCTTGCCGCGATCTTCGCCGAACTCCCCGCCGCGCCCGCCGACCGGACGCGCGCCGCCGTCTGAGGATCCGCAATGCCGAACCCCGCGCCCTACCGCCGCTTCGCCGCCGCCGTCGCCGCCGGACGCGCGGCGACCGGCACCCCCGTCGCCGACCGCGCCTGGGCGGACCTCCGCGCCTGCCTGCGCTCGTGGGGCGCCGCGCCGCCCGCCGCGTCGCTGCTCGCCTCGCTCTGGCTCGGGCGCTCGATCCTGCCGCCGCGCATCGGCCTGCGCGCCTGGGGCTTCCGCGCCTTCGTCCGCGCCGAAGCGCCCGGCTGGCCGAACGGCAAGCCCCTGCCGCAACCACTCTTCCTCGGCCCGCCGTGCCGCCTCGGCGAGCGCGCCGCCGCCGCCGAGATCGCCGATCTCGAACGCCTGCTGCGTTCCGGCCGCCGCGACGCGAACCCTCTCGGCCGCGCCCGCTGCACCGTGCTTGCGCTCGGCTGCATGGGCTACGGCCACATGTGGCGGGACATGGGCCTCGCCTCCCGCGCCGAACTCCGCGCCCTGCTCGCCGCCGCCTCGCCGCGCGTCGCCGTGCGCAACACCCGCGACATGCGCTGGAAGAAATTCCTCTACCGCGAACTTTGCAAAAGCGAGGCCGGATACGTCTGCCGCGCCCCCTCGTGCGACCGTTGCGTCGGCTACGCCGAATGCTTCGGCGCAGAGACATGACGGCTTTACGGAGGATCTAGCGCCCACGGCGGGGGGAGCCCGCGCGCTTTTGGAACACAGGCGATGCCGACGATCCGCGATGCCGATCCGCTGCTCGACCTGCCGCCCGCGCTGCCCGCGGCGTGGTGGCGGACGCGTACCGTGGCGATTTCGGCGGAAGCGATCGACACGGTGCGGGACCGGGCGGTGGCGGCGTATCTCGGGCTGGCGCTGGGGGACGCGCTGGGCGCGACGGTGGAATTCCTGACGCCGCGCGAGATCGCGGCGTTCCACGGCGTCCACGCGGAGATCGTCGGCGGCGGCTGGCTCAATCTCAGGCCCGGCCGGGTCACCGACGACACCGAGATGAGCCTCGCTCTCGGGCGCGCGATCTTCGAACGCGGCGGCGTGGTGTCGGCGCGGGCGGCGGCGGAGGCGTTCTCGGCGTGGATGAGCCGCAAGCCGGTGGATATCGGCCACACCGTGCGGCGCGGGATTTCCGCCTACCGCCGCTCCGGCGTGCCGTTCGTGCCCGACAACCCGCAGAACGCGGGCAACGGCGCGGCGATGCGCTGCCTGCCGGTGGCGCTCGCCACCTTCGGCGCGCCGTGGCCGCAGGTGGTGCGGGCGTTGCGGTTGCAGGGGCACGTGACCCACGCCTGCGCGCTCGCCGATGCAGGGATGGAGGGCGTCGCAGCGCTGCTGCAGGCGGCGCTCGCCACGCCCTGCGAAGCGGCGTTCGCCGATGCACGCGCGGCGCTGGTCGCCGCCCGGCCCGAATTTTCCCCCGACGGCCGGCGTGAAACCAATCCGACCGGCTTCGTCGTCGACACCGTGCGCGCGGTATTGCAGGCGCTCGATGCCGCGAGCGGCTTCGAGGCGGCGCTGGTGGACGTCGTCAACCGCGGCGGCGACGCCGACACCACCGGCGCGATCCTCGGCATGATCGCGGGCGCGCGCCACGGCACCGCCGCGCTGCCGAAACGCTGGCTGAAGCGGCTCGACCCGGCGGTGCGCGCCGCCTGCGCCGAACAGGGGGCGGCGCTGATCGCCCTCTCTCCCGCGCTTTCGGGCACGCTGCGGCCGATCACCGCCGAGTAGACAATCGCGCCGTTTCTCCCATCTATTGGAAGAACTGGAGATTTTCCCGGAGAGATCGAGATGCGCCTGCTGATCGCGTTGTTGCTTCCCTGGTTGACGTTCTTCACCATCGGCCGCCCGATCTCGGGCATCGTCTGCCTGATTCTCCAGATCACCCTGATCGGCTGGGTGCCCGCCGCCATCTGGGCGGTCTACGCCCTCAACGGCTACAACACCGACAGGAAGATCCGCGAGGCGCTCGGCGGCGACCGTTAGGTCCGCGCCTCACTTCGGCGGGCGGGCGCGGCGGGCGGTGACGGTCTCGCCGCCGATCCCCCAGTTGTCGGTCTCCACCTCGTCGATGATCACCACCGTGGTGGCGGGGTTCTTGCCGAGGGTGTCGCGCAGCAGATTGGTGACGCCCGCGATGAGCTCGGCCTTCTTTTCCGGGGTTGCGCCGTCGGGCGTGATCTTGATGTTCACGAAGGGCATGAGTCGGATCTCCTGAGTTTGGGGGACAAGAGGATCACGGCGCCCGCGGCGACGCAAGCGCCGCTGGCGACGAGGGCGGCGTCGAAGCCGCCGCGGGCTTCGGCGAGCCATCCGGCGAGCATCGGCCCGAGTGCCTGGCCGATGCCGTAGAGGACGGTGACGCGACCGATCGCGGGCACGCCGCCGAGGTGGCGCGCTTCGGCGACGGTGAGCGCGGTGATGGCGAGGAAGGTGCCGCCGAAGCCGATCGCGGCGGCAAGGGCGGCGACCGGCGCGGCGGAAAGCGCGGGCAGCGCGATCGCCGCCGCCTGGATCGCATAGGCGAGGCCGAGGGCGCGCCACAGCCCGGCGCGGCGCGCCACCCGCCGCCAGACGAAGAACGCGGGCGCGGCCGCGAGCCCCGCCACCACCCAGGCCCAGGCGGCAAGATCGAGGCTGCCGCCGCGCGCCACCACCGCGACCAGGAAGGTGGCCGCGACCGAGTAGCCGAAGCCTTCGAGAACGTAGGCGGCGGTGAGGCGGCGCAGCGCCGGAGAGGCGGCGGCGAGCGCGGCGGGCGGAGCGGCGGCGTGGGCCGCGCCGGGGCGGGCGAGCAGCGCCGCGGGCAGGGCGAAACTCAGGGCGAGCGCACCGAGAGCGAGCCACGCCGCCGCCGCGTCGGTCAGCACGAAGGCGACGGCACCGGACGCGGCGATGCCGAAGCCGACGCCGGAGAACGCGAACCCGCCCCAGTCGGCGCGACCGAGGGCCGCGAGGCGTTCGAGCATCAGGCCGACGCCGAGCACGAATACCGCGGCGCTCGCCGGTCCGGCGAGGGCGCGCCACAGCAGCCAGGGGCCTAAGCCGCCCGTCGCCATCGCCGCGGTCGACAGCACCGACAGCGCGACGCACGCGAGCAACCCCGGACGCCACCACGCGGGCGGGGTGCGCCCCGCCGCCCAGCTCCCGAACACGTAGCCGAACAGGTTGGCGGCGGCGACGATCCCGGCGTCGGCGTCCGACAGGCCCTCCGCCTGCATCGCAGGCAGCAGCGCGGTGTAGCCGAAGCGGCCGATGCCCATGGCGAGCGCCAGAGCCGAAAGCCCCGCCGCCACCGTGATCGCCGCCCGCCGGTCGGTCATCGCCGTCTCCCGAATTTTGTGCCGACGTAGATGATGCCTGCCGCCTTCCATCTCGACAAATGATATTATATGCTAGGAAACATCACAGGACATGATGGCATGCTGGATTTCCTCGCACTCGAAACCTTTCTCGCGATCGGCGAGACCGGCAGCGTCACCGCCGCGGCGCAACGTCTCAACTGCGTGCAGTCGGCGGTGACGGCACGCCTGCGCAAGCTCGAGGACGGCCTCGGCGCGACCCTCGCCGAGCGCCACGCCCGCGGCGTCACCCTCACCGAAGCGGGCGAGCGGTTGATGTGCTACGCGCGGCGCATCGCCCGCCTCGCCGAGGAGGCCGAGGGCGCGGTGACGCACGCGGCGCGCACCGAAGACCGGCTGCGGCTCGGCACCATGGAGACCACCGCGGCGGCGCGCCTGCCGCGAATTCTCGCCCGTCTGCGCGCGGACGCGCCGGAGTTGCGCCTGAGCCTCGCGACCGGCCCATCCGACCACCTCACCCGCGAGGTTCTGGCGGGGCGGCTCGACGCGGCGCTGATCGGCGGGCGGATCGAGCATCCGGAGCTGTCGCTGCGGCCGGTGCTGACCGAAGAGCTGGTGGAGGCGCAGGCGCCCGGCCTCGGCGACATGGCGAAGCGCACCCTGCTGGCGTTCCGGCGCGGCTGTTCCTATCGCGCCCGCGCCGAGGCGTGGCTGCGCCACGACCGTCGCGCGCCGTTCGAGGTGATGGAATTCGGCAGCCTCGATGCGATCCTCGGGTGCGCCGAAGCCGGGCTCGGAATCGCGGTGCTGCCGCGGGTGACGGTGGAAGGTCGCGCCCCGGCGCTTGCGCTCGCGGACCTGCCGCCGACGTTCGCGCGGCTCGAAACCTGCCTGATCGCGCGCGCCGACACGCCGCCGCCGCCGGTTCTCAATCGCCTGTGCGCGGCGCTCGCCGGCTGACCCGGTCGAGCCAGGCGTCGATGATCGCCGCGCCCGCCCGCGCGGCAACGGCGAAACGCGGCCCGCAGTCGGCGACGACGCGGTCGCGCTCGGCGGTGGGAATCTGCGGCGACTTCTCCAACCAGCGGCCGAGAATTTCGGGGGTGGCCTCGATATGGCACTGGAACCCCCAGCTCGCGTTGCCGATGCGAAACCCCTGGTGCGCGCACATCGCGGACGAGAGGAAAAGGGTCGCGCCGTCCGGCAGGTCGAAGGTGTCGCGATGCCACGCGGTCAGCAGCGGTGCGTCGCCCGCCGCGTCGAGCAGCGGTTCGGCGGCGACCCTGCGCATCGGCACGAGCCCGCGCTCGAACGCGCCGGTCTCCATCCGCCGCACCTCCGCCCCCCAGGCGCGCGCCATCAACTGCGCGCCGAGACAGATGCCGAGCACCGGCTTGCCCGCCGCGTCGAACCGCCGCATCAGCCGCAGCTCGTCGGCGAAGCGCGGAAACCCTGAGTCGTCCCACGCATCCTGCGCGCCGCCCAACACCGCCAGCGCATCGTAACCGGCGTCGCTCGCGGGCAGCGGCGCCACCCCGGGTGCGTGCGGCAGAACCTCGTCGGCGCGCCAGCCGCGCGCGGCGATACGCTCGGCCAGCCGTCCCGCGGGCGCATCCGGGGCGTTGACGATCACGAGCAGGTGCATCCTTCCCGGGCTCCCGTGCGTTGGCGTTGGATTGCACAATAAGCGGATACCCCCGATTCGGGTAATATTTTGTCGCGAACAGGCGCTTAAACATCGATAATGTTCCCCGCATATAACAAGTATACAGGGGCAACGTCTCCTTAGGCGACGCGAGGATGCTCCGCGTATGGACAGCAAGACCCTGATCGTCGTCCTGTCTCTCCTGATCGCGCTGAACGCCGCGATCCTGCTGCTGCTCAACCGCCTGCACGGAGAAATGCCCGGCCCGCGGGACTGGGCGTGCGGCGCGGCCTGCATCACCGTCGGAGTGATGGTCGCGACCCAGCACGGCGGACGCTTCGCCTTTGCCGCGGTCGCGGCGGGCAACTGGCTGGTGGTGGCCGGCTACGCCCTGATCTTCATCGGCGTCCAACGCTTCTGCGGGTTGCATCCCCGCGCCGGAACCGTGCTGCTGATCGCGTCGCTGACGGTCGCGCCGGTGCTGGCGATGCCCGATCCCGACGGCGACGCGGTGGCGCGCGGCGTGCTGGTGGGGGCGGTGCTGGGGTGCTTCTCGATCGCGATCGCGGCGACCCTGGCGAGCGGCGGCGGCGTGCAGCGCCTCACCGCCGGCGTGTTCGCGATCAACGCCTTGATGGACTTCGTCTACGGTGCGTGGGTGCTGGCGACGCCCGCCATCGGACGCGGCTGGGCGACCACGGTGTTCCTGATGTGGACGATCATGCTCGCGTTCGTCACCGGCGCGGCGCTGGCGCTGATGATCTCGGAGCGGCTGCGCGACGAACTCGACCGCCAGGCCAGCCACGACCCCCTGACCGACCTCCTCAACCGTCGCGGCTTCGACCTCGTCGCCGACAAGCTGTTCTCCATCCGCAGCCGCGACATGCATCCGTTTTCGGTGCTGATGATCGACCTCGACCACTTCAAGCGCGTCAACGACGGCCACGGTCACGAAACCGGCGACCGGGTGCTGACCCACGTCGCGCGGACGCTGGCGACGCACCTGCGGGCCGAGGACGTGTTCGCGCGCTGGGGCGGCGAGGAATTCATCGTGCTGATGCCGAACTGCGACGCCGAGCAGGCGGTCGAGGCGGCGCAACGCCTGCGGACGGCGCTGGCGCAGCATCCGTCGACGCCGCGGGTGACGATCAGCATCGGCATCGCCACCAGCGGCGGCGACGAAGGCCTCACCGGCCTCAAGCGCCGCGCCGACGGCGCCCTCTACGAAGCCAAGGCGGAGGGCCGCGACCGCGCCGTCGCCGCCGGAACGGCGACGCGCGCGGTGGTCGGCTCAGGCGGTCTCGGCTGAGTAGACCTCGGGGTTGAGGCAGTGCGGCGAGCGCCGGCCCGCCAGAACCAGATCGGCGTCGGCGATCACCGACAGGCCGCAGCGCTCCGCAGATTCCCGCGTATCCGCCCCCGAGTGGGGGGTGAAGACGACGCGCGGGTCGGCGAAGATCGGATGGCTGCGGTCCGGCGGTTCGGACTCGTAGGCGTCGATCGCCGCGCCGCCCAGGCGCTCGGCCTTGAGCGCGGCGGCGAGCGCGTCGAGATCGACCACCTCGCCGCGAGCGTAGTTGAGGAGGAACGCGGTCGGCTTCATCAGCGCCAGTTCCGGCGCGCCGATCAGGTGCGCGTTGCCCTGCCCGCCGAAGACGTGCAGCGACACGTAGTCCGCGCGCCGCAGCAGGTCGGCGAGCGGCAGCAGCTCGATGCGGTGCTGCGCGACGAACGCGGCGTCGGGGTAGAGTTCGGTGGCGACCACCTTCATCCCCAGCGCCACCGCCTTGGCGGCGAGGTTGCGGCCGATGTTGCCGAGACCGACGACGCCGAGGGTCTTGCCCGAAAGCTCGGTGCCGACGTGGCGGCTCCAGCCGCCGCCGACCACCGACATGTGCCCCTGCGGTATCCGCCGCGCGAGGCCGAGCATGCCGCCGAGCGCGAGCTCCGCCACCGCGTTGGCGTTGGTGCCGGGCGCGTTGATCACCGGAATGCCGCGGGCGGTGGCGGCGGCGATGTCGATGTTGTCGACGCCGACGCCGTTCTTGATCACCGCCTTGAGCTTCGGCGCCGCGGCGATCTGCGCGGCGGTGGCGGCGAACAGACCGACGACCAGAATCTCGACGCGGTCGAGGACGGCGGAGACGCCGCCGTCCGGGAGGCTGGTGTCGGCACAGCGGACGAACTCCCAGCCGCGCCCGGCGATCTCCTCGGCCGGGCGGCCGGTTTTGGCGAACCCGGGCGAGGTGGTGACGACGACGGTCATGGCGGCTCCCTCCTCAGGCGGCGATCATGTGCTTTTCGAGGTTCGCGCGGATCTTCGCGTCGATCTCGGGCGTCGGCAGCAGCGCCGGCTGACGGCTCGCGCCGACCGAGGAATCCGAGAGGTAGAGCGCGCGCTTGACCATCGCCGGCGGATAGCCGAGGGCGTAGAGGTCGACGCGCAGCGCGGTGAACCGCTCCTGCGCCTTCGCCGCCGCCGCGAGATCGCCCTTCTCGAAGCCCTTGACGATCGCGTTCAGCACCTCGGGCATGACGTTGCCGAGGCCGGAGATGCTGCCCTTGGCGCCGTGTTCGAGGGCGTAGTAGACGAGCGAATCCGGGCCGGAGAAGACGTCGAAGTCGCTCCGCGCGTTGGCGATCGCGAGATAGGCGTCGAGGCTCTCCTTGCCGCCGCCCGAATCCTTGATGCCGAGGATGTTGGGGTGCTCGGCGAGGCGGGCGCAGGTCTCGGGCTCGATGTGGTTCTGGGTGCGCGCCGGGATGTCGTAGAGATAGGTCGGCGTCGTCACCGCGTCGGCGACGCGGCAGAAGTGGGAATAGAGCCCCTCCTGGGTGCAGCCGATGAAGTACGGCGTGATCACCGCGAGGCCGTCGACCCCCGCCTTCTCCACCGCGCGGGCGAGCAGCACGGTCTCGTAGGTGGAGGGGGTGCCGACGTTGGCGAACACCTTGACCTTGCCTGCCGCTTCCTCGACCACCTCGGCGGCGAGCCGCACCTTCTCCTCGAAGGTCAGCGCGCTGAAATCGCCGTTGGTGCCGAGGCAGAGGATCGCGTTGCCGGCGGCGACCTGGCGGCGCACCTGGCGGCGAGTGGCGGCGAAGTTCAGGCTTTCGTCGTCGTTGAAACAGGTGACGAGCGCGACGAACGGCAGACGATCGGTCATGACGAAGCTCCCTCGGAAGCGGCCGCGGCGCGCGCGGCCTTGTGTTTGGCGCGACGCTCCTGCCAGATCGGCCAGGCCAGCGACAGCGGCGTGAGTACCAGGAAGACGAGCGTGATCGGCCCCGAGCAGAACTTCACCACGTCGTTGCCGACGTTGAGGAGCCCGAGGCGCAGGTTGGCCTCCGCCATCGGCCCGAGGATCAGCGCGATGCACAGCGCCGCCTGCGAGAAGCCGAACTTCTGCATCGCGTAGCCGAGCACGCCGAACCCGAGCATGGTGTAGAGGTCGACGACGTTGAGATTGATCGCGTAGGAGCCGATGAAGCAGAACAGCGCGATCGCGATGGTGAGGATCTTCTTCGGCACCAGGAGGATCTTGGAGAAGTACGCGATCCCGGCCATGCCGAAGATGAACATGAAGATGTTGGCGACGAAGTTGCTGGTGAACAGCCCCACCACCACCTCCGGATGCTCCTGGAACAGCAGCGGCCCGGGCGCGAGGCCCTGGATCATCAGGCCGCCCATCAGCACCGCGGTGACGACGTCGCCCGGCAGGCCGAGGGCGAGCAGCGGCACCAGCGCGCCGCCGCATACGGCGTTGTTGGCGCTTTCGGTGGCGGCGATGCCCGGGGCGTAGCCGGTGCCGAACTTCTCCGGCGTCTTCGACACGCGGCGCGCCTCGTTGTAGCTGATCCACGACGCGGTGCCGGAGCCGACGCCGGGGACGATGCCGATGACCGTGCCGATCAGCGAGCCGCGCACCAGGGCGTTGGCGCTTTCGCGCAGGTCCGCCCAGGTCGGCCAGATCCCCGAGACCTTCATGGTCTTGACCCGGTCCTCGAAGATGTTTTCGAGCTGCACGAACACCTCGGACACCGCGAACAGGCCGATCAGCGCCGGCGTGAAGGCGAACCCGGCGGCGAACCCGGTGATGCCGAAGGTATAGCGCGACGCCCCGGTGATCGGATCGGCGCCGACGCAGGAGATCAGCACGCCGAGCATGCCGGCGAGCGCGCCCTTCAGCAGATCGCCCGACAGGCTGGCGATGATGGTGAGGCCGAACAGCGCGAGCGCGAAGTATTCCGCCGGGCCGAAGCGTAGGGCGATGTCGGCGAGTTGCGGCGCGAGGGTGGCGAGCGCCACCGCCGAGACCAGACCGCCGACAGCCGAGGCGATCGTCGCCATGCCGAGCGCCCTGCCCGCCTCGCCCTTCTGCGCCATCGGATAGCCGTCGAGCACGGTGGCGGCGGACGCGGGCGTGCCCGGGGTCTTGATCAAAATCGACGAGACGCAGCCGCCGTAGATGCCGCCGACGTAGATGCCGATCAGCATCGACAGACCCTCGACCGGCTCCATGCCGAAGGTCATCGGGATCAGCAGCGCCACGCCCATGGTGGCGGTGAGGCCGGGCAGCGCGCCGATGACGATGCCGCCGAGCGTGCCGAGCGCGATCACCGCGAGGATCTCCGGCTCGAAGACGTGCAGGATGTACGACGCGTAATCCATCGGAAACCCCTCCGGATGGGAAGCTTAGGGCAGGTAGACCTTCATCACCTGGGTGAACACCAGGTAAACGCCGCCGACCACCACAGGCGGCACCAGCAGCAACTGCGACCAGCGGCGCTCGCGCAGCACCAGCAACGCGACGACGAAGAACACCAGGGAACTGATGAGGTAGCCGACCGGCTCGTAGACCATGGCGTAGACCAGCATCAGCAGCAGAAAACCGACGAGCTTGACGACCACGTGCAGGCCCGGAGGCGCGGCGGCCAGCTCCGCCCGGCGTTGCGACCGCCACAGCAGCAGCAGCGCGAACAGCGCAATGCCCGCGATCATCAGCCAGGGGAGAAAACTCGGGCCGAGGGTTCCGCCGGTCCCGGCGGAGGGGACGTCGAGCGTCCATCCCGCGACCAGGGCGGAGAAGCCCAGCAGCACCAACGACAGCCAGAAATCACTGTTGCGGCTCATGCGACCCTCTCGGGTTGGTGAGACGCCGCCCCCTCGGACGGCAAGGCCCATTGATGCATGGGCGATAGGAGTTGTCAATATGTTGTAATTTTTCCCGGCGACATCGGGGCATCGGCGCATTCCGGAACCGCATCCCCCTCGCCCGGGTGGGCGACTCCGCCCGCCGGTCTAAAGCGAGAGATCGAGCAGGCGCCCCTCGAACACCCGGTCGCGCGACCCTTCGAGATGGGCGCGCATCAACGACGCGGCGCGCTCGGCGTCGCGGTCGCGGATCGCGGCGTAGATCGCCTGATGCTCCGCCAGCACGCCCTCGAGGCGATACTGCGGGCCGAGCAGGGCCGCGCCGTGGAACTTCATCACCACGCCGATCTGGTCCTTCAGCGCAAGCATCGTCGAGATGTAATAATGGTTGTTGGCCGCCTCGGCGATCGCGACATGGAAGGCGAAGTCGGCATCCGAGCGGTGGGTATGGCCGAGGGTGGCGTCGCGCAGCAGGTCGAGGGATGTCGCCATCGTCGTCAGCGCGGCATCGTTGCGGCGGAGTGCGGCGTTGCGGGCGTAATCGGGTTCGATCGAAAGACGGAACTCGTAGCAGCGCTGGATGTCGGCGATGGTTTCCACCGGCGCGTAGCTCAACACCCCGCCTTCACGGCCGCGCGCGGAAACGAAGCTGCCGGCGCCCTGGCGCGAATAGATCAGCCCCTCCTCGCGCAGGTGCCCGAGCGCCTCGCGCACCACCGGGCGGGAGACTCCGAACTGTGCGGCGAGCTCGTATTCGCCCGGCAGGCGCTGGTTATGGCGATAGTCGCCGGCGGTGATCTGCGCGAGCAGGCGCTGGTAGACCTTGCGCACCAGCGGCGAGCGCGGCGGGCGCTCGGCCGACGATTCGGCCTCGACTTCGGGTTCGGCGCGGGAAAACTCTTCGTCCATGCGAACATCCATGATGATGACATTCACATCTGGCACGATTTTGCCGCGACTTGTAAACAACGAACTCGCGTCTGCGGCCTCGCCGCGGGTTTCCACCACTTTCCGGAGACGGGCAAGCCCTTTCCACACCCGCGAATCCGGCGAGTCTCCTGCCCCGAAGGGATAGGTTGTTGACATGTTGACAAGATGCGGCGCGCGTGCCTGAATGATGGCGGGTTCCTGCATCGGAGAACCACGATGTCGCTCCAACTCATCGCCGACGACCTCACCGGCGCCCTCGACACCGCCGCCCAGTTCGCCCTCGCGGCGCCGGTTCCGGTCTACTGGGGTAGCCTGCCCGACCATCTGCCGGACCGCGTCGCGATCGATTCCGGCACCCGCGAGGGCGACGCCGAAGCCGCGCACGCCAAGGTGCGCGCGCTCGCTGCGGCGCTACCCCCGGTCCCCGGCGCGGTCCGCTACGCGAAGCTCGACAGTCTGCTGCGCGGCCACGCCGCCGCCGAGATCGCCGCCTGGATCGACGCGGTGCGCCCCGCCCACTGCATCGTCGCGCCCGCCTTCCCGTTCTACGGCCGCGCCACCCGCGGCGGCCGCCAGGGTGTGCTGACCGGCGAAACCTGGACGCCGGTCGCCTGCGACCTCGCCGCCGACCTCGCCGCGCGCGGCCTCGCGCCGACGCTCCGCCGCCCGGGCGACGCGCTCCCCGAGGGCGTGAGCCTGTGGGACGCCGACACCGACGCCGACCTCGCGGCGATCGCCGCCGCCGGGCGCGCCGCCGCTGGACCGGTCCTGTGGTGCGGCACCGGCGGCCTCGCCGCCGCGCTCGCCGGAGTCGCGCCGCCCGGCGGCGA
Organism: uncultured Alphaproteobacteria bacterium; assembly: GCA_900079695.1. NCBI lineage: Bacteria > Pseudomonadati > Pseudomonadota > Alphaproteobacteria > uncultured Alphaproteobacteria bacterium. The sequence goes on from LT599022.1 coordinate 2,380,945, forward strand.
CGCATTCCCGCCGCCGGACCTGCCGCGGCCGCTGCTCGGGCTGTTCGGCACCCATCATCCGGCCACCCTGGCGCAACTTGCGCCGCTGCCCACCCTGCCCGCCGACGATCGTCCGGCGATCCGCGCCGCGCTCGCCCGCGACGGCGTCGCGCTCGTCACCTCCGGCCTGCCGGAAGGCCTCGACGCCGCAGCCGCAGCCGCCGAGATCGCCGCGCGCTTCGGCGACCTCGCGCTGGCGCTGCGGCGCCCCGCGTCGCTGATCGTCTCGGGCGGCGAAACCCTGCGGGCGCTGTGCGAACGCCTCGGCGCCGAGCGCCTCGACCTGACCGGACAGATCGTCCTCGGCGTGCCCGCCTCGGTGCTGCGCGGCGGCCCCTGGGACGGCGTCCGCGTCGTCTCCAAGTCCGGCGCGTTCGGCAAGCCGCCGCTGCTCGGACGACTGCTTGCGATGTCCCCTTCCACGGAGTTCTGCAAATGACCGCACGCCTCGCGATCACCATGGGCGACCCGGCGGGCGTCGGGCCCGAAATCATCGTCAAGGCCTGCGCCCGGCTGAAACCGCGAATCGACGCGGGCGACCTGTCGATCCTGGTGATCGGCAGCGTTCCCGCCCTGCGCGCCGCCGAGAAGCTGCTCGGCACGCCACCGATTCCGGAAACCGCCAACGCGCCCCTCGCCTGCCTCCAGGCGGGGCCGGAGGGCGCGCCGATTCTCCCCGGCAAGCTGTCGGCCGACGGCGGCCGCTTCGCCTACCTCGCGGTGGCGAAGGCGGTCGAGCTGGCGATGAAGGGCGAGATCGGCGGCATCGTCACCGCGCCGCTCAACAAGGAAGCCCTCAACCTCGCGGGCTACCACTACTCCGGCCACACCGAGATGCTCGCCGATCTCTCCGGCGCCAAGGGCTCGGTGATGCTGCTGGCGCACGGCAACATGCGGGTTTCCCACGTCACCACCCACTGCGCGCTCGAAGACGTGCCGAAGCGCCTGACGCCGGAGCGCCTGCGCACCGTCATCGATCTCACCGACGGCGCGCTGAAGGGCCTCGGCCTCGACCGCCGCAGGATCGCGATCGCGGCGCTCAACCCGCACGCGGGCGAGGGCGGGCTGTTCGGCCGCCAGGATCTCGACGTCTCCACCCCGGTGATCGCCGCCTGCGTCGCCGACGGCCTCGACGTCGTCGGGCCGGTGCCGGGCGACACCGTGTTCGTCAAGCTGCGCGCCGGGCAGTACGACGCGGTGGTCGCGATGTACCACGACCAGGGACACATTCCGGTGAAGCTGCTCGGTTTCAACGTCGACCCCGAAACCGGCACCTGGGAGGCGCTCAACGGCGTCAACATCACCCTCGGCCTGCCGATCATCCGCACCTCGGTGGATCACGGCACCGCCTTCGACATCGCCGGCACCGGCGCCGCCAGCGAACAAAGCCTGATCGAGGCGATCGACTACGCCGAAAAGCTCGCCGCCGCAAGGAGCCCCCGATGACCGACCTTTCCGCACCGATCCTGATCGTCCGCCCGCCGCGCGTCGCGTTCGGCTCCGGCGTCGCCGCCCAGGTGGGGCCGTGGCTGGCCGCACGCGGCTGCCGCCGCGTTCTCGTCGTCGCCGACGCCTTCAACGCCGCGCGCGTCGAGGTTCTCGGCCTCGCCGGAACTGTGACGGTATACGGCAGGATCACCGCCGAGCCCACCACCGCCGACCTCGACGCCGTCACCGAGGCGGCGCTCGAGTGCGGCGCGGAGGCGGTCGTCGGCTTCGGCGGCGGCAGCGCCATGGATCTCGCCAAGCTCGCCGCGGTGCTGCCGGGCTCCGGCCAGAGCCTCGCCGACGTGGTGGGGGTGGAACTGGTGCAGGCGAAGCGGGCGGTGCTGGTGCAGGTGCCGACCACCGCCGGGACCGGCAGCGAGGCGGGCACCCGCGCGCTCGTCACCGACCCCCGCACCTTCGCCAAGCTCGCGGTGCAGAGCGAGCACATGCTCGCCGATCTCGCGGCGATCGACCCGGACCTCACCCTGTCGATGCCCGCGGCGATCACCGCCGCCACCGGCGTCGACGCCCTCACCCACTGCGTCGAATCGTTCACCAACAAGCGGGCGCACCCGACCATCGACCATTACGCGCTCGAAGGCATCCGCCTCGTCGGCCGCTGGCTGCCGCGCGCGATCGCCGACGGCGGCGACCGCGCCGCCCGCGCGGGCATGGCACTCGCGTCGTTCTACGGCGGCATCTGCCTGGGGCCGGTCAACACCGCCGCCGGTCATGCGGTCGCCTATCCCCTCGGCACCCGCCACCACGTCGCCCACGGCGCGGCGAACGCGGCGATCTTCCCCCACGTGCTCGCGTTCAACGCGCCGGTGGTGCCCGAGCGCACCGCCCTGGTGCTGGAGGCCCTCGGCCTCGCCCGCGAGACCGAACCGGCGGCGGCGCTGGCGGCGGCCTACGGCTGGTGCGAGCGGATCGGCTGCACCATGCGGCTGCGCGATTTCGGCGTGACCGAAGCGGACATCGAGATCATGGCGACCGAGGCCCACGCGATCCGCCGCCTGCTCGACAACAACCCGCGCGACCTCTCGCGCGAAGATATCGCCGCGATCTATACCGCGGCGTTCTGACCCGCTCCGGCTCAGGGCTCGAGGTCGGCGCGCACGCCGAGATCGAGCCCCTGCGCCGGGTCGGGCGCGAAGATCAGCACGCCGCGCCGCGCGCCGTGAGGCGGCACGAACATCAGGGTTCCGCCCGCCGATCGTCCGCTGTTGACCAGGAAAATCCGCGTGTTCCGCCGCATCGCCGCCGCCGGTAGAATGCCCTTCGTCTCAATGCTCCGGCCATACCGCAGGTTCCTCTTTGCCGATCGGCCCGCACCCCCTACATTGAAGCGCTCGAAACGCAAAGGACCCCAAGGCCGACGATGGACGGAACCACGCTGATCCTGGTGCTCGCCCTGGTCGCCGCGCTCACCGCCATCAGTCAGTTCCTCCTGCACCTGATCCAGCGCGACATGCCGGGCGTGCGGCCGTGGGCCTGTGCCTGCGCCCTCATCGCCGCCGGTCTGATCGCCACCGGCCAGCGCCACAGCTTCCCGCTGATCGCCTTCGGCAACTGGCTGGTGTTCCTCGGCCACGCCCTGATGCTGGCCTCGGTGCGGGTCTTCTCGGGCGCACCGCCGCGCACCGGGCCGCTGCTGATCGCCGCAACCCTTGCGATTCTGCCGATTCTCGCCCTCCCGCGCACCGACGAGGACGTGCACCTGCGGATCGCCGCGCTGTCCGCCACCCTGACGCTGTTCTCGGGAGCGATCGCCGCCGCGTTTCCGCGCATCCCCGGCCTGATCCCACGCTTCAACGCCGCGATGTTCGGTCTCAACGCGGCGCTCCATCTTGCCCGGGCCGGGTGGGCGTTGCTGTGGCCGCAGGCCGCCGACGCCACACTGAGCGGCGCGGTTTCGATCGCGGTGATGCTGTGGAGCCTCGCCATGCTGTTCGAAGTCGCGGTCGGCTTCACCCTCATGGTTTCCGAAAAGCTGCGCGACGATCTGCGCCGCCAGGCCAATCTCGATCCCCTGACCGGCATCCTCAACCGCCGCGGCTTCGATCTCGTCGCCGGGCACGCGGCGCAGCGCGGCCCGCGCGCGCTGCTGATGATCGACATCGACCGCTTCAAGCGCATCAACGACACCTTCGGCCATCCGACCGGCGACCGGGTTCTCGCCCATTTCGCACGGGTGGCCGGGCTGTCGTTGCGCGACGAAGACGTGTTCGCGCGGATCGGCGGCGACGAATTCGTCGCCCTGCTGCCGGGGTGCGACGCCGAAGCGGCGATGCGCTGCGCCGAACGTCTGCGCGCCGAACTGGCGCAACGGCCGCCGCAACCGCCGGTGACGCTGAGCATCGGCGTCGCCGCCGACGCCGACGGCGCGACGTCGCTCGCCGAACTGGCGCGGCGCGCGGATTCCGCGCTCTACCGCACCAAGCGCGGCGGGCGCGACCGCGTCGCCCTCGCGTGAAGGACGCCCCCTACCGCGCCGACTGATTGTGGGCGGCGATCGCCCGGATCACCCGTCCGGCGGCGAGAAAATCGCGGCGCGCCAGTTCGGCGAACGCCGCATCCGGGCGGTAATCGACGGATTCGCCCAGCTTTTCGAGGCGGGCCCGGAACGCCGGATCGGCGAAGCTCGCGGCGATCGCCCCGGCGATGCGGGCGCGCACGTCCGGCGGCAATCCCCGGGGCGCGATCAGCCCCTTCCACGCCGCCCAGGTGAAATCGACGCCGAGTTCGCGCGCGGTCGGCACCTCGGGCAAGTCGGGAATCCGCGCCTCCTCCAGTACCAGCAGCGGCACCAATCGTCCGGCCCGCGCCGGTTCGAGGATTTCGGGCGGATGCGCCATCACCGCATCAACCTCTCCGGCGAGACACGCCGCGATGGCGGCCGCGGCGCCGCCGAACGGCACACTGCGGAAACGCACCTCCGCCGCCATCGCCAGCCCCTCGGCGGCCACGTGATTGGCCCCGCCGGCCCCCGAATTGCCGATCGTCACCGCGCCGGGGTGGGCGCGGGCGTAATCCAACAGAGCGCGGGCGTCGGCATAGGGCAGGCCCGGACGCACCGCCAGCACCATCCGGTTGCGCGCGATCAGGGCGAGGAAATCGACGTCGTCGATGCCGTAATCGAGACCGCCGTATTGCGGCAGCATCGCCAGCGGCCCCTGCGATCCGGTGCCGATGGTGTAACCGTCGGGCGGCGCGTGCAGCACCAGACTGGTGCCGATCGAACCGCCGCCGCCGACCACGTTCTTGACCACCACGCGACCGCCGAGACGCGGCTCCAGGCTCTCGGCGATCAGCCGGGCGACGACATCGGTGCCGCCGCCCGCGGCATACGGCACCACCAGTTCCACCGGACGCGCAAGGAACCCCGAAGCCCATGCGGCGGGGGCGAGGCCGACCACCGCCAACGCCACCAGAATTCCGCGTCGCCAGCCGATCATGACCGCCTCCACCACTACCTTCACAAAACATTTCGAGTATCGCATATGATCTGGAGTTGTGGAGCGGTGAAAATAACGTCAAGCCCGCCAAGGGCGAAGCGCCGCCGAATTCCGGGCCGTCCGGAAGAGAAGAGCACGACGGAGGGACTCGCGCGACACGGGCGGAATTCATTGCATGTCCGAACTCCTCGCCGGCAACGTCGAACGCCGCTCGCGTCACGGACAACTCGCGACGCCATTCGTTGAGCCTGCCGTTCAATCAGAACGATAGCCTTGAGTTTTCATCCTGTTTTCGGCACGTTGCTAAAACACATCCGGCAACTGATCGTCGTGCGAAGCTTGGGGGCGCAAAAAATGCGGCGTTACGCAGCCTGTATGGTGGGGTTTTTGGTAGCCGTCGGTACGGCGCAGGCGCAATCGACCTCACCCATTGATTGGTCGGGCTTCCACGTCGGCGGTTTGGTCGGAGCGACGCGGGGAGAGTCGGATGCTCCCCTCACTTCCGTAACCCCCGACTACTTCGATACCACGGATTTCGAGCAACTCCCTCAGGACGGATCGATGGATTTGTCCGACTGGCGCGGATCGGGCAGCCTGATGGCCGGCTACAGCCGGCAATTCGGCAACGTCGTCCTCGGTCTCGATGCGAGTGTCGATGCCCTTTTTCTCAACCCCGAGAAAACCGCGACGTTCAGGGTTCTATCCGGGGCGCAGCCGACGGCCTGGGTCCGCCAGGAGGTGTCCGCGGATTGGATGGCGACCCTGCGGCCGCGCGTGGGTTGGGCCCAGGATCGATGGCAGGTGTACACCACGGGCGGCCCGGCGGTGACCCGGTTGAAAGTCTCCACCAGCTATGACGATGACTACGACGCCGTCGGCGGGCATGGTCGGAGCACAACCAGAAAGACGAAACTCGGGTGGTCTGCCGGTATGGGGGGCGAATATGCCCTCGATGAAAATTGGGCGCTGAACGCGCAGTTCCTGTACACCGATTTCGGCAGCGTAAAAACCAAGACACATGTGACACATGCGGCGCATGTCGAAACAGCCGACGTCCATAGCAAGGCCGATCTCAAGACCACGTCCATCATGTTCGGCCTCACATACCGATTCAACAGCTTCTAAAACGACATCAACCTTATAGTTTTCCCACTCGATCTTCTTTCCGTTTCCGGATCACGGACCCATAAGCCGTCAGCGACGAGGCTGACGGCGATCATGGAGTTGGCGGCGATACGGTCGTCGCGCGCGGCGCCACTTCGGAAAACCTTGAGCCGACGGAACATCCGCTCAAGGACATTGCGATCGCGAAGCGGTGCGGCTTTTGTCCGCCACCTCCGCCACACCGCCGTCACAGAACTCGCCACGGCGGGATGCTCCGCGCTCGAGATCGCGGGCGTCACCGGCCACACACTGAAATCGGTGAACGAGATCCCGGAGCGATATCTGGTGCGCACCTCCGACCTCGCCGCAGCCGCAACCGAGAACCGCTTGGCGCACGGAGATTATTCCGCGCTGAAGGCCAAAAACCTTTCCAGGGAACACGCCAAGAACGAATGAGTTGGACATCCAACTTTCCGCGAGTTGGACAACGCGAAAATGCTCGCATTCCGTTCCAAGCAAAAGGCCCTGGAAACATTGGGTTTCCAGGGCCTTAAAATGGTGGGCGCGCACGGACTCGAACCGTGGACCCGCTGATTAAGAGTCAGCTGCTCTACCAACTGAGCTACGCGCCCGCAAAGCGTTGCGAGGTGCGTTTTATAGGGGGTTCGACCGGGCTCCGCAAGCAAAAAAAGCGCGAGAAATTACGGATCGCCGCCGCCGCCGCCGCGGCCGAGCTGAACGTCGCGATGGACGTTCACGCACTGCACCACGCCGAAGCCGCACATCAGCGTCAGCATCACCGTGCCGCCGTAGGAAATCAGCGGCAGCGGCACCCCCACCACCGGAATCAACCCCATCACCATGGCGATGTTGATGAACACGTAGAGGAAGAAGTTCGCGGTCAGCCCGAGCGCCAGCAGGCGGCCGAAGTGATGGCGGCACCGCAGCGCGATCACCACGCCGAAGACGATGATCAGGGTATAGAGCGCGAGCAGGGTGAGCCCGCCGACCATGCCGAACTCCTCGGCGAGCATGGTGAAGATGAAGTCGGTCTGCTTCTCGGGCAGGAAATTGAGGTGGCTCTGGGTTCCCTGCATGAAGCCGCGGCCGAACATTCCGCCCGAGCCGAGCGCGATCTTCGATTGCAGGATGTGATAGCCCGCGCCGAGCGGATCGCGCTCCGGATTGAGGAAGGTGAGCACGCGGTTGCGCTGATAGTCGTGCAGCATGCCCCATGCCACCGGAACCGCGGCGAGGCCGCCCGCGAGCACCACCACGAATTTCCAGATCCGCACCCCGGCGGCGAAGAACACGATGCCCGACGCCATCATCAGCATCAGCGCGGTGCCGAGATCGGGCTGCTTGAGAATCAGCGCCACCGGCACGAGCGTCATCAGCACCGGCGCGATCAGCTTGATCGGGCGGCCGACGTCCTCGATCGAAAGACCGTGGAAGTAGCGCGCGAGCGTCAGCATCAGGGCGATCTTCATCAGCTCCGAAGGCTGGAGGCGGATGAACCCGAAGTCGATCCACCGCTGCGCGCCCATGCCGATCACGCCGCGCACGTCCACCGCCACCAGCAGCACCAGGGCGAAGGCGTAGAAGACGTAGGCGTAGCGCAGGTAGAGACGGATGTTGATCACCGCGAGCGCGATCATCGCGACGATGCCGATGCCGAAACGCACCACCTGCCGGTCCGCCCACGGATCCCACTGGCCGTTGGCGGCGGAGTAGAGCATGAAGAAGCCGATCGTCGCCACCACGCCGATCAGCAGCAGATAGGTCCAGCTGATCTGGCGGAGTTTTTCGCCGAGGCTCATGTCCTGGTGGTGCAGGCGGTCCTGCAGGGTCCGGAACTGCGCGGGCATCAGGCCTGAGTCTCCGTGGGCGACGGCGGACGCTGGCGCGAAGGATCGCGCCGCAGGGTTTCCTGCAGGATCGCCGACGCGATCGGCGCCGCCACCGCCGACCCGCCGCCGCCGTGCTCGACGACGACGCAGCAGGCGTAGCGCGGCGCCTCCACCGGGGCGAAGGCGACGAACAGCGCATGGTCGCGCTCGCGCCAGGGCAGCGCCTCGTTCTTGATCACGCCGGTGGTCTCGCGCTCCTTCATGGTGATGCGGCGCACCTGCGAGGTGCCGGTCTTGCCCGCCATCTTCTGGCCGTTGACGTCGAACGCGGCGCGGCGTGCAGTTCCGGCGGGATTGTTGACCACCTCGTTCATGCCGCGCCGCACGATGCCGATCGACTTGGGATTGATCCCCACCGACTGGACGGCATCGACCGCCGCCGCCTTGATCCCGGCGGGCGAGACCTGTTCGCGCGTCAGCCGCGGCCGCACCGCGACGCCGCCGTTGGCGATCCGCGCGGTCATCACCGCGAGCTGCAGCGGCGTCGTCAGCACGTAGCCCTGACCGATGCCGGCGTTGAGGGTTTCACCCGGCAGCCAGGGCTGGCCGTTGAAGGCGCGCTTCCAGGCGCGGTCGGGGATCAGGCCGCCGACCTCGTTGGGGAGGTCGACGCCGAGGGTATCGCCGAGACCGAAGCGCCGGGCCACATCGGCGATGCGGTCGATGCCGACGCGACGCGCCACCTCGTAGAAATAGACGTCGCAGGAGTGCTGGATCGCCTCGATCATGTTGACGGTGCCATGGCCGGTCTTCTTCCAGCAGTGGAAGCGATGCGAGCCGAGATCGACGTGGCCGGGGCAGAACACCGTCTGCTCCGGCGTGATCACCCCGGCTTCGAGCGCCGCCATCGCCACCACCAGCTTGAAGGTGGAGCCGGGCGAGAACTGCGCCGAGATGCACTTGTTGCGCAACGGCGCGCGTTCGTTGTTGATCAGCGCGTTCCACTCCTCGCTGGAGAGGCCGCGGTTGAAGGCGTTGGGATCGAACGACGGCGTCGAGGCCATCACCAGCACCTCGCCGGTGTGGACGTCCATCACCACCGCCGCGGCGCTCTCCTCGCCGATCCGCTCGACCGCGAACTGCTGGAGCTCGAGATCGAGCGTGAGGGTGAGGTTGACGCCCGGCGTGCCCTCCTTGCGTTCGAGCTCGCGGATCACCCGGCCGTAGGCGTTGACCTCGACCTTCGAGTTGCCGCCCTTGCCGCGCAGCGCGAGGTCGTAGGTCTTTTCGATTCCGGCCTTGCCGATGCGGAAGCCCGGCAGCTCCAGCAGCGCCTCGCCGGTGAGGTCGCGCTCGGACACCGAGGAGACGTAGCCCAGCACCTGCGCGCCGCCGTCGCCGTAGGGGTAGAAGCGGGTCAGACCCTCGTCGATCACCACACCGGGCAGATCGGGCGCGTTGAGCTGGATCTGCGCCATCTCCTCCCAGGTCAGGTTCTCCTTCACCTGCACCGGCATGAACGCGCGCTTGCGCTCCACCTCGCGGCGGATGCGGCGCTTGTCGTTGTCGGTGAGCGGTATCACCAGGCCGAGGGCGTCGAGGGTCTGGCCGAGGTCGGGGGTCTGCTCGCGCACCACGAGAACGCGGAAGTTCTGGCGGTTCACCGCCATCTCGCGGCCGAAGCGGTCGACGATCAGGCCGCGCGGCGGCGGCAACAGCCGGAGCGAGATGCGATTCTCGTCGGCGAGGATGCCGTAGCGCTCCGCCTCGATCACCTGGAGGTAGTACATCCGCCCGGCGAGCGCGAGGGTGAGCGCCGCCTGCCCGCCCGCCAGCAAGGCGGTGCGGCGGGTGAAGAGCTTGCCCCGTTCGCTGTCGCGCGCGCCGCTCATGGTTCCTCCGCCAGCAGCCGTTCGACGATGCTGCACACGCCGTAGACGAGGGGAAAGACGACGACGCCGAGCAACGCCGACATCACCACCAGGCCGACCGGCGCCAGCACCCCGAGAACCACCGCCGCCACCAGCCACGACACCGCCGCCGCCGCGAACGACAGCAGAATGAAGCCCCACCAGTGCATCACGAACGGCTTGCCGAGGAACAGCCGCGCCTGCGGCGCCACCGCCGCCCGGGTGAGCAGCAGGATCATCGTGCCGAGCCCGAGCGGCACGCCGGTGACGAGGTCCTGCAGCAGGCCGACGACGAACGCCGCGCCGATGCCGAACAGCTGCGGCCGGTGGACCGACCAGAAGAACGCCACGCCGAGACTGAGCATCGGCATCATCGAGTTGAGGCGCGGCACGTGGGTCTGCGTCGCCATCAGCAGCGCGGCGATCACCGCGGTGACGAACGGCAGGGTCTGGCGCACCGCCAGATCGAGCTTCTCCCGGAATGTCTTCTCGATGATCACGCTTGTCGTCCCAAACCCGGGTTCGGGGTCACTGGTCGCCCGCCTCGGCGGCGGGTTGCTGCGCGTCCTGGAGGCGCTGCGCCTTGCCGCGTTCGCGCGCGGCCTTGAGCGCCTCCGCCTGCGCGGCGCGGGTTTCCTCGTCGAGGCTGCCGAGAATCCCCGACAGGCCGTAGTCGACGACGCGGACGATCTCCAGCCGGTCGCGATCCATGAACGGCTGCACCCGGATCACCGTGTCGTCCACCGACGACACCACGCCCACCGGAATCCCCGGCGGGAACGCGCCGGCGTGGCCCGAGGTCACCACCCGGTCGCCGGGCGCGACCCTCGCCCCCGCGGGCACGTAGATCAGGCGCGGTTTCTCGCTGTTGTTGCCGGCGAGGATCGCGCGGGTGCGGGTGCTCTCCAGCACCACCGGCACCCGCGAGGTGATGTCGGTGATCAGCACCACCCGCGACGCCTTGCGTCCCACCTGGGCGACGCGGCCGACCAGCCCGTCGCCCGACAGCACCGCCATGCCCTTGCGGACGTTGTCGCGCCCGCCCGCGGCCACCAGCACCGAATGGGCGAACGCGCCGCCGGTATCGCCCATCACGCGGATCGAGAACGACCGCGCCTCGGGCGGCGGCAGGTAATCCAGCAGCGACTGGAACTGCCCGTTCTCGGCCTCGAGGCGGCGCGCCATGTCGCGCCAGCGCAGAAGCTGCGCGTTCTCCTCGCGCAGGCGGGCGTTCTCGGCGCGCAGGTTGGCGAGGTCGCGGACGTTGTCGGAGATCTCGGCGAGCGCGCCGGCGGGCTGGGACAACGCGCGGATCACCGGCGCCATCGCGTCCACCACCACCGCGCGGACGCGCTCCACCAGAATGGTGTCGGCCTTGCCCAGCAGCATCAGCGCGAACGCCGCGCCGACCAGCGCGACGAACGCGAACCGCTGCAGCAGCAGCCGCGCGGTCTGCCAGCGTCCGGTGACGGCGGTTCCCTTCACGCACGGATCTCCCGATCGGTTCGAGACGTCCTACCGAAGTTCGCGCCGCCGACCATGCGCCGTCAATACATCCGCGACAGCACGTTGCGGAAGGTCTTCGGATTGTCGAGCGCCCGCCCGGTGCCGATAGCGACGCAGGTGAGCGGATCGTCGGCGATCGACACCGGCAGGCCGGTGGCGTGGCGCAGCACGAAATCGAGGTTCGACAGCAGCGCGCCGCCGCCGGTCAGGACGATGCCCTTGTCGACGATGTCGGCGGCCAGCTCGGGCGCGGTGTGTTCGAGCGCGACCTTGACCGCGTCGATGATCTGGCTCACCGGTTCGGCGAGGCTCTCGGCGATCTGCCGCTCGGAGAGGACGATCTCCTTCGGCACGCCGTTCATCAGGTCGCGGCCCTTGATCTCCATGGTGCGGCCCTCGCCGTCCTCGGGCGGGCACGCCGAGCCGATCTCCTTCTTGATCCGCTCCGCCGAGCTCTCGCCGACCAGGAGATTGTGGTTGCGGCGGATGTAGCCGATGATCGCCTCGTCCATCTTGTCGCCGCCGACGCGGACCGAACGGGCGTAGACGATGCCGCCGAGCGAGAGCACCGCCACTTCCGTCGTGCCGCCGCCGATGTCGACCACCATCGAGCCGGTCGGTTCGGTCACCGGCAGCCCGGCGCCGATCGCCGCCGCCATCGGCTCCTCGATCAGCATCACGCTGCGCGCGCCCGCCGCCTCGGCGGATTCCTGAATCGCGCGGCGCTCCACCGCGGTGGAGCCGGACGGCACGCAGATCACCACCATCGGCGAGGCGAAGCTGCGGCGGTTGTGAACCTTGCGGATGAAATGCTTGATCATTTCTTCCGCGACCTGGAAATCGGCGATCACGCCGTCGCGCAGCGGCCGGATCGCCTGGATCGAGCCGGGCGTGCGGCCGAGCATCAGCTTCGCCTCCTCGCCGACCGCGAGCACGTGGGTGCGGCCGCGCTCCTCGGCGATCGCCACCACCGACGGCTCGTTCAGAACGACGCCCTTGCCCTTCACGTAGACCAGAGTGTTGGCCGTGCCCAGATCAATGGCGATGTCGCTCGACAGCCATCCCGTCAGTCTGGAAAACATTCGTCCTCGCTTTTGAACTCGACGCCCGCGGCGTACCCCGACAAGAAACCTGCGTGTTTCTCAACCCGGCCGCGCGCAGCCCTGGTCGCGGGGCCACACAGGAGAATGCCGGGGAGCGAACCCCGGCATTCTTAGCACATGTTTTCAGCAATGGCAGAGGCGATTTTGTATTTCCGCATTTTCGCCGAAAGCCGCCCCGCGCCTGGAGTTGTCCGGCCCGGGGCGGGAGGTGCGCGCCGTCACACCGCAATTCCGTCAGGAACCGTTTTCTCGCGCTTGACCAGAAGCTTGTTCAACGCGTGGATGTATGCCTTGGCGGACGCCACCAGGGTATCGGTGTCGGATCCCTGGCCGTTCACCGACTTGCCGTCCTCGCGCAGGCGCACCGTCACCTCCGCCTGGGCGTCGGTGCCCTTGGTCACCGCCGAAACCTGATACAGCTCCAGCACCGCATCGTGCGGCACCATCTCGCGAATCGCCTTGAACACCGCGTCCACCGGGCCGTCGCCGGTGGCGTCGCGCGACTCGGTAATGCCGTCGACCTCCAGCGTCATCCGCGCGTGCGGCGGGCGGTTGGTGGTGCCGCAGCGGATGTCGAGCTCCGACAGCTTGATGCGGTCGTGGCTGCGCATCGCGGTGTCGTCGACGATCGCGGCGATGTCTTCGTCGAACACCTCCTTCTTGAGATCGGCCAGGGCCTTGAAGCGCGCGAACGCGTCGTTCACCGCGTTGTCGCCGAGGTCGCCGTAGCCCAGCTCGGTGAGCTTCTGACGGAACGCGGCGCGCCCCGAGTGCTTGCCGAGCACCAGCGTCGAGCGTGAGAGCCCCACCGATTCGGGGGTCATGATCTCGTAGGTGCCGGCGTGCTTGAGCATGCCGTCCTGGTGGATGCCGGATTCGTGGGCGAACGCGTTCGCCCCCACCACCGCCTTGTTGGGCTGGATCGCGAAGCCGGTGATGCCGGCGATCATCCGCGACATCTTGGTGATGTGCTCGGTCTTGATCTCGGTGGTGTAGGCCATCGCGTCGTGGCGCGTCTTCAGCGCCATCACGATCTCCTCCATCGCCGCGTTGCCCGCGCGCTCGCCGAGGCCGTTGACGGTGCACTCGATCTGCCGCGCGCCGGCGCGCACCGCGGCGAGCGAGTTCGCCACCGCGAGGCCGAGGTCGTTGTGGCAGTGCACCGAGAAGATCGCCTTGTCGGCGTTCGGCACCCGCTCCATCACCATGCGGATCAACGCCGCGTATTCGTCGGGGATGGCGTAGCCGACGGTGTCGGGAATGTTGATGGTCGACGCCCCCGCCGCGATCGCCGCCTCGACGCAACGGCAGAGGAAATCGGGCTCGGTGCGCGAGCCGTCCTCCGCCGACCACTCGACGTCGTCCACCAGCGAGCGCGCGTAGGTCACGCTCTCGACGACGCGCTGGAGCACCGCGTCGGGCTCCAACTGCAGCTTGTACTTCATGTGCAGCGGACTGGTGGAGATGAAGGTGTGGATGCGCTTGCGCGGTGCGGGCGCGATCGCCTCGGCGCAGCGGGCGATGTCGCCCTTGGTGGCGCGGGACAGGCCGCAGATGACACTGGAGCGCGAGCGTTCGGCGATCGCGCGCACCGCCTCGAAATCGCCGACCGAGGCGATCGGGAAGCCCGCCTCGATGACGTCCACGCCCATCGCCTCCAGGCCCTCGGCGACCCTGAGCTTCTCCTCGAGATTCATCGAAGCGCCCGGCGACTGCTCGCCGTCGCGCAAGGTGGTGTCGAAGATGACGACGCGCTGGTTGTCGCCCGGGGCGACGATTCGGTCCGTACTCATGGGGATGTCTCCGTTCTTCAGTCTCTGGCGTTGTGCGGTCGCGCTTGGGTTCCGGTTATCCCCTGAACGTCGGGTGCGCGAAGCAAACCTCAGACCGCCCAGGGGCCGATAAGTCGCAGGGCCAGAAGAAGGAGGAGAAGCGAGGAGAGGACCGGAACCCACGCCGGAACGGAAGCGGTCCGGGCGATCGCCCGCGCCTTCCGAAGTCCGATGCCGTGGTTGCGATGGGTCATCGCGTCGAAGCCTCTCCGGGATGCATGTGGTTCATGTGATCTCAGGCGGGGCACGATGACAAGCACATTTTTCCGAACGCAACCATCGGAAAAAGGAAGAACGGCGCGACCACGCCGTTCTTCCCGGTTCGTCATCGAGGGATATCGTGGCGGCGGCTTCGCCTCAATCGAACCTGCTGCATGCCCGGCGAAGGCTGGCCGCCTGTAAAAATCGACGTTCCGTCAGATGATTGAACGGAGCGACGTACGGTTTGGGATCTTCCCTGTTGGGGGACAGGTAGAAGTAGACGAACAAGCGGTTGCTGCTCAACAGCATGGGGCTTTTCCTTTTTTCGGTAGCGGGCCGGCTCCCGAGCAAAGCATCCCGCCGATGACCGGAAGTTTGCGCGCCGCCGCCGCCCCTCGTCCAATACCCCGGCGAATCGATCTCGATAGCTTCCATGCATGGAGTTGTTATATTGTAACACATCGCCAATCGTCCGGATCCGCCACCGATGGAGCTCCGCCACCTGCGCTATTTCCTCGCCGTCGCCGAAGAGAAAAACTTCACCCGCGCCGCCGCCCGCATCGGCATCGGCCAGCCGCCCCTCAGCCATCAGATCCAGGACCTGGAGCGCGAGCTCGGGGTGATGCTGTTCCATCGCGTCCCCCACGGCGCCGAACTCACCGAGGCGGGACAGGCGTTCCTGCCGCGCGCGCAGAGCGCCCTCGTCCAGGCGGACCAGGCGCGCGTCGCCGCGCAACGGGCGAGCCGCGGCGAAACCGGGCACATCCGCATCGGCTTCACCGGCGCCGGAGCGTTCAACCCCGCCGTGCCCGCGGTGATCCGCGGGTTCCGCCGCGCCTATCCCGAGGTCGTCGTCGACCTCGAGGAGCGCAACACCGGCCACCTCGTCGAAGGACTGCGCGACAACGGCCTCGACGGCGCGTTCATCCGCCCCGGCCCGGAGGATCTCTCCGACCTGCGACTGATGGATTTCACCAACGAACCGATGATGATCGCGCTGCCGGAAAGCCATCCCCGCGCCGGTGAGGCGAGATTGCCGCTCACCGCGCTCGCGCGCGAACCGCTGATCCTGTTCCCCCGCGAGATCAGTATCGGCCTCTACGACGAAGTGCTGTCGTGCTGCCGCGCGGCCGGGTTCGAGCCGGTGTTGGGCCAGCAGGCGCCGCAATTCGCCTCGGCGGTCAACCTCGTGGCGGCGGAGATCGGCGTTTCGGTGGTACCGCGCTCGTTCGCGCGCATCCGCGTCGAGGGCGTGGCCTACATCGAAATCGCGGACATCGCGCCGGCCGCGCGTCTGGCCTTCGCCCACCACCGCGGCAGCCGGTCGGTGACGCTGCGCAATTTCTCCGCCCTCGTTCTGGGGGCGATCCTCAACCCCGCCCCGACGAAAAACGGCCGGAGGATCCCCTCCGGCCGTTCGTGATCCGGCGCCGAGGCGCTCAGTTCTTGCTCTTGTCGACGAGCTTGTTCTTGGCGATCCAGGGCATCATGTCGCGCAGCTTCTGGCCGACTTCCTCGATCGGGTGCTCGGCCCAGAGGCGACGGGTGGCCTTGAACTGCGGCTGGCCGACGGCGCACTCGGTCATCCAGTCGCGCACGAACTTGCCGGACTGGATGTCGTCGAGGACCTCCTTCATCCGCGCCTTGACGTCGGGCCCGATCACCCGCGGACCGGAAACGTAGTCGCCGTATTCCGCGGTGTTGGAGATCGAGTAGCGCATGTTGGCCATGCCGCCCTCGTACATCAGGTCGACGATCAGCTTCACTTCGTGCATGCACTCGAAGTAGGCCATTTCCGGCTCGTAGCCCGCCTCGACGAGGGTCTCGAAGCCCGCGCGGATGAGGTGGGTGAGGCCGCCGCACAACACCGCCTGCTCGCCGAACAGATCGGTCTCGCACTCCTGGCGGAAGGTGGTCTCGATGATGCCGGAACGCCCGCCGCCGATCGCCGAGGCGTAGGAGAGGCCGAGATCCATGGCGTTGCCGGAGGCATCCTGCGCCACCGCGACGAGGCAGGGCACGCCCGCGCCGCGCAGGTATTCGCCGCGCACGGTGTGGCCCGGACCCTTCGGCGCGACCATGATCACGTCGAGGTCGGCGCGCGGCTCGATCAGGTTGAAGTGGACGTTGAGGCCGTGGGCGAAGAACAGCGCCGCACCCTGCTTGAGGTTGTCGCGCAGGTCCTCGGCGTAGATCTTCGCCTGCAGTTCGTCGGGGGTGAGCATCATCACCACGTCGGCCCACTTCGCCGCGTCGGCCGGGGTCATCACCTTGAGGCCGGCGGCCTCCGCCTTCTTCGCCGAGGCCGAGCCCGGGCGCAGGCCGACGCACACCTGGGCGACGCCGGAATCCTTGAGGTTGAGCGAGTGGGCGTGACCCTGGCTGCCGTAGCCGATCACCGCGACCTTCTTGGATTTGATCAGGTCGACGTTGGCATCGCTATCGTAGTAGACGCGCATTTGGAATGCACCTTTCCGTTCAGAAGTTGGTAGAAGACGAACTCAGAGGGATTCGACCCCGCGGGAAATCGCCGCCACGCCGGTGCGCGACACGTCGATCAGCCCGAGGGGCTCCATCAGGCGGATGAAGGCATCGAGCTTGCCGGTCTTGCCGACGATCTCGAAGACGAAGGATTCGTTGGTGGAATCGACCACGCGGGCGCGGAAGATATCGGCGATGCGCAGCGATTCGACGCGGCGTTCGCCGGTGGAGGCGACCTTGACGAGCGCAAGCTCGCGCTGCACCGAGGGTCCCTCGGCGGTGAGGTCGCGCACCCGGTGGATCGGCACGAGACGGCCGAGCTGGGCCTTGATCTGCTCGATCACCATCGGCGTGCCGGTGGTGACGATGTTGATGCGCGACAGCTTTTCGCGATGGTCGACCTCGGAGACGGTGAGGCTTTCGATATTGTAGCCGCGCCCGGAGAACAGACCGATGACGCGGCCGAGCACGCCCGCCTCGTTGTCGACCAGAACCGCGATGGTATGGCTTTCGCTCGTTTCGATGGCAGTCACGGTATCCCCCCTCATCACACCAGCCCCTTGCCCGCCTCGGTCACCGCCGGGCCACGGCCGCCGACCAGCTCGCCGAGGAGCATGTTGTCGTGGGTCGCGCCCGAGGGGATCATCGGGAAGCAATTCTCGTCCGGGTCGACGCGCACGTCCACCAGCACCGGTCCGGGGGTCTCGATCATCTTGAGGATCGTCGCGTCGAGGTCGGCGGGCTTCTCGACCACCAGCCCGGTCGCGCCGAAGGCGTCGGCGAGCTTGACGATGTCGGGCAGCGCCTCGGTGCGGCTCTCGGAATAGCGCGAGCCGTGCAGCAGTTCCTGCCACTGGCGCACCATGCCCATGTAGCTGTTGTTGAGAATGAACACCTTGGCGGCGAGACCGTACTGCACCGCGGTGGCGATCTCCTGCATGTTCATCATGAACGACGCCTCGCCCGCGATGCACACCACCAGGCTTTCCGGATGCGCGATCTGCACCCCCAGCGACGCCGGGAAGCCGTAGCCCATGGTGCCGAGGCCGCCCGAGGTCATCCAGTGCAGCGGCGAATCGAAGCGCGCGAACTGCGCCGCCCACATCTGATGCTGGCCGACCTCGGTGGTGAAGTAGGCGTCGTGCCCCTTGGCGAGCGCGTACAGCCGCTCGATCGCGTACTGCGGCTTGATCACCGCGTCGGAGGCCGCGTAGGCGAGGCACTTGCGCGCCCGCCAGGTGTCGATCTGCCGCCACCACAGGGTCAGCGCCTCGGCGTCGGGACGATAGTCGTGCTTGCGCCACGCGGCGTGCATGTCGGCGATCACCGATCCGGCGTCGCCGACGATCGCGATGTCGGCGCGCACGTTCTTGTTGATCGAGGCGGCGTCGACGTCGACGTGGACGATCTGCGCGTTCGGCGCGAAGCCGTCGATGCGGCCGGTGACGCGGTCGTCGAAGCGCGCGCCGATCGCCACCATCACGTCGCAGCCGTGCATCGCGAGGTTGGCCTCGTAGGTGCCGTGCATCCCGAGCATGCCGAGGAACTGCCGGTCGGAGGCCGGGAACGCGCCGAGGCCCTGGAGGGTCAGGGTGATCGGATAGCCGGTGTCGCGCACCAGCTCGGCGAGCGCGGCGCACGCCGCCGGGCCGGAGTTGATCACCCCGCCGCCGCAATAGAACACCGGACGCTTCGCCGAGGCCATCAGCGCCACCGCCTTCTCGATCTGCGCGGCGTCGCCCTTGACCGGCGGACGATAGGACTTGTGGCGCACCTGCTCGGCCTGCACGTAGGCGCCTTCCGAGACCTGAACGTTCTTCGGCAGGTCGACCACCACCGGGCCGGGGCGGCCGGTGCGGGCGACGTGGAACGCCTCGTGCATCACCCCCGCGAGGGTCTCGACGTCCTTGACCAGATAGTTGTGCTTGGTGCACGGCCGGGTGATGCCGGTGGTGTCCGCCTCCTGGAAGGCGTCGGTGCCGATCAGCTGCGTCGGCACCTGCCCCGACAGGCACACCAGCGGCACCGAATCGAGGAGCGCGTCGAGCAGGCCGGTGACCGCGTTGGTCGCGCCGGGGCCGGAGGTGACGAGCACCACGCCGACCTTGCCGGTGGAACGCGCGTAGCCCTCGGCGGCATGCACCGCCGCCTGCTCGTGGCGGGTCAGCACGTGGCGGATCCGGTTCTGCTTGAACAGCGCGTCGTAGAGCGGAAGTACGGCGCCGCCCGGATAGCCGAACACGACCTCTACGCCCTGGTCCACCAGGGCCTTGAGGACAATCTCCGCTCCGGTCATGCGCTGCTGCAACATCCGTTTTGCTCCGTTGAAACCGCTATGGAAAACACGGCCCGGGCGACCGGCCCGGCCGCGAAAGAGCATCCTACTTATGAAATCGTCGGGCCAGGGTCAATCAAAACATGCAAACATCCGAAAAGTTTTCGGGTTGCTATGGCAAGATTGTTACCCGTCGGCCGGGCGCGGCGCGGAACTCTTGCACCCGCCGTGGCGGCGGAGCTTCAGGATTTCCGCCACTTTTTCGGCGATTCGCGGCGAATCGAGGGCGTCTGCGGGCGGCCGCAGCACCAGATCGGCGTCGAGCTGGCGGCGGAACCAGGTGGACTGGCGCTTGGCGTAGTTGCGGGTTTCGCGCTTCGCCCGCGCCACCGCCTCGGCCTCGGGCAACTCGCCCGCCAGCGCCGCCATCAGCGCCCGCGCGCCGACGCCGCGCGCGAGCGGGGCGTCCGGCGCCAGCCCCGCCGCCATCGCCGCGCGCACCTGCTCCCACGCGCCGGTTTCCAGCATCCGGTCGAAGCGGCGGTCGCAGCGGTCGTAGAGCCACGCCCGCTCGGGTTCGATCGCCACCACCGCCGGAGGCGCGGCGAGGCCGCCGCGGTGCGGTTCCGCCTGCCACGCCGAAATCGGCCGCCCGGTGGCGCGGAACACCTCGGCGGCGCGGATCATCCGCTGGCGGTTGGCGGGCGGGATCGCCGCCGCCGACACCGGATCGACCGCCGCGAGCGCCGCCGCGAACGCCGCCGGGTCGCGGTCGTAGTCGGCGGAGACCGCCGCGCGCACCCCGGCCGTCACCTCCGGCACCGGCGCGAGGCCGTCGATCAGGGCGCGGATGTAGAGCCCGGTGCCGCCGGTCACCACCGCCACCCGGCCGCGCGCCCAAATCTCCGGCAGCAACGCATGCATCCATTCCAGCCACAGCCCGGCTGCGCAGGTTTCGTCCGCCGCCAGCAGGCCGTACAGATGATGCGGCACCCCCGCCATCTCGTCGGCGTCCGGCCGCGCGGTGAGGATGGACAAATCGCGATAAACCTGCATGCTGTCGGCGTTGACCACCTCGCCGTCCAGCGCCCGCGCCAGCGCCACCGCCAGCGCGGACTTGCCCGACGCGGTCGGCCCGGCCACCACCACGCAGTCGCCCCCGAACCCCTCCGCCGCGAAAGACCCCATGAGCTCCGTCCTCACCCTGATCGCCGCGCCCGCCGTCGCCGTTCCCGGCCCCGGCTCGCTCGGCCGCTTCCCCGAAGGCGTGCCGCTCGCCGCCGCCGCCGTCGACGCCGCGCGCGCCGCCCTCGATGCCCTCGGCGCCGACACCGCCAGCCCCGCATGGCTCGCCGCGCCCGGCGCTGCGGGCTCCGCCTGCGACCTCGCGTTCGAGGGCCTCGTCCCCGATCAGGCCGAGGCCGCGGCGCGCGCCGCCCTCGACCCGCTCTACCCGACCGGCGGCCTCGACGTCATCGCCCAATCCGCCGAAGGACGCAAGAAATCGGTGCTGGTGGCGGACATGGACAGCACCATCGTCACCGCCGAAACCCTCGACGAGCTCGCCGCCTTCGCCGGCATCAAGGACCACATCGCCGCGATCACCGCGCGCGCGATGAACGGCGAACTCGATTTCAAATCCGCCCTGCGCGAGCGCGTCGGCCTGCTCAAGGGCCTGCCCGCGTCCGCCATCGCCGCAACCCTGGCGGACATCCGCTACACCCCCGGCGGCCGCGCGGTGGTGCGGACGATGCGCGCCCACGGCGCGGTCACGGTGCTGATTTCCGGCGGCTTCCTGCCGTTCGCGCGCCCGGTGGGGGCGCACTGCGGCTTCGATCGGGTGTTCGCCAACGACCTGCTGTTCGACGGCGACACCCTCTCGGGGCGGGTCGCCGAGCCGATTCTCGACCGCAACGCCAAGCTCGAAACCCTCATCGCCACCGCCGCCGAAACCGGCGTGCCGATGGGCGCCACGCTCGCCGTCGGCGACGGCGCCAACGATCTGCCGATGATTCAGGCGGCAGGGCTCGGCGTCGCCTTCCACGGCAAGCCGACGGTGGTGGCGGGCGCGCGCGCGGCGCTCAACTGGGGCGACCTCACCGGCCTGCTCTTCGCCCAGGGCTACCATCGCGACGCGTTCGTTTGCGACTGAAGCCGCCGCACACCATGTGATGACTCCCGACCACCATGGGAGTCATCCCACGCCATGTCCGACTTCTCCGACCTGCCGCCGGACCGCCGCCGGATTCTCGAATTCTGCGGCACCGAGGCGCCGTTCTCCAGCCCGCTGCTCGACGAGCACCGCGCCGGACGGTTCGTCTGCGCCGCCTGCGGCGCTCCGCTGTTCGGCTCCGACGCCAAGTTCGATTCCGGCAGCGGCTGGCCGTCGTTCTCCGACGTCATCGCCCAGGGCGCGGTGGTCAGCCGCACCGACGCCAGCCACGGCATGACCCGTACCGAAATCCTCTGCGCCCGCTGCGGCGGCCACCTCGGCCACGTCTTCCCCGACGGCCCCGCGCCCACCGGTCTGCGCTATTGCATCAACGGCCTCGCGCTGCAGTTCGAGGAAGACGCGGGATAACGAAAAAGCCCGGGAGCGCCGCCCCCGGGCTTCCGCGAGGGCGCCCGGCCCCCTCGGCGTTCTCGGTGGCCCTTATTTCGGAATCGACCCGACCACGCCCTCGACGAACCAGTTCATCTTGAGGAGATCGGCGTCGGAGACCGCCTTGCCCGCGGGCACCACTTCCTTGCCGGACTGATCCCGGATCGGACCGGCGAAGGGATGGAGCTTGTGTTCCTTGATCTTCTGTTCGACCGCGAGGGCCTCGTCGCGGACGTCCTTGGGCGTCGCGGGGTTGAACGGCGCGAGCCGCACCATGTCCTTGTCGAAGCCGTCCCAGGTGTCGGTGGATTTCCAGGTGCCGTCCATCACCGCCTGGATCCGGTCGATGTAGTAGCCCGACCAGTCGTCGACGATCGCGGTGAGGTGCGATTTCGGGCCGAAGCGCGACATGTCGGAAGCCTGACCGATCGCCCACACGCCCTTTTCCTCGGCGGCCTGCACCGGCGCGGCGGAATCGGTGTGCTGGGCGAGCACGTCGACGCCCTGCGCCATCAGCGCCTCGGCCGCCTCGCGCTCCTTGCCCGGGTCATACCACGAGTTCACCCACACGACGCGAACCTCGGCCTTGGGGTTGACGCTGCGCGCGCCGAGAGTGAAGGCGTTGGCGCCGCGCACCACTTCGGGAATCGGGAAGGAGGCGATGTAGCCGAGCTTGTTGCTCTTGGTGAGGCGGCCGGCGGCGACGCCCGAGGCGTAGCGGCCCTCGTAGAACCGCGCCATGTAGGTGGCGAGGTTGGGAGCGCGCATGTAGCCGGTGGCGTGCTCGAACTTCACCTTCGGGAACTGCCGCGCAACCTTCACCGTCGGATTCATGAAGCCGAACGAGGTGGTGAAGATCAGATCGTGGCCGGAGGCGGCAAGCTGACGGATCACGCGTTCGGCGTCCGCGCCCTCGGGAACGTTCTCGACGAAGGTGGTCTTGACCTTGTCGCCGAAGTGCTTCTCGACCGCGAGACGGCCCTGCTCGTGCTGATACGAATAGCCGTGGTCGCCGATCGGCCCGACGTAGACGAACCCGACCTTGAGCGGCTCGGCCGCCGGGGCCTGGGTCGCACCGAACAGCCCCATCGCCAGGGCGAGACCGAGGCCGGCCCGTCGCGTGAATTTCATGTTGGTCTCCTCCGACCGTTGTTATCGTCCCGAGTGGAACACTTTCCCCAAACACGCGGGCGCGTTCAACTTGATCTTGGTCTCGTCGCGCGAAATCAGCACCAGCACGACGATGGTGGCGAGGTAGGGGAGCATCGCGAGAATCTGCGACGACACCGGAAGCCCCCAGTTCTGCGCGTGGAGCTGGAGAATCGTCACGCCGCCGAAGAGATACGCGCCGAGCAGCGCGCGCGACGGCACCCAGGTGGCGAACACCACCAGCGCGAGCGCGATCCAGCCGCGCCCCGAGCTCATGTTCTCGACCCACATCGGCGTGTAGGCGAGCGAGAGATACGCGCCCGCGAGGCCCGCCATCGCGCCGCCGAACATCACCGCCAGGGTGCGCACCTTCAGAACCCCGTAGCCGATGTCGTGGGCGGCGTCGTGGTTCTCGCCGACGGCGCGCAGGATCAGCCCGGCGCGGGTGCGGAACAGGAACCACGAGATCGCCGGAACCGCGAGAATCGAGGCGTAGACCAGAATATCGTGGGAGAACAGCGCCGGACCGAGCACCGGAATATCGGAGAGCAGCGGCAGCGGAATCGCGGGCAGCGCGGCGATCGGCGTGCCCACCAGACTCTTGCCGACGAACGCGGACAGGCCGACGCCGAAGATCGACAGCGCGAGGCCGCAGGCGACCTGATTGGCGCGCAGGCCGAGGGCGAGAAACGCGAACAGCAGCGACATGCCCACCCCCGCGAGCGCGCCCGCGGCCATCGCCGCGGCATAGCCCGCGCCGGTGTGGGCGGCGCCGAAGGCGGACACCGCGCCCATCAGCATCATCCCCTCAAGGCCGAGGTTGAGCACCCCGGCGCGTTCGGTGACGAGTTCGCCGAGCGCGGCGAAAACCAGCGGCGTCGCGGCGCGGATCATCGCGGCGAGGATCGCGGCGAGAGTGGCGAGTTCGGCTTCGCTCATCGGCGGGCTCCGTTGGCCAGGGAGAACCGGACGCGGTAGCGGATCAGCACGTCGGCGGCGAGCAGGAAGAACAGGATCATGCCCTGGAACACCTGGGTGACGGCGAGCGGCACGCCGAGCGCGATCTGCGCCGCGTCGCCGCCCATGTAGGTGAGCGCCAGCAGCAGCGCCGCGAGGAGAATGCCGATCGGGTGCAGGCGCCCGAGAAAGGCGGCGATGATCGCGGTGTAGCCGTACCCCGGCGAGACGGTGGGCACGAGCTGGCCGATCGGCCCGCACACCTCCATCGCGCCCGCGAGGCCCGCCATGCCGCCGCCGAACATCAGGGTGAAGGCGATCACCCGGTTGGGGCCGAACCCGGCGTAGCTGCCCGCCGCAGGGGTCATGCCGATCACCTTGATCTGGAAGCCGAGGAAGCTGCGCGACAGCACCACCCAGGCGACCAGGGCGACGAGCGGCGCGAACAGCGCGCCGACGTGCAGGCGCGTGCCCTCGAACAGGATCGGCATCAGCGCGCTGTCGGTGAACATCCGGGTTTCGGGGAAATTGTAGCCCTCGGGCGAGCGCCAGGGGCCGTGCACCAGCCACGCCAGCAGCAGGGTGGCGACGTAGTTGAGCATCAGGCTGGTGAGAATCTCGTTGGCATGGAAGCGGATCCGCAGCAGCGCCGGAATCGCCGCCCACAACGCGCCGCCCGCGACGCCCGCCAGCAGCACCAACGGCAGCACCCACAGGCCCGAAACCTCGTAGAGCGCCAGCGCGGCACCGCCCGCGGCGATCGCGCCGACGATCAGCTGACCCTCCGCGCCGATGTTCCAGACGTTGCCGCGAAACCCGAGGGCGAGCGCGCAAGCGATGATCGCGAGCGGCGTCGCCTTCAGCAGCCATTCGGTGATGCCGTAGAGATCGCCGAGCGGCGAGAGGAAAAAGGTGGACAGCGCGGAGAGCGGCGCGAAGCCGAGCGCGGCGAACAACAGTCCGCCCGCCGCCACGGTGGCGGCGATCGCCAGCATCGGCGCGACGAAGGTCATCGTCCGCGAGGCCTGCGGCCGGAGTTCCAACTTAAGCATCGGCGCGGGACTCCCCGTCGAGGTGGAAGACGCCGCCCATCAGCATGCCGATCTGCTCGACGCTGGTGCTGCGCGCGGCCTGCGCGGGCGAAAGGCGGCCGTGGCTCATCACCGCGATCCGGTCGCAGATCGCGAACAGTTCGTCGAGATCCTGCGACACCACCAGCACGGCCGCGCCGCCCTCGGCGAGGGCGATGAGATCGCGGTGGATCGCCGCCGCCGCGCCCGCGTCGACGCCCCAGGTCGGCTGGGCGACGATCAGGAGGCGGGGCTTCTGGAGGATCTCGCGGCCGACGATGAACTTCTGCAGATTGCCGCCGGAGAGGCTACGCGCCGCCGCGCCCGGGCCGGTGGCGGCGACGTGGAAGGTGTCGATCACCTTCTCGGCGAAGCTGCGGGCGCGGGAAAAGCGGATCAGCCCGCGCTTCAGCATCCCACCCGACTTGTGGGCGGAGAGCAAGGCGTTGTCGGCGAGCGACATGTCGGGCACCGCGCCGCGCCCGAGGCGCTCCTCGGGGACGAAGCCCATGCCGCGCTCGCGGCGGCGGCGCGGCCCCATCTGCCCCACCGCCTCGCCGTCGATGCGGACCGCCTCGGGCACCGCCACCAGGGTCTCGCCCGAAAGCGCGCCGAGAAGCTCGGCCTGGCCGTTGCCCGCCACTCCGGCGATGCCGAAGATCTCGCCCGAGCGGACGGTGAAGGAGATGTCGGCGAGCGGCGTCGCGAACGGCACCAGCGGCGCCAGCGACAGCCGGTCCACCACCAGGCGCGGCGCCCCCGCGGCGGCGGCTTCCTCGCGCACCGGCGGCGCGAGGTCGGCGCCGATCATCAGCCGCGCCAGCGACGCGGCGGTTTCCTGCCGCGGATCGCAGCGCCCGGCGAGGCGGCCGCCGCGCAGCACCGTCGCCGCCTCGCACAGCACCCGGATTTCGGCGAGTTTGTGGGAGATGTAGAGGATGCTGCGGCCCTCGGCGATCAAGCGGCGCAGGGTCTCGAACAGCGCCTCGGCCTCCTGCGGCGTGAGCACCGAGGTCGGCTCGTCCATGATCAGCAGCTTCGGATCCTGCAACAGGCAGCGCACGATCTCGACGCGCTGGCGCTCGCCCACCGACAGGTCGGCGACGCGGCGTTCGGGGTCGAGGGCGAGGCCGTAGCGGGCGGACACCTCGGCGATCCGGCGGCCGAGTTCCGGCAGCGGCGCGGGGTCGCCGGTGCCGAGCGCGACGTTCTCGGTCACGGTCATCGAATCGAACAGCGAGAAATGCTGGAACACCATGCCGATGCCCAGCTTCCGCGCCGCCGCCGGGCTGTCGATGCGGACCGGCTCGCCCTCCCAGAGGATCTCGCCCTCGTCGGCCTGAAGCACGCCGTAGACGATCTTGACCAGGGTGGATTTGCCCGCGCCGTTCTCGCCCAGCAGGGCGTGGCATTCGCCCGGCATCACCGCCAGATCGATGCCGTCGTTGGCGAGGCAGCCGGGATAGCGCTTGGTGATGCCTTTGAGCGCGAGGCGCGGCGGCGGGGAGGATACGCTCACGGGAGTCCTTTCCAGGGCCGGATTCGATTGCCGGGGCGGCCGCATCGGCGGATGATGGGCCGTCGCCGCTGATGAGGGTATTACACCATGCGCGTTCTGGTTTTCCAGCATATCGACGTCGAGCATCCGGGATCGTTCCGGGAACTGATGGCGGCCGACGGCGCAACCTGGGATACGGTGGCCTGGGACGAAGGCGAAACCCCGCCGGATCCCGAGGGTTACGACCTCCTGATGGTGATGGGCGGACCGATGGACGTGTGGGAGGAGGCGCGCCTCCCCTGGCTCGCCGCCGAGAAGGCGTTCATCCGCCGCTGGGTGCGCGGCGGCAAGCCCTACCTCGGCCTCTGCCTCGGCCACCAGCTTCTCGCCGCCGCGCTCGGCGCGCCGGTGGGGCCGATGGCCGCGCCCGAAGTCGGCCTCACCGCCGTGACCGCCACTCCGGCGGCGGCGGACGACCCGGTGATGGCGGCGCTGCCCGCGCCGATCGTCTGCCTGCAGTGGCACGGCGCGGAGGTCAAGGCCGCGCCCGAGGGCGGCGTGGTGCTCGCCGCCAATCCCGCCTGCCCGGTTCAGGCGCTACGCGTCGGCGGCAAGGCCTACGGCTTCCAGTATCACGTCGAGGTGACGCCGGACACGGTGCCGGAGTGGAGCCGCGTGCCGGAATACGCGCGCGCGCTCGAAACCGCGCTCGGGGCCGAGGGCGCCGCCGAATTCGCCGCCGCCACCGAGGCGGCGCTCCCCGAACTCACCGCGGGCGCGCGCGCCTTCTGGCGCGCCTATACCGCCGCGGTCGGCTTGGCGTGAGAAAAAACGGCGGCTCCGCAGGGAAGCCGCCGTCAAGTTGTTCAAGGTCGGGGACCGACGGCCGAACATGTCGGACCCGCCTTGGCCTTCTACGATCGGGGGAAACTGCCGTCGCGGTCGCCCGCGCCGGAAACGCCATGCACACCGGTCCGCGCGACGCCAACGCGCCGCGGGTCCTGCGGAAATCGCCGAAACGGGGAAATCTCAATGCGTCGCATCGGGACCATCCGCACTCGTGACCACCACGTACCGAGCGTCACAAACGGAATCCCGCGCCATGGGCAACTCCCGACCCACGGACATGACGCATGCGACGGCAGGTCTCCTGGCTTGCGGGTCGTCGCCACCGATCCTCCTTCCCAGGGGTATTCCCCCAGTGGATCGCGGATCGGGACTCACCGCTGACAGTTGCGGGTACAGCGCCGGATTCGCACCGGCTTCCCTTTTCGGCCCCCGAAACCGGGGGACCGTCGCATGGGTCGGAGTTTAGCCCCGACCCTCGCCAAGTCAAGCGTGGAAATTCGCGGATATCCGAGCGCGGCGCTCTGCAATTTGCAAACCGAAACGCGGCGGCAACGGCGGCGCGTGCCGCCGCACCCCGCCGCGCGCGCGTTCCGGCGAAACCTATTTTCTATATATTTCATAGCCTTGAATCCATACTTCAGAGCTTCAGGAACACCGGCACGGAGCTTGCGTTGGATCTTGCGACAAACCCCCATCCCACGAAAGGGAACCGCCATGACCCACGCTCTCCGCACCCGCCTCGCCGAAGTCTCCGCCGCCCTCGACGGCGCTTCCGGCCACGCCGCCGCCGCCGTCGCCGCCGCCGACCGCAACGCCGAAGCCAACCGCCGCCTGTCCGCCGCGGGCGGCAACCTCAACGCCAGCAGCACCCGCATCGCCAACGCCCTCGCCGGGATGGCCGAAAGCGCCACCCGCCTGCGCGCCGCCGAGGCTCGCCTGCTGTTCCAGAGCGCGCGCCTCAAGCGTTCGAGCAAGAGCATCCGCGAGGGCCTCGATCGCCTCGACAAGGCGGGCGAAGTCCTTCAGCAGCGCGCCCGCGAAGCGCGCGCGGTGGCCGAAACCGCCGACCGGACCGCCACCCTGATCACCGCGATCGAAGCCGCCGCGGCGCGCGGAGAATCCTTCGATCACCTGATTTCCGCCGGCCGCGAACTGACCGGGCGTCTCGAAGGACGGCGCCGCGCGCCCTAAATCAAAACAAGAACGCGCTCCGTCGCGCAAAAATCAAAGGTTGCGGGCCAAGATCCCGACGAGGAGAACCGCCATGTCCCTGAGACGCACGTTCGATAACCTGCCGATCGCCCGCAAGCTGGTGTTGATCCTGGTGGTGAGTTGCATCGGCCTGGTCGCGACCATCGCCCAGAACGTCTGGGACTACCGCCGCACCCTGCTGGCGGAGCGGATGAACGAGCTTTCGAGCCTGGTGGATGCGGCTCTGTCGTCGATCGATCGCAACGCCCGGCTCTGGAAGGACGGCAAGCTCGGCGAAGCCGACGCCCGCGCCGAGGCGATGGCCGATCTCGCGGCGCTGCGCTACGGCGCCGACGGCTACTTCTGGGTGCAGGACAAGGACGCGCGGATGGTGATGCATCCGATCAAGCCGGAACTCGACGGCAAGGATCTGTCCGGCACCACCGATCCCGCGGGCAAGCACATCTTCGTCGCCTTCGCGCGGGCGGTCGACAATCCGGAAAAGAGCGGCTTCGTCGACTACCTCTGGCCGTTCCCCGGGCGCGACAAGCCGGTCCCGAAGCTCTCCCGTGTCGCCGCCTCGCCGCACTGGAACCTGATCGTCGGCTCCGGCGTCTACATCGACCGCATCGACGCGATGGTCTTCCGCAAGGCGATCGAGGTCGGCGGCATCGGCCTGGCGGTGCTGGCCGCGCTGGCGGTGGCGACGCTGTGGATCGCGCGCGGCGTGTCCGGACCGGTCAACGCCCTCACCCGCACCACCGCCGCGCTCGCGGGCGGCGATCTCGACGTCGCGGTCGCGGGCACCGAACGCCACGACGAGGTCGGCGCGATGGCGCGCGCCCTCGAAGTGTTCAAGACCCGCCTGATCGACGCTAAAGCGCGCGACGCCGCCGCCCGCACCGAACTCGAAGCCGAACGCCGCCGCGCCCTCAACGAACTCGCCGACAGCCTCGAAAGCGAGGTCCTCGGAATCGTCGGCAGCGTCAGCGCTTCGGCCGACGCGATGCGCGCCTCGGCGACGACGATGAGCACCGCCGCCGCCGAGACCGCGGAGCAGACCGCGGTGGTGGCGGGCGCCGCGACCCAGGCGTCGCAAAACGTCCAGAACGTCGCCGCCGCGTCCGAGCAGCTTCACGCCGCGATCGCCGAGATCGCCCGCCAGGTCACCCAGTCCTCCGAGGCGGCGCGCCGCGCTTCCCGCCGCGCCGAGGAGACCCAGGACAACGTCCGCGCCCTCGACGCCGCGGCGGCGCAGATCGGCGACGTGATCGGCCTGATCACCGACATCGCCAGCCAGACCAACCTGCTGGCCTTGAACGCCACGATCGAGGCGGCGCGTGCGGGCGAGGCGGGCAAGGGCTTCGCGGTGGTCGCCGGAGAAGTGAAGAACCTCGCCAACCAGACCGCCCGCGCCACCGAGCAGATCGGCGAGCAGATCCGCAAGGTGCAGAGCGAGACCGAAAGCGCGGTCGCCGCGATCGGCGCGATCAGCCGGGAAATCCGCGATCTCGACGGCATCGCCACCACCATCGCCGCGTCGATCGAGGAACAGGGGGCGGCCACCGCGGAAATCGCCCGCAACGTTCAGGAGGCTTCGAGCGGCACCGACGAAGTGACGCGCAGCATCGCCACCGTCACCGAAGCCGCGCGCGGCAACGGCGCCTCGGCCCGCGACGTGCTCGCAGCGTCGGAAGACATGTCGCGCCGCGCCGAAGAGCTGCGGGGCATCGTCGACGGTTTCCTTCGCAAGGTGCGCAGTGCCTAGGCGGGTACAGGTTTCCTCGTGGCATCGGTTCGGACGGCGGCCGCGGCTGCCGTCCGCGTGCGTTCACGGGGCATCGAGCAGCGCTTCGAGGGCGCGCACGTCGGTGACGGTGACGCGGCTCCGCTGCAAGTCGATCCACCCCGCCTGCGCCCATGCCTGAAGCCGCTTGTTCACGCTTTCCCGGGTGGTCGCCATCATGTGCGCGATCTCCTGCTGCGACAGCCGGAGGCCGATCTCGACGCCGCCCGCCACCGGCTGGCCGTAGGTGCCGACGAGCCGCAGCAGGTGCTTGGCGAGCCGGAGTTCGAGCGGCAGGAAGGCGGCATCCTCGAGCATTTCCGAGGTGGCGCGGACGCGCTGGCAGAGCAGGCGGATGATGTGCATCGCCAGTCGCCCCTCGCTTTCCACCAACGGCATGAAGTCGCGGCGGTGGATCACCAGCAGTTCGGACGGCGCCATCGCCATCGCATCGGCGCTGCGCGGCAGTTCGTCCAGCAGCGCGATCTCGCCGAAGAACTGCCCTTCCTTGAACAGGTTGAGGGTGACGTCCTTGCCCTCGGGCGAGGTGGTGTGAACCTTGACCCGTCCGGCGAGCACGCCGAACAGCCGGTCGCCCGGGTCGCCCTTCTGGAACAGCGTCTCGCCGCGCGCCAGCCGCCGCGTCACCGCGACCGCCAGAATCCGCGCGAGGATCGCCGGATCGAGGCCCGCGAACAGCGGGCTGTTCTGCAGGAATTCCTGCCGTGTGTCGAACTTCATGACCCCTCGCCTCCACCGGGCGGCGCGGCGTCCCGACCGCGCGTCCGGATCCCTGACTAACTCCCCGCCAGCGCCATCGCATCGATCCGCACCGTCGGCGCATCGATGCCGTACTTGTAGGCGAGATCGTTCGCGACGATCAGCCGCGCGAACATCTCCTTGAGGTTGCCGGCGATCGTCACCTCGCTCACCGGCCCCGCGAGCTCGCCGTTCACGATCCGGAACCCGGCCGCGCCGCGCGAATAGTCGCCGGTCACGGCGTTGACCCCCGAACCGATCATTTCGGTTACGTACAGACCGTCGCGAATGTCCGCCATCAGCTCGGCGGGCGAGACCGCGCCGGGCATCAGGGCGACGTTCGACGCCGAAGGCGCGGGCGCGGAGCCGATGCCGCGCCCGGCGTGGCCGGTGGGCGCAAGGCCGAGCTGGCGCGCCGAGCGCAAGTCGAGCATCCAGCCGGTGAGGCGGCCGTCGTCGATCAGCCTGCGATCGCGGGTGGCGAGGCCCTCGGCGTCGCACGGGCGCGAGCGCAGCCCGCGAAGGCGGTGCGGCGTCTCGACGATCGAGATCCCCGGCGCGAACACCGGCTTCTCCAGGAAATCGGCGAGGAAGCTGGTGCCGCGGGCGACCGCCGCGCCGTTGATCGCGCCGAGGAAATGGGCGAGCAGCGACCGCGACACCCGCGGGTCGAACACCACCGGCAGGGTCGTGGAGCGGGGCTTGCCCGCGCCGACGCGGGCGACCGCGCGGCGGCCCGCCTCCGCCCCCAGGGTTTCGGGCGCGGGAAGGTCGGCGCGATAGACCGCCACCGCCGAATCGTAATCGCGCTCCAGCCCGTCCGCGCCGCCCGCGAGCACCGAGACCGACAGCGCCGCGTGGCTGCTGGAATACGCCCGCGCGAAGCCGTTGGTGGCGGCGAGGGCGATCTTCGAGCGCGCGAACGACGCCTCCGCGCCTTCCGAGTTGACCACTCCCGCGACCGCCAGCGCCGCATCCTCGGCGCGTCCGGCGGCGGCGATCAGGGCGTCCTCGGCCGGATCCTCGGGGTCGCAGAGATCGCACTCCGGCAGATCCCCCGCGAACAGTTGGTCGGGATCGGCCAGCCCGGCGAAGCGGTCTTCGGGCATCACCCGCGCCATCGCCACCGCGCGCTCGGCGAGCGCCGCGAGCGAAGGCTGGGAGAGATCGGAGGTCGAGACCATCGCCGCGCGGCGGCCGACGAACACCCGTAGGCCGAGTTCCGCGCCTTCCGACCGTTCGAGTTTTTCGAGCGTGCCCTTGCGCACCGCGATCGACACCGCGCCGCCGTCGGCGATCGCGCCGTCCGCGGCATCCGCCCCCCGGGCGCGGGCGAGACGGAGAACTTCGGTGAGGCGGTCGAGGGCGTCGGTCATCGCGGTTCCTTCTTCCAGATCGGTTTGCCGGAGCCCGGCAGGCCGTAATCCGCCCATTTGGCGGAGACTCGCGCGACGATCTCCGGGTCCATCGCGAGCACCCGGCCCCATTCGCGCCTCACCTCGGGCGGCCATTTGTTGGTGGCGTCGAGCCCCATCTTGCCGCCGAGCCCGGACTCCGGGCTGGCGAAATCGAGATAATCGATCGGCGTGTTTTCCACCAGGAGGGTATCGCGCACCGGATCCATCCGGGTGGACACCGCCCACATCACGTCCTTCCAGTCGCGCACGTCGATGTCGTCGTCCACCACGATCACGAACTTGGTGTAGAGGAACTGGCGCAGGAACGACCACACCCCCATCATCACCCGCTTGGCGTGGCCGGGATAACCCTTGCGGATCGACACCACCGCGATGCGGTACGAGCACCCCTCCGGCGGCAACCAGAAATCGACGATCTCGGGAAACTGCTGGATCAGCAGCGGCACGAACACCTCGTTGAGCGCCTCGCCCAGCACCGAGGGCTCGTCCGGCGGACGGCCGGTGAAGGTGGAGAGATAGATCGGGTCCTTGCGGCGGGTGATCGCGGAAATCCGGAACACCGGGAAGCGCTCGACGCCGTTGTAATAGCCGGTGTGGTCGCCGTAGGGGCCCTCGTCGCCGAATTCGTCGAGCATCACGTGGCCTTCCAGGACGATCTCCGCCTCGGACGGAACCTTGAGCGGCACGGTCTTGCAGTCGACGAGCTCCACCGCCTTGCCGCGCAGCAGCCCGGCGAACTGGTATTCGGAGAGGCTCTCCGGCACCGGCGTCACCGCCGAGACGATCGTCGCCGGGTCCGCCCCCAGCACCACCGCGGCGGGCATCGGCTCGGCGCTGCCGCTCTCCTTCCAGCGGCGGAAGTGCTGCGCGCCGCCGCGATGCTTGAGCCAGCGCATCAGGGTGGTGTCCTTGCCGGTCACCTGCATACGGTAGATGCCGAGGTTGAAGACGTCGCGCTTCTCCTTCGGCCCCAGCGTCACCACCAGCCCCCAGGTGATCAGCGGCGCGGGTTCGCCGGGCCAGCAGGTCTGGATCGGCAACTGCGACAGATCGATGTCGTCGCCGGTCAGCACCACCTCCTGGCACGGCGCGCGCGATACGTCCTTGGGCTTCATCGCGAACACCGTCTTCGCCAGCGGCAGCATCGCCATCGCCTCGCGCAGGCCGCCGGGCGGCTCCGGCTGCTTGAGGAACGCCAGGGTCTCGCCGACCTCGCGCAATTCGGCGGGCTTGCGCCCCATCGCCATCGCGACGCGGTCGACGGTGCCGAACAGGTTGACCAGAACCGGCATTCCGTAGGGGCTGCCGTCGGCCTTCACCGGGTTTTCGAACAGCACCGCCGGGCCGCCCTCGGCGAGCAGGCGGGTCTGGATTTCGGTGATTTCGAGCTCGGGCGAAACCGGCGCGGCGACCCGCGCGAGCTTGCCCTCGGCCTCGAGACGGCGAATGAAATCCCTGAGCGATGCGAACGGCATGGAAACGTGTCCTCGGCTGCGGCGGAACCCTCCGCCCCGCACCCATAAGGGCGGTTATCCGCCCCGCCGTCAAGCCTTGCTGCGCCCGCCGAAAGCGATGGTGCGGCACCGCAAATCATGGTGTGATGGACGGGTTTTCATCCACCCTCAGGTGCCGGAATGACCGACCCGTGCGGGCGGCGTTGCGCCCAATCCCTCGACTTCCCCATCGTCATGGCGTTCCAGCCGGTGGTCGACGCCGAAGCCCGGCGCATCCACGGCTACGAGGCGCTCGTCCGCGGCCGCGACGGCGCGTCGGCGGCGGAGGTTCTCGCGCGCGTCACCGCCGACACCCTCTACGCCTTCGATCAGGGCTGCCGCGTCGCCGCGATCCGCACCGCAGCCGAACTCGGGCTCGACCGCCGCCTGTCGATCAACTTTCTCCCCCACGCGATCTACAGCCCCGAGGCGTGCCTGCGCCTCACCCTCGCGGCGGCGCGCGCCGCCGGGCTGCCGAGCGACCGCATCACCTTCGAGTTCACCGAAACCCAGCAGGTGGTCGACCACGCGCGACTGCGCGAAATCGTCGAAACCTATCGCCACCACGGCTTCCAGACCGCCCTCGACGACTTCGGCGCGGGGTTCGCCGGATTGTCGATGCTCGCCGAGTTCCGCCCCGACACGCTCAAGCTCGACCGCGCCCTCGTCGACGGCATCGACGGCTCGGCAGCTCGGCAGGCGATCGTCGAGGGCGTGATGCTCATCGCGGCGCGCCTCGGCCTCGCGGTCGTGGCGGAAGGGGTGGAGCGGGCGGAGGAGTTCCGCACCCTGCGCGACCTCGGGGTGCGTTTCTTTCAGGGATACCTGTTCGCGCGGCCGCAGATCGGACGCCTCGCGCGCGACGACGAAATCGTCTGGCCGGATTAGACCGCCAGGTGCTCGCCGAGGATGCCGACGCCGAGCGCGATCAGCGCGAGACCGCCCGCGCCCGCCGCCCAGCGCCCGAAACGGCGGCCGAGCAGGCTGCCGAACAGCAGGCCGCCGGTGGACATCACGAAGGTGGTCGCGCCGATCGCGGCGGCGATCGCGACGATCTGCACGTCGAGCAGCGCCAGGGACATGCCCACCGCCATCGCGTCGATGCTGGTGCCGATCGCGGTGCAGATCAGCCCCGCGAAAGAGCCCTTGCGGCAGCAGTCGCCGTCGTCCGCCCCGGCGTTCTGCACTGCCTGGAACACCATATGGCCGCCCACCGCCGCCAACAAAGCGAAGGCGATCCAGTGATCCACCGCGGCGACGTAGCGCGCCGCCGCCATGCCCGCGAACCAACCGATCAGCGGCGTGCTCGCTTCCACCAGGCCGAACACCGCGCCGGTGCGTACCGCCTCGCCGAACTGCGGCGTGCGCGCGGCGCCACGTCCGACGGAAACGATCAGCGCGTCGATCGACATGCCGAAGGCGATCACGGCGATGGCAAGCGGAGACATCGAGGAAAGTCCTGACAGTGGGCCGGGATCCGGGCGCGCCTCCGGCCTTGCCCGAAAGGCCGGTGTCGCCACGGTCTGGCCGGGCCGGACCGACGTCCGGCTGACCGCGCCACGCGAATGCGAGTGTGTTGACGCGGCCCCGCCCGAGGGCGGTGGCTACTCCCCGATGCGGGGGAGATACGCCGATGCGTCGGCGAGGTCAACCCTGAGAAATCAAGGATTTAGATAATGAAAATTGATTGCATTTAAACTTATGCCGCAAACTTGCGTCATTCCTTGCGGAAGCGTGCCCGCCAGCTTTCGAACCGGCCCGCGCTTTCCGCCGAGACGATCGCCCGGCCGACCGCGCGGGTAAGGCAATCC
This sequence comes from uncultured Alphaproteobacteria bacterium, assembly GCA_900079695.1. Lineage (NCBI taxonomy): Bacteria > Pseudomonadati > Pseudomonadota > Alphaproteobacteria > uncultured Alphaproteobacteria bacterium. The sequence goes on from LT599022.1 coordinate 2,416,775, forward strand.
GCCGCCACCGCCCCCAGCACCGCGACCCCCGCCGCGCGCGGCCGCGCCAGCGGTCGGCGGTGGGTGGCGAGCACGAACACGGTGTCGCCGTCGAAGGGCGTATGCAGCGGCCGGATCGCCCGCGCCAAGCCGTCGTGCGCCATCGTCGCCACCCGCAGGGCCTCATCGCGGGAGAGATCCGCGTCGGTCGCCACCACCGCGAGGGTGGTGTTCGTTCCCGGTTCGAGCGCCCCCGGCGACGGCAGATCCGGCGCCAGCCCCACCGGCGCGCGCGGCGGCTCCTGCCCGCCCATCTCGCCCGCCTGTTCCCACGCCCACGCCCACAGCGTCGAAGACCCGGGATAGGTGACGCCGCCGAGCGAATTCACCGCCGCCAGCCCGCCCACCGTCACGCCGTCCTCCAGCACCGCCGAGGCGCTGCCGAGCCCGCCCTTCAGGTCTCCCGCCTTCGCCCCCATCCCCGCGCCCGCGTTGCCGAGCGCGAACCCCGGCCCCGCCGCCGCGCATGCCGCCGCCGCCAGGTCGCGGTGGGGCGGCGCGCCCGACTTGTCGCCGCCGTTGGCGAGGTCGAACAGCACCGCCGCGGGAACGATCGGCACCACCTGCTCCGCCACCGGGAACCCCCGGCCGCGCGCCGCCAGCCACGCCATCGCCGCATCCGCCGCCGCCAGACCGAACGCCGAACCGCCCGAAAGCACCACCGCGTCCACCCGCTCCACCAGACGCCCCGCCGCCAACGCGTCGGTCTCGCGCGTGCCCGGCCCGCCGCCGCGCACGTCCGCCGCGGCCAGCGCCCGCTCGTCGGGCAGGATCACCGTCACGCCGGTCAGAACCCGTGCGTCCTCGGCGTTGCCGACGCGGATGCCGGGAACGTCGGTGATCAGATTGCGAGGGCCGGGGCGGATCATGTCTCGTCTCCTCGAAAAACCAAGCCGGGCTTTGCCCGGACCCGCGAGGGGACCCGGTCCCCTCGACCCCATTCCTGGCTTTTTGCGCGACGCGCCATCGCCCCCCTCACGCTGCGTGACGACTTGATCCCGCTTCGCGGAAAAACCGAATGAACGGGAGGAGCGGAGGGACCGAGTCCTTCCGCGAAGTTTTTCACACATGCGCAAGCAACGCAGCCGCCGTCACGATCAGCCCGAAGTCGCGATTGGAACGGAAGCGGGCGAGACAGTTCGGCTGGTTTTCGGTATCGACGGTGATCACCTGCCAGGCGAGATGCGCCGCGCCAAGGGCGAGCAGCGGCCACGCCCACGGGCCGCTGCCGGCGCGCCAGAAGGCGGCGGCGAGGAACAGCATGTTCAGGGTATAGATCGCGGCGAGGAACGGGCGGGTCCGGTTGCCGAGCGCGAGGGCGGAGGAGCGCACTCCGATCTTGACGTCGTCGGCCTTGTCCTGATGGGCGTAGATGGTGTCGTAGCCCAGCGTCCAGCAGATGCCACCCGCATAGAGGAGAACCGCGGGCCAGTCGAGGGTCTGCGCGATCGCCGCCCAGCCCACCAGCGCGCCCCAGTTGAAGGCGAGGCCGAGCCACGCCTGCGGCCAGTCGGTGATGCGCTTCATGAACGGATAGGCGACGAGAATCGGCACCGACAGCACGCCGACGACGATCGCGAAGCGGTCGAACTGCACCAGCACCGCGAGACCCGCGAGCATCAGCGCCCCGGTGAAGGCGATCGCGGTGCTCAGGCGGATCTGCCCCGAGGGGATCGGGCGCAGCGCGGTGCGCTCGACGCGGCCGTCGAAATCGCGGTCGGCGATGTCGTTGATGGCGCAGCCCGCGCCGCGCATGATCACCGCGCCGACGGCGAACAGCAGACCGTAATACCAGATCCGCCAGTCGGCCGGGTTGCCGGCGGCGAGCGCGGCGCTCCACCAGCACGGCAGCAGCAGCAGCCAGGTGCCGATCGGCCGGTCGAGGCGCATCAGCGTAATGTACGGACGGACGCGCCGGGGCAAGCGGTCGACCCAGCCGCCCGGACGCATGTCGGTGAAGGTTGGCTTGGCGGTGTCCATGCGGCATACACTACGCCAAGCGTTCCCCACCGGAAACCGGATTTCGCCATGCCCCGTATCGCCAGCACCGCACCGCGCCTGTACGTTCCCGATGCGCTGGCCGAGGCGGCGGACGTGCCGCTCGCGCCCGCGCAGGCCCACTACCTGCGCGACGTGATGCGGATGGCCCCGGGCGACGCGGTGCGGCTGTTCAACGGCCGCGACGGTGCCTGGCTGGCCGAGGTCGCGGCCCTCGGCAAGGGCAGGGGGAGCCTGCGGGTCGGCGCATGCATCGCGCCGCAGCGGCCGGAACCGGGGGTGTGGCTGCTGTTCGCACCGCTCAAGTCCGCGCGCCAGGACATGCTGGTGGAAAAGGCGGTGGAGCTCGGCGTCGCGGTGCTCCAGCCGGTGCTGACCGAGCGCACGCAGACCCGCCGCGTCAACCCCGAGCGCCTCGCGGCGCAGGTGACCGAGGCCGCCGAGCAGTGCGAGCGCCTGACCCTGCCCGAGGTGCGGCCGCTCGCCGAACTGTCCGATCTTCTCGCCCGCTGGCCCGCCGGACGCACGCTGTTCTACGGCGACGAAACCGGCGGCGGCGGCGCGGCGCTGGCGGCGTTCTCCGCCCCCGCGGGCGTGGGCGGCGATGCCCTGCTGGTAGGGCCGGAGGGAGGTTTTTCGCCGCGCGAACTTGACGTTTTGCGTGGCGCTTCCTTTTCTTTGGGGGTCGGTTTCGGCCCCCGCATCCTGCGCGCCGAAACCGCCGCCGTGGTTGCGCTGTCGCTCTGGCAGGCCACCCGGGGGGATGGCGGTCTGGCCCCAGGCCGCTCATAAATCCAAGGAGTTCGAACTCTCATGACCACCACCGTTTCGGACTCCCCTGCGATCGCGGGCGTTGCCGATCTCGCCCGCTACCTCGCCGACGGCTGCAAGCCGAAATCCGCCTGGCGCATCGGCACCGAGCACGAGAAGTTCGTGTTCTGCCGCAACAGCCTGAAGCCGCTGCCCTACGACGGGCCGAAGAGCATCCGCGCCCTTCTCGAAGCGCTGATCCCCGAAGGCTGGACCCCGGTGTTCGAAGGCGGGAACCCGATCGCGCTGACCCATGCCGACGGCTCGTCGATCACCCTCGAACCCGGCGGCCAGCTCGAACTCTCCGGCGCGCCGCTCGAAACCATCCACGACACCTGCGTCGAGACCTCGGCGCACCTCAACAAGCTCAAGGCGATCGCCGAGCCGCTCGGGATCGGCATGATCGGCCTCGGCTTCCATCCCAAGTGGCCGCGCGAAGCCTTCCCGTGGATGCCGAAGGGCCGCTACGCGATCATGCGCCGCTACATGCCGACCCGTGGCACCCGCGGCCTCGACATGATGCTGCGCACCTGTACCGTGCAGGTGAACCTCGACTTCGCCTCCGAAGCCGACATGATCAAGAAGTTCCGCATCGCCCTCGCGCTCCAACCGGTCGCCACCGCGCTGTTCGCCAACTCGCCGTTCGTCGAGGGCAAGCCCAACGGCTTCAAGAGCTACCGCGCCGACGTCTGGACCGACACCGACCCGGACCGGACCGGTACCCCCGAATTCGTGTTCGAAAGCGGCATGGGGTTCGAACGCTACGTCGACTACATGCTCGACGTGCCGATGTACTTCGTCCACCGCGGCGACCGCTACGTCGACGCCTCCGGCCAGTCGTTCCGCGACTTCATGGCCGGAAAGTTGCCGGCGCTGCCGGGCGAACGGCCGACGCTCGCCGACTGGGCCGATCACATCACCACCGCGTTCCCCGAGGTGCGCCTCAAACGCTACCTCGAGATGCGCGGCGCGGACGGCTCGCGCTGGTGTCATCTCTGCGCCCTGCCCGCGCTCTGGGTCGGCCTGCTCTACGACGACGCCGCGCTCGACGCCGCCTGGGACCTCGCGAAGGCCTGGACCCCGGCCGACCGCTTCGCCCTCGCCGCCGTCGCCCGCCGCGACGGCCTCGCCGCCAACTTCAAGTGCCGTCCGCTGCAAGACCTCGCGCGCGAGGTGCTGGCGATCGCCCGCGAAGGTCTCGCCCGCCGCGCCCGCCGCAACGACGCGGGCGAGGACGAAACCAAGTTCCTCGACGTGCTCGAAGAGATCGTCGCTACCGGCCACACCCAGGCCGACGAACTCCTCGACCTCTACCACGGCGCGTGGAACGGCTCGGTCGACCCGGCGTTCGAGGCGTTTTCCTACTGAAAACCTTCCGGAGGGACTCGGTCCCTCCGGACCTCCCATGCGTTTTCGCGCAAAGCGCCATAAGCCCCTCCCGCCGCGCGACGGCTTGATCCCGCTTCGCGGAAACCTTTAAAACGAACGGGTACGCAGGGCCCGCGGCCCTGTGCGGGTCCGGGCGGCGCCCGGCCTGGTTTTCCTTCAAGGAGACGCCGCGCCATGACCTTCCGCTCCCCCAACCCTTCCGGCATGGACGAGATTCGCGCCGCGATCGACGACCTCGACCGCCGAATCGCGCCGCTGCTGGCGGAGCGGGTGGCGTGGGTGCGGAGCGCGGCGGCGTTCAAGCCGACGCGGGAAGCGGTGGTGGTGCCGTGGCGGATCGAGGACGTGGTGGCGAAGGCCGCCGCCCACGCCGCCGCCGCCGGGGCCGATCCGGCGCCGATCGCGGCGATCTACCGTGCGCTGGTGGACGTGTCGATCGGCGAGGAGGCGAAGGCGTGGGACGCCCTACACCCGGGTGCCGCCGACGGTGATGCCGTCGATCCGTAGGGTCGGCTGGCCGACGCCGACCGGCACGCCCTGGCCGTCCTTGCCGCAGGTGCCGACGCCGTGGTCGAGGGCGAGATCGTTGCCGACCATCGCGACGCGGGTGAGCACGTCCGGCCCGTGGCCGATCAGCATCGCGCCCTTGACCGGCGCGCCGATCCGGCCGTTCTCGATCAGGTAGGCCTCGGAGGCCGAGAACACGAACTTGCCCGAGGTGATGTCCACCTGCCCGCCGCCGAAGTTGACGGCATAGAGGCCCGACTTCACCGAGCCGAGAATTTCCGCCGGATCCCGGTCGCCCGCCGCCATCACGGTGTTGGTCATCCGCGGCATCGGCGCGTAGGCGTGGCTTTCGCGGCGGCCGTTGCCGGTGGAGGCGGTGCCCATCAGCCGCGCGTTCAGGCGGTCCTGCATGTAGCCCTTGAGAATGCCGTCCTCGATCAGCACGGTGCGCTGCGAGGGTGTGCCCTCGTCGTCGATGGTGAGCGAGCCGCGGCGGTCCTGAAGGGTGCCGTCGTCGACCACCGTCACCCCCTTGGCGGCGACGCGCGCGCCGACCCGCCCGGCGAAGGCGGACGTGCCCTTGCGGTTGAAGTCGCCCTCGAGGCCGTGGCCGATCGCCTCGTGCAGCAGGATGCCGGGCCAGCCGGAGCCGAGCACCACGGTCATCTCGCCCGCGGGCGCGTCGACCGAGGCGAGGTTCACCTCGGCCTGGCGCACCGCCTCGTCGACCGCGCGCTTCCAGGCGTCGGGGGTGACGAAGCGGTCGTAGGCCTCGCGCCCGCCGCAGCCGAACGAGCCGGTCTCGCGGCGGCCGCCCCGCTCCATCATCACCGACACGTTGACCCGCACCAGCGGGCGGACGTCGAAGGCGAGCGAGCCGTCCGCCCGCAGCACCGCCACCGCCTGCCACGAGGCCGCGAGCGACGCCATCACCTGCCGCACCGCCGGATCCTTGGCGCGGGCGTAGGCGTCGATCTCCTTGAGGATCGCCACCTTGGCCGCGAAATCGAGATCCTCGACCGGGTTGAGTTCGGCGTAGAGGTGGCGGTTGGTGCCGGGCGGCGGCAGCGCAAGGCTACCCGCGTGGCCGCCCCGCGCCGCCTTGACGGTCTGCGCCGCGCGCTTCAGCAAAGCTTCGTCGAAGCCCTCGGCATGGGCGTAGCCGGTTGCCTCGCCCGCCACCGCGCGCAGGCCGAAGCCGGTGCCCTGTTCGTAGCTCGCGGTCTTGACCACGCCGTCGTCGAGGGCGAGGCCTTCGGCGCGGCGCGCCTCCAGGAACAGCTCGCCGTCGTCGCAGCCCGCGAGCGCGTCGGCGACGATGCGCTGGGCTTTGTCCGGCGCGAGACCGGCCGGGGCGAAGAACAGCGCCTCGGGGGTCGCGGCGGGGGTGCGGGCGTCGGGCATGGACCTCTCCTTGGAATGCGGGCAACGCTTCTGAAATCGCCTCCGCCGCGGCAAAAAGCAAGCACGCGGCGGCGAAACCGGCGCAAACCGCTTGCAACCGCCCCGCCGCGAGGCCAAATTCCTGAGTAAAGCAGTTGGTATTCCGCCGCCGGACGTTCGAGCGGATCGTGATTTTTTCCGGGGTTTCTTCCATGGACAGCGTGACGGGTTCGGATCTCCGCCTCGGCTTCGGGTTGGGGTTCGCGGACCTCTATGCCCGTGCGGGGCTGGCGCGCCTCGACGCCGCGTTTCTCGACTTCCTGCGCGCCCGCGCGCCCGAGCGCGCCGAAGCGCTCGCCGCCGGGCGTGCCGATCCCGCCGCGTTGAGCTCCAAGGCCGAGTCCGCGCTGCTGCTGGCGATCGCACCCGATTACGACGCCTTCGTCGGCGAACTCTTCGGAGTCTCCGCCGAGCTTGCCGATCTGCGCGCGCGGCAGGCGGCGCTGGCGCCGCTGGCGGCGGCCAAGCGCCTGTTCGTGCAGCGCCGCGCGCTGAAGGCCTACGGACCGGAGGCGGCGGCGGGCTTCGACGGCGCGGCGCTGACGCAGGCGGTGACCGCGGCGCTCGGCGGCCGCTTCGACGAGCTTGCCTTCGCCGAAACCGCGATGGCGTGGCTGGAGGACGCCGAACCCAACGCCGACGCCCTCGACCTGTTCGCCCGCTTCGCCGCCTGGGCGAGCCAGACCCCCGAGGGCCGCCGCGCCCACCGCCACGGCGTGCTGTTCTCCCACCCCGAAAAGCACGACCCGCTGGCGCTGGTGCCGACCGCGGCGCGCGACCGCGGCCCGCTGACGCTCAAGGAAGGACCGGCGTTCCGGCGTCGGCAGGGGTTCGCCCTCACCGACCCGGGCGCGGACATGGCGCGGGTCGCCGACCAGGCCAACTACTGCATCAGCTGCCACAACCAGGGCAAGGATTCCTGCTCCAAGGGGATGACCGACAAGGCCACCGGCGCGATCGCGGTCAACCCGCTCGGCCGCCGGATGGCGGGCTGCCCGCTGGAGGAGCGGATTTCCGAGATGATCGCGGCGCGGCGCGACGGTCATTTCGCCGCCGCCCTCGGCATCGTCGCGGTCGACAATCCGCTGTGCGCGGGCACCGGCCACCGCATCTGCAACGACTGCATGGTCGCCTGCGTCTACCAGAACCAGATGCGCGACCCGGTGAACATTCCCGAAATCGAGACCCGCGTGCTCAAGGACGTGCTCGGCCTGCCCTGGGGATTCGAGATCTATGCGCTGATGACGCGCTGGAACCCGTTCTCGCTGCGCGCGCCCCTGCCCGCGCCGGAAAGCGGCTACGCGGTGCTGGTAGCGGGGCTCGGCCCGGCGGGCTACAGCCTCGCGCAGCGCCTGCTGCACGAGGGCCACGCGGTGACGGCGGTGGACGGCCTCAAGATCGAACCTCTGCCGCCCGAGATTTCGGGCGTCGCGGCGGACGGCGCGGCGGTGCCGTTCCGGCCGATCCGCGACGTCGCCGAGCTGTGGAAGAGCCTCGATTCGCGCGTCACCGCGGGGTTCGGCGGCGTCGCCGAATACGGCATCACGGTGCGCTGGGACAAGAACTTCCTCACCGTGATCCGCCTGATCCTCGAACGCGACCGCCGGTTCCGGATGTTCGGCGGGGTGCGGTTCGGCTCGACCCTCGATTTCGCCGACGCCAAGGCCTACGGCTTCGACCACGTCGCCCTCTGTCTCGGCGCGGGCAAGCCGACCCTGGTGCCGATGACCGGCAAGCTGCTGCCGGGCGTGCGCCAGGCGTCGGACTTCCTGATGGCGCTGCAGCTCACCGGCGCGGCGCATCCGCAGAGCATCGCCAGCCTCCAGGTGCGGCTGCCGGTCGCGGTGATCGGCGGCGGCCTCACCGCGGTGGACGCCTGCACCGAGGCGCTCGCCTACTATCCGGTGCAGGTGGAGAAGTTCCTGGCGCGCTACGAAACCCTGGTGGCCGAGCGCGGCCGCACCGCGGTGGAAGCCGCGTGGAAACCGGCCGAGCGCGAGGTCGCCGAGGAGTTCCTCGGCCACGCCCGGGCGATCCGCGCCGAGCGCGCGCGCGCCGCCGCGGCGGGCGAGGCGCCGAAGGTGCTGGAGCTGCTGCGGAGCTGGGGCGGCGCGACCCTGGTCTACCGCCGCAAGCTCACCGATTCGCCCGCCTATCGCAACAACCACGAGGAAATCGTCAAGGCGCTGGAAGAGGGGATTTCGGTGGCCGAGGAGTGGGCGCCGACCGCCGTTCACGCCGACGCCCACGGCTGGGCCGGAACGCTCCAGCTCAAGCACGCCGTGGACGGGCGACAGGTGGCGATTCCGGCGCGCACGGTGATCGTCGCCGCCGGAACCGTGCCCAACACCACCCTGGCGCGCGAAGGCGTCGGCGGTCTTGCGGTCGACGGCAAGCACTTCCAGGCGCTCGACGAAACCGGCGCGCCGATCCGCCCCGAACCCTCCGCCAAACCCGAGACCGCCCACGTTCTCGTCGCGGCGTCGGCGGCGGAGATGCCGGTGTCGTTCTTCGGCGACCTCCACCCCGGATTCTCCGGCAACGTCGTCACCGCGATGGCCTCGGCGCGTGCGGGCGCGCCGGTGATCGGCCGCACCCTGGCCAAGGCGCCGCCGCGCGACCCGGACTGGCAAGGCCGCTTCGCGCGGCTGAACGCCGACCTGCGGCCGACGGTGGCGCGGGTCGTCCGCCTCACCCCGACGATCGTCGAGGTGGTGGTGCGCGCGCCGCTCGCCGCCCGGCGCTTCCGCCCCGGGCAGTTCTTCCGCCTGCAGAACTACGCCGCCCGCGCGCGCGCCACCGACTCCACCCTGCTGGCGATGGAGGGCGTGGCCCTGACCGGCGCGTGGGTGGACGCGGACAAGGGCGAACTCGCGATGATCGTGCTGGAGATGGGCGGTTCCTCCGACCTCTGCGCCCACCTCGCCCCCGGCGAGCCGGTGGTGGTGATGGGCCCGACCGGCGCGCCCACCGAGATCCCCGAGCGCCAGACCGTCTGCCTCGTCGGCGGCGGCCTCGGCAACGCGGTGCTGTTCTCGATCGGCCGCGCGCTCAAGGCGGCCGGGTGCCGCGTGCTCTACTTCGCCGGGTACCGCCGCGCCGAGGACCGCTTCAAGGTGCCGGACATCCTCGCCGCCTCCGACGTCGTGATCTGGTGCTGCGACGAACCCGCGAACTTCGCCCCCGAGCGCCCCGGCGACCATGCCTTCACCGGCAACATCGTCCAGGCGATGCAGGCCTACGCCGCGGGAGACCTGGGCGAAACGCCGATTCCGCTGGCCGAGGTCGACCGCATGATCGTGATCGGCTCGGACCGGATGATGGCGGCGGTGAAAGCGGCGCGAAAGGGCGTGCTCGCCCCCTTCCTCAAGCCGCGCCATTGCGCCGTCGCCTCGGTCAACGCGCCGATGCAGTGCATGATGAAGGAAATCTGCGCCCAGTGCCTGCAACGCCACGTCGACCCGGACACCGGCGAGGAGAGCGTCGTCTATTCCTGCGCCAACCAGGACCAGGACCTCGACCGCGTCGATTTCGTCAGCCTGCACGACCGCCTGGTTCAGAACACCGCGCAGGAATCGCTGACGAAATCGTGGATCGACCGCGAACTTCGCCGCCTGCGCATGCGCTAGGGCGGAGGAGATTTCCCGCTCCCGGACCTTGACCGCGCCTCCCCCGGGGTCGTTATATCGAACGGCGTAATCGCCGATTCGGAAGGGGGCCCCACACATGTCGCTTCGCCTGTTCGCCGCCGCGCTCGCCGCGTGGCTCGCCGCCGCGCCGCTGCCGCACGCCCGCGCCGCCGACGTCGTCAAGATCGGCGAGATCAACTCCTACTCGCGGATTCCCGCGTTCACCCTGCCCTACCGCAATGGCTGGGAACTGGCGGTCGAGCAGATCAACGCCGCGGGCGGGGTGATGGGCGGCAAGCGGCTCGAGATCGTCAGCCGCGACGACGCGGGCTCGCCCGAGCAGGCGCTCACCGCCGCCAACGAACTGGTGCGGCGCGAAGGCGTGGCGATGCTGGCGGGCACCTACCTCTCCAACGTCGGCCTCGCGGTTTCCGACTACGCCGCCAAGCGCGGCATCGTGTTCCTCGCCTCCGAGCCCCTCACCGACGCGCTGACCTGGAGCAACGGCAACCCGGAAACCTTCCGCCTGCGCCCCTCCACCTACGTCCAGACCGCGATCCTGGTACGCGAGGCGGCCAAGCTTCCGGCCAAGCGTTGGGCCACCATCGCGCCGAACTACGAATACGGCCAGGCGGCGGTGCGCAACTTCAAGGACCTGCTGAAGGCGGCGCGGCCGGACGTCGAGTTCGTCGCCGAGCAGTGGCCGGCGCAGTTCGGCCTCGACGCCGGGCCGACCGTCGAAGCCCTCGAGCAGGCCAAGCCCGACGCGATCTTCAACGTCACCTTCTCGTCCGACCTCTCGAAATTCGTGCGCGAAGGCACCGCCCGCGGCCTGTTCAAGAACCGCCCGGTGGTCTCGCTGCTGACCGGCGAGCCCGACTACCTCGTGCCGCTGGGTGCGGAGACCCCCGAGGGCTGGATCGTCACCGGCTACCCCTGGGACGAGATCGACACCCCCGCGCACGCCGCGTTCGTCGCCGCCTACCGCGCCAAGTATCACGAAGACCCGCGCATGGGCACGCTGGTGGGCTACAACATGGCGCTCGCCCTCAAGGCCGCGCTCGACAAGGCGGGCTCGACCAAGCGCGACGCCCTGATCGCCGCCCTCGAAGGCCTCACCTTCGACAGCCCCTCCGGCCCCGTCACCTTCCGCGCCGCCGACCATCAGTCGACCATGGGCGCGTGGGTCGGCAAGACCGCCCGCGTCGACGGCAAGGGCAAAATGGTCGACTGGCGCTACGTCGACGGCAGCGAAGTGCTGCCCGGCCCCGAAGCCGCCAAGGCGTTGCGCCCCGGCCGGTGAGGCCGCACCCCTGCGGCGGATCGTTGCAAAAACGGCAACGATTTGTCGCTTCTTCAAAAGCTTATATTGAAACCGACAACGCTTAGATCTTCTTCAGAAACACGGCGGATCGCCGCGATCCGCCCGCCACTGGAGGAGATGCCATCATGAAAGTCACCGTTGTCGGATCCGGCAACATGGCCGCTGGATTCGCCAAGAGGCTGGTCGCCGCCGGTCACGACGTCCGTCTCGTCGGCCGCAACCGCGGAAAGGTGGAGGCGCTCGCCGCCGAGACCGGCGCATCCGCGGTTGCGGCGGTCGAGGGTGGGGCGTCGGACGTGATCATCGTCGCGACGCCGTTCGATGGCGCGGTCGACGCGCTGAAGTCGCTCGGCGACGTCTCCGGCAAGGTGGTGGTCGACATCACCAACCCGCTCACCGCCGACTACATGGGACTGACCATCGGTCACGACACCTCCGCCGCGGAGGAGATCGCCAAGGCGCTGCCGGGCGTGCGCCTGGTCAAGGGCTTCAACACCCTGTTCGCCCAGGTGCTCGCCGCCGGGCCGAAGCTCGCCGACGGCAGCGTGCCGCCGGTCTTCCTCGCCGCCGACGACGCCGGAGCCAAGGCGAAGGTCGCGGACCTCGCCAAGTCGCTCGGCCACCCGGTGGTCGACGCCGGTCCCCTCAGGAATGCCCGCTATCTCGAACCGCTTGCGGGCCTGAACATCTACCTCGGCTACGGCGCCGGGCTCGGCACAGCCGTCGCCCCGGCGTGGCTGCCGCTCGCCTGACCCCGGTTCACGCAGACACTGCGATTTTCCCCAAGGCTGCCGGGCATCGCCCCGGCGGCCGCCCGAAGGACGTTTCGATCATGGCTTACGCTACCGTCAACCCCTACACCGGAGAGACCCTCGCCACCTTCCCCGACGCCACCGACGCCGAGGTCGAGGCCGCCATCGCCGCGGCGCACGCCGCCTTCCTCGACTGGCGCGAGACGCCGTTCGCCCGCCGCGCCGACGTGATGCGCGCCGCCGCGAAGATCCTCCGCCGCGACGTCGAAACCTACGCGCCGCTGCTCACCACCGAGATGGGCAAGCTTCTCCCCGAGGCGCGCGCCGAGGTCGAGCTGTCGGCCGAAATCTTCGAGTACTACGCCGACCACGCCGAGGCCCTGCTCGCCCCCGAGACGCTGCCGGTGAAATCCGCCGCCGAGGGCGTGGCGACGGTGGTCCACGAACCGCTCGGCGTGCTGCTGGCGATCGAGCCGTGGAACTTCCCCTACTACCAGATCGCGCGGATCATCGCGCCGCAGCTCTCCGCCGGCAACACCGTGCTGCTCAAGCATGCCTCCAACGTGCCGCAAAGCGCCGCGATCTTCGAAACCCTGATGGCCGAGGCCGGACTGCCCGCAGGCGCGTTCAAGAACCTCTACGCCACCCGCAAACAGATCGGCACGATCATCGCCGACCCGCGCGTGCACGGCGTCGCCCTCACCGGTTCCGAGGCCGCGGGCGCCGAGGTCGCCGCCCAGGCGGGCCGGGCGCTGAAGAAATCCACCCTCGAACTCGGCGGCGCCGACGCGTTCGTGGTGCTGAACGACGCGGATCTCGACAAGGCGGTGAAGTGGGCGGTGTTCGGCCGCCACTGGAACGGCGGCCAGGTGTGCGTGTCGTCGAAGCGGATGATCGTCGAGGACGGCGTCTACGACGCGTTCCTGGCGAAGTATGCCGCCGCCGTCGCCGACCTGCGCGCGGGCGACCCCTTCGACGCCGCCACCACCCTCGCGCCGCTGTCCTCCCAGGCGGCCGCCGACGAGGTGAAGGCGAAGATCGCCCGCGCGGTCGCCCACGGCGCGACGGCGACCGAAGTCGGGCCGAAGGTGCCGGAACGCGGCGCGTTCGTGCAGCCGACGATCCTCACCGACCTCGACGCGACCAACCCCGCCCGCGACTGGGAGTTCTTCGGGCCGGTGTCGATGCTGTTCCGCGCCGAGGACGCCGACGACGCGGTGCGCATCGCCAACGACAGCCCGTTCGGCCTCGGCGGCTCGGTGTTCACCGCCGATGCGGCCAAGGGCAAGGCGGTAGCCGAGCGGATCTCCACCGGCATGGTGTTCGTCAACCATCCGACGATGGTCAAGGCCGACCTGCCGTTCGGCGGCATCCGCCGCTCCGGCTACGGCCGCGAGTTGATCGGCCTCGGCCTCAAGGAGTTCGTCAACCACAAGCTCGTCGACGTCGTCGACATCGACGCGCCGTTCTGACCGGCAGGGTTTCCCGGCGGGCCGCCCCGCCGGGAAACGCATCAACGATTGCGCTCCGGACGAAAACCGGAAAGGGTATGGCTCCGAAGAGGCCGCGCCTCTTCGGCTTCCTGCGCAGGGGCGGCATGGATTTCATCGTCATTCAGGCACTGAACGGCTTGGCCGGGGCGAGTTCGCTGTTTCTCGTCGCGGCCGGACTGTCGCTGATCTTCGGCGTCAGCCGGGTGGTGAACTTCGCCCACGGCACGGTGTTCATGATCGGCGCCTACGTCGCCTGGACGCTCATCGATCGCCTCGGCGTCAACTTCTGGCTCGCCGCACCGCTGGCGGCGCTCGCCACCGCCGGGCTCGGCGGGCTGATCGAAATCCTGGTGCTGCGGCGGCTGTACGGGCGGCACGAACTGCTGCCGCTGCTGGCGACCTTCGCGCTGGTGCTGATCGCCCACGACGCGGTGCCCCTGATCTGGGGCGCGCAGGACGTGATCGGCCCGCGCGCCCCGGGCCTGACCGGCGCGGTGACGGTGATGGGGCGGCGGCTGCCGGCTTACGATCTGTTCCTGATCGGCGTCGCCGCGGCGATGATGGCGGCGCTGTGGCTGCTGCTGCACCGCACCCGCTTCGGCCGGGTGGTGCGCGCCGCCACCGATGATCCGGAAATGGCGGCGGCGCTGGGAATCCGCCAGGACCGGCTGTTCACCTCGGTGTTCATGCTCGGCTGCGGGCTCGCGGGCCTCGGCGGCGCGCTGCGGCTGCCGCGCGAAACCCTGCACCACAGCCTCGACACCCAGGTGATCGTCTCCGCCTTCGTGGTGGTGGTGATCGGCGGCATGGGCAGCATCGGCGGCGCGTTCGTGGCGTCGGGGATCGTCGGCGTGGTGTCGGCGTTCGGCATCGTGGTGTGGCCGCAGGGCACCCTCGCGATGCTGTTCGTGATCATGGCGGCGGTGCTGGTGGTACGGCCGCGCGGACTGTTCGGCGCGCCCACGCAGCAGGAGGCGCACCGACCGCTCTTGCTCCCCTCGCCGCCCCTCGGCGGCTATCCGCGCCGCGCGAAGCTCGCGGTCGCGGGCAGCGCGGCGGCGCTCGCGGGCTTCGGGCTGGTCGCCTCGCCGTTCGCGCTCGACGTCGCCACCCAGGTGCTGATCGCGGTGCTGTTCGCCGCGAGCCTGCATCTTCTGATCGGCTGGGCGGGGCTGATCTCGTTCGGCCACGCGGCGCTGTTCGGCCTCGGCGCCTACGGCGCGGCGCTGCTCGGGCAGTCCCTGCCACTCGGTTTTGCGATCGCGGGCGGCGCGGCGGCGGCGGCGCTCGGCGCGGCGGCGTTCGGCGCGCTGGTGCGGCGGATGAAGGGGGTCTATCTCGCGATGCTCACCCTCGCGTTCTCGCAACTGCTGTTCGCCGCTGCCTTCCAATGGGTGGAGCTGACCGGCGGCGACAACGGCATCCTCGGCCTCTGGCCCGACCCGCCGTGGGACACCGCGGGCGGCTGGTACGCGCTCACCCTGGCGCTCGCGCTGCTGGCGATGCTCGCCCTGGCACGGCTCTACCGCACGCCGTTCGCCTACATCCTGCGTGCGGCGCAGGGCGCCGAGGCGCGCGCCCGCGCCGATGCCCTGCCGGTGGACGCCACGCGGGTGCAGGCGTTCGCGGTCTCGGGCGCGGTGGCGGGGTTGGCGGGGGCGCTGCTGGTGTTCCTGAAGGGCTCGGCGTTCCCGTCGCTGTTCGCGGTGCCGCAATCGGTGGACGGCCTGGTGATGGTGCTGCTGGGCGGCGTCGCGCATCCGCTCGGACCGGTGGCCGGGGCGGCGGCCTACAGCCTCGGCGTCACCGTGATCGCCACCCTCACTCCGGCGTGGCACATGATCGTCGGCGCGCTGATCCTGGTGCTGACGCAGGCGCTGCCGGGCGGCCTGCTGCGGCGGGAGGAGGGGCCGTGACGGCGCTGCTGTCGGTGCGCGACCTGCGCAAGAGCTACGGCGCGCGAACCGTGCTCGCCGAGATCGGCTTCGACGTCGCCGCGGGCGAGATCGCCGCGCTGATCGGCGCGAACGGCGCGGGCAAGTCGACGCTGTTCAACATCCTCGGCGGCGCGCTCGCGGCCGACGGCGGCTCGGTGCTGCTGGCGGGCCGGGCGATCCTCGGGCTGGGGCCGGAGCGGGTGGCGCGGATGGGCGTCGGCCGCACCTTCCAGACCTCCGCGCCCTATCGCGCTCTCGGCGTGCGCGAATCGCTGATGCTGATCGACGCCGCCGCCGAACCGGCGTGGCGGCGGCTGCTCGCGCCGCTCGGCGACCGCCCGACCGCGGCCGCCGACGCCGCGCTCGAAGAGGTCGGCCTCCGCCACCTCGCCGACGCTACCGCCGCGGCGCTCTCCTATGGCGACGCCAAGCGCCTGGAACTGGCGATGGCGCTGATCCGCCGCCCACGCCTGCTGCTGATGGACGAACCCACCGCCGGAATGGCGCCGGGGGAACGGGCGCGCTTCATGGAACTGGTGCGCGACCGCGCCGCGGAGCGCGGCACGACGGTGCTGTTCACCGAGCACGACATGGCGACGGTGTTCGGCTTCGCCGCCCGGGTTCTGGTGCTCGACCGCGGCCGCCTGATCGCCGACGGCACCCCCGGCGCGGTGCGGGAAAACCCGGAGGTGCGGCGCGCCTATCTCGGCGACGCGCCGACCACGAATGCGTTGTGAACCCGGCGGACGCATGCTAACAAGGCGCGCGAACGCAGGAGATTTCGAGGCGATGCTCCCGATGCAGACGAACGCGGCGATGCCGGAACTGGCGGTGGTGGTCCCGGTCAGAAACGAGCAGGACAACATCCTTTCGCTGGTCGCGGAAATCCACGCGGCGCTCGACGGCGTCGACTTCGAGGTGGTCTACGTCGACGACGGCTCCGACGACCGCACGCCGCAGAAACTCGCCGAGGCGAAAGCGCAGTACCCGCGCCTGCGAAGCGTCCGCCACGCCGAAAGCTGCGGCCAGAGCCAGGCGGTGGCGACCGGGGTGAAGACCGCGCGCGCGCGCTTCGTCGCCACCCTCGACGGCGACGGCCAGAACGACCCGGCCGACATTCCGGCGCTGCTGGACCG
The DNA here is from genome assembly GCA_900079695.1 of uncultured Alphaproteobacteria bacterium. Taxonomy (NCBI): domain Bacteria; kingdom Pseudomonadati; phylum Pseudomonadota; class Alphaproteobacteria; species uncultured Alphaproteobacteria bacterium. The sequence goes on from LT599022.1 coordinate 2,433,232, forward strand.
CCTGCGCGCCGCCTCCAACCCCGATCTCTTCCTCGTCGCCGGGCACCGCCACAAGCGCCGCGACAGCGCGGTGAAGCGCTATTCCTCGCGCTTCGCCAATGCCCTGCGGCGCGCGCTGCTGAACGACGAAACCCCGGATACCGGCTGCGGCCTCAAGGTGTTCTCGCGCGCCGGGTTCCTCGACCTGCCGCGCTTCGACCACATGCACCGCTACCTCCCGGCGCTCTACCTGCGCAACGGCGGGCAGGTAGTGTCGGTGCCGGTGAACCACCGCCCGCGCGAACGCGGCGTGTCGAAATACGGCACCCTCGACCGGGCGCTCGTCGGCATCACCGATCTCCTCGGCGTGATGTGGCTGATCCGCCGCGCCTCGGTGCCCGAGATCGACCCCGCCGATGACTGACCGCAGCGGCGGCCTCAAACCCTACCTCAAGGGCCTGACGATGATCGCCTCGCTGGTGGCGATCGGCTACGGCCTCAAGGCCCTCGGCGTTTCCGAGATGTTCGACACCGCCTGGATCGACCAGGAGGTGAAGGGCAAGGGCCTGACCGGCGAAATGGTCTTCGTCGCGATGGGCGCGCTCGTCACCGCGGTCGGCCTTCCCCGGCAGGTGGTGGCGTTCCTCGGCGGCTACGCCTTCGGCTTCGTCGAGGGCACGGCGCTGTCGCTGCTCGGCGCCACCTTCGGCTGCGCGCTCGCGTTCGCCTATGCCCGGCTGCTCGGGCGCGGACTGGTGCAGCGCCACTTCGGGCGGCGGATCGCCCGGTTCGACGCGCTGCTGGCCGAGCGCACCTTCCTCACCACGCTGCTGATCCGCTTCCTGCCGGTCGGTTCGAACGTCGTCACCAACCTTCTGGCGGGGGTGACGCGGGTGCATGCGCTGCCGTTCGTCGGCGGCTCGGCGGCCGGATATCTGCCGCAGACCGTGGTGTTCGTGCTGATCGGCTCCGGCGTCCACATCGATCCGGCCTTCCGCATCGGCCTCGGCGTGGTGCTGTTCGTGGTTTCGGCGGCGATGGGCGTCTATCTGCTGCGCGACATCCGCCGCCGTCTCGACGACGACGCAAATCCCGTCTGATTTCAGACGGATTCGGGCTTGACTCGACTCCGCCCCTCGCTTACCTCGTTAGCACTCACGACGGGAGAGTGCCAAACTACCGTCTCCGCACGACCCCCTGCGCCTTCGGGGCGGGGTCTCTCGTACAGTCAAACACCTGGAGGACGCTATGAATTTCAGGCCGTTGCATGACCGTGTTCTGGTCAAGCGCGTTGAGATCGAAACCAAGACCGCCGGTGGCATCATCATCCCCGACAGCGCCAAGGAAAAGCCGATGCAGGGCGAGATTCTCGCGGTCGGCACCGGGCATCGCAGCGAGGACGGCAAGGTCACCCCGCTCGACGTCAAGAAGGGCGACAAGGTGCTGTTCGGCAAGTGGTCGGGCACCGAGGTCAAGATCGACGGCGAAGACGTCCTGATCATGAAGGAATCGGACATCCTGGGCATCCTGGGCTGATCCTGACGGGACGCTCCTGATCCGAAATCCGTTCACTCGATAGAGCCAAGAGGAAGCATCATGGCTGCCAAAGAAGTCAAATTCTCGTCGGACGCCCGTGCGCGCATGCTGCGCGGCGTCGACATTCTCGCCGACGCGGTGAAGGTGACCCTCGGCCCGAAGGGCCGCAACGTCGTGCTCGACAAGTCGTTCGGCGCGCCGCGCATCACCAAGGACGGCGTGTCGGTGGCGAAGGAGATCGAGCTCGCCGACAAGTTCGAGAACATGGGCGCGCAGATGGTCAAGGAAGTCGCTTCCAAGACCAACGACATGGCCGGTGACGGCACCACCACCGCGACCGTTCTCGCGCAGGCGATCGTCCGCGAGGGCTGCAAGTCCGTCGCCGCGGGCATGAACCCGATGGACCTGAAGCGCGGCATCGACGTCGCCGTCGACGCGGTCGTCACCGCCATCAAGGCGACCTCGCGCGAAGTTTCGACCAACGCCGAGATCGCTCAGGTCGGCACGATTTCCGCCAACGGCGAAGCCGAGATCGGCAAGATCATCGCCCAGGCGATGGAGCGCGTCGGCAACGAAGGCGTGATCACCGTCGAAGAGGCCAAGGGCTTCGACACCGAACTCGACGTCGTCGAGGGCATGCAGGTGGACCGCGGCTACCTGTCGCCGTACTTCATCACCAACGCCGAGAAGATGGTGGCCGAGCTCGAGAGCCCGTACATCCTCATCAACGAGACCAAGCTCACCAGCCTGCAGCCGATGCTGCCGATCCTCGAAGCCGTGGTGCAGTCGGGCAAGCCGCTCCTGATCATCGCCGAGGACATCGAGGGCGAGGCGCTCGCCACCCTGGTGGTGAACAAGCTGCGCGGCGGCCTCAAGGTCGCGGCGATCAAGGCCCCGGGCTTCGGCGACCGGCGTAAGGCGATCCTCGGCGACATGGCGACCGTGACCGGCGGCCAGGTGATTTCCGAAGAGCTCGGCATCAAGCTCGACACCGTCACCCTCGACATGCTCGGCACCGCGAAGAAGGTGGTGATCACCAAGGAAGACACCACCATCGTCGACGGCGCGGGCGCCAAGGACGAGATCGAGGCGCGCTGCAACCAGATCCGCGCGCAGATCGAGACCTCCACCTCCGACTACGACCGCGAGAAGCTTCAGGAGCGCCTGGCCAAGCTCGCGGGCGGCGTTGCGGTGATCAAGGTCGGCGGCGCCACCGAGGTCGAGGTGAAGGAGAAGAAGGACCGCGTCGACGACGCGCTCCACGCCACCCGCGCCGCGGTCGAGGAAGGCGTGGTCCCGGGCGGCGGCGTCGCGCTGCTGAAGGCGATCAAGGCCCTCGAAGGCATCACCCCCGCCAACGGCGACCAGAAGGTCGGCATCGAGATCATCCGCCGCGCGCTGCAGGCGCCGGTGCGCCAGATCGCCGAGAACGCCGGCTTCGACGGCGCGGTGGTCGCGGGCAAGATCCTCGAGAACGGCGACGCCAACTTCGGCTTCAACGCCCAGGACGGCAAGTACGAGGACCTGGTGAAGTCCGGCATCATCGACCCGACCAAGGTCGTGCGTCATGCCCTCCAGGACGCGGCCTCGATCGCCGGCCTGCTGATCACCACCGAGGCGATGGTCGCCGAGGCGCCGGAGAAGAACCCGGCTCCGGCGATGCCCGGCATGGGCGGCATGGGTGGCATGGGCGGCATGGGCGGCATGGACTTCTAACTCCGCGCTCCTGTCGATCCTCTACATCGACGGCCCGGCCTCCGCGAGGAGGCCGGGCTTTTTTGCAATTGGCACGCGTATTGCCATATACCCGTGAATGTCCCGTTCAGGAGTGGGCGATATGGCGATAAAAACCTCGGTGAAGGCGCGCATCGGCGCGATGGCGGCGCTCGGCGTGGCGGGCATGCTGCTGGTGACGGCGGCGTTCGCGGTCGGCAACGCGATGACCCGCGACGCGGCGGAACGGCGCGCCCGCTATGCCGCGATGTCGCATGCCGCGACCGCGATGCACGTCGCCGCGCTCGAAGTCGAGCAGAACGGCAAATCCTTCCTGCTGCAGCATCGGGCCGACGACGCCGAAGCCGCCCGCGCCGCGGCGACGCGCGCCCGCGCCCGCCTCGCCGACGTCGCGCAGCTGGACGCCGAGGGTCTGATCGGCGCGGCGCGGACGCGGCTGGAAGCGGCGATGGACCGGTTCGCCCGGGCCTTCGACGCGGTGGTGGCGGCGGAAACCGCCAAGGGCCTGACCCAGGACGACGGCGCGCAGGGCGCGCTGCGCACCCGCGTGCACGCGCTCGAACGGCTCGGCGAGAGCCTCGGCGACGACCGCATCCTCGTCGACGTCCTCACGCTGCGCCGCCACGAGAAGGACTACATGCTGCGCAACGACCCGGCCTATCTCGACAAGGCGCGCGCGGCGCATGCGCGGATGGTGGCGAATCTCGCCGCCCTGCCGATCGACCCCGCCCTCGCGCGCCGCGCCGCCGACGACGCCACCGCCTACCTCGCCGCGTTCGGCGACTACGTGCGCGCCAACGGCGACTCCCTCGCCACCCAGGAAGCCGCCAACCTCGCGCTCGCCGACGCCGCGGCGGCGATCGCGGAGATCAACGGCGTCGCCGCGCGCGAGGCATCCGCCGCGGCCGCCGACTTCGACACCGCCCAATCGCGCGTCACCCTGTTCACCCTCGCTCTGGTCGCGGCAATTGCAATCGGCTTCGCAGTCGTTGCAATTCGCATCGCCCGCTCGGTGGCGCGGCCGCTCGACCGGATCACCGCGACGATGGACCGGATGGCGGCGGGCGAGCGCGACCTCGCGGTACCGGAGACCGCCAGCCGCGACGAAATCGGCGTGATGGCCCGCGCCCTCGAAGGCTTCCGCCTCGGCCTGGTGGAGGCGGAACGGCTGGAAGCGGAAGCCAAGGCCCGCCAGGAAACCGAACTGCTCCAGGCCCGCGAACGCGAGCGCCTGACCCGCGGCTTCGAAACCGCGGTCGGCAATGCCCTCGCCCGTCTCGCCGCCGCCGTCGACGGCGTGCGCGGTACCGCCGATCATCTCGCCGGAGCGGCACGGGAAACCGCCCACCAAAGCTCCGCCGCCGCCCACGCCGCGAGCGAATCGGCCGCCAACGTCAACGCCGTCGCCGGGGCGACCGAGGAGCTCGAAGCCTCGACCCGGGAAATCAGCAGCCGGGTGCAGGACAGCCGCACGATCTCGCGGCGCGTGGTCGAGCGCATCGAGACCGCCACCGCCGATGCCGGTTCCCTCGAAGCCGCCACGGCGCGGATCGGCGACGTCGTCGGCCTGATCACCGACATCGCCAGTCAGACCAACCTGCTGGCGCTCAACGCCACGATCGAGGCGGCGCGCGCGGGCGACATGGGCAAGGGCTTCGCGGTGGTCGCCGGAGAGGTGAAGACCCTCGCCAACCAGACCGCCAAGGCCACCGACGATATCCAGGCGCAAATGGAAGGCGTGCGCCGCACCTCCGGCGAAGTGGTCGCCGCGATCGGCGCGGTGCGGTCGGTGGTCGCCGAGATGGACGACGTCGTCGCGTCGATCGCCGCTGCGGTCGAGGAACAAAGCGCCGCCACCGCCGAAATCGCCCGCAACGTGGCCGAGGCGGCGTCCGGCAACGCCGAACTGACCGGCAACGTCGCCCAGGTTTCCGACCTGGCGCGCGACACCGGCGACGTCGCCGAGCGGATGACGCGGCTTTCGGGCGACCTCGAAGCCGACGCCTCGGGGCTGCGTCGCGACGTCGAGCGGTTCCTCTCCGACCTCGCGCGGGTTTAGGGGCCGCGCCGAAACGTCGCCGGGTGCGGCGAGGGGCTGAGCCCCCGCCTCGCCCGGCCGTGCCGGATGCACCCGGCCGGGAAAGCCGTCGGAACCGCCTCCGGGAGCCTTCGCTCAGGCGGCGCCGCGGGCCTTGGCGCCGCGTTCGATCGCCGCGGCGGTGAGGCGATCGACGTCGAGGCGGTGACGCACCATCTCGAGCATCCGCAATTCCTCCTGGCCGACCCGGCCGTCCGCCACCGCCACGTCGCAGGCGAGGGCGTAGGCGGTCTCCCGCAGCTTCACCGGCAGCGCCGCGCGGATCAGGTCGAGCGCGCGTTCGAGCCCCTCCTCCTGATCGAGAAGCCGTGCGCAATCCTCGGTGATGCCGGGCAGCTGGCTCGCGTCGAAACCGCGGAACGCCGGCAGCGAGGTGACGTTGGTGCCGATCACCTTGAGCTCGGAATCGGTCATTTCCCGGTCCGAGGCCGAAACCAGGACCATGGTGTAGATCAGCGCCGCATGTTCGGAGATCATCGTCGCCTCCTCGCTGCTTCCGGCCGGTGCCGGGTCTCGCAAAAGTATAGGCGATCGCAACGGCGAACGCGAGTCTCGCTCCCCGCCGCCCACGCGTTCGGCCGCTTGCGGCCGCGACACGCAAGGGAAATCCGTCAACCACAAAATAATTGTAACAATTTGTTATGCGGGTCCGAGTCGAGTTTGTTTTGATATTTGACGTTCGCACAGGCAAACATCACGCCCATGGGGAGAGGGGCGCCGTATACGGCGTTTTCCTGAAAGCCTTGAAGTCGTCATCACGGTTTGTTTCCGAGCGTTACACGGTTTCGCTCGGATTCATTCCGGCGCACGGTCGCGGCCGTGCGACATCGAAGGGGGAAATCTATGGCCAACGGATTCAATCGCGGCTGGATCGTCGTCGCCGCGGGCTTGGGCATCAATCTGATGTTCGGCGTGCTGTATACCTGGAGCATCTTTTCCGCGACCTTGAGCGCCACCTACGCCTGGAGCGGCTTCGAGGCGTCGCTGCCCTACACCGTCGCGATCGCGATGTTCGCCCTGGTGATGCTGGTGGGCGGCAAGCTGCAGGACCTGTTCGGGCCGCGCCTGGTCGCCACCATGGGTGGCGTGCTCACCGGCGCGGGGCTGGTGCTGTCGTCGATGTTCCCCACCCTCACCGGCGTGATCCTGTGCTTCGGCGTGCTCACCGGCGCGGGCATCGGCATGGGCTATTCCGCCACCACTCCGGCCGCCATCAAATGGTTCCGTCCGGCGCAGAAGGGGCTGATCACCGGCATCGTGGTCACCGGCTTCGGCCTCGCGTCGCTCTACATCGCGCCGCTCACCAAGGCGTTGATCGCCGCCTACGGCGTGTTCGCCACCTTCAAGATCCTCGGGCTCTCGTTCGGCCTGCTGATCGTGCTGTTCGCGCAGTTCCTGAGCGTGCCGAAGATCGCTCCGGTTCCGGCCGCCGCCGCTGCCTCGAATGCCGACTACACCTGGCGCGAGATGCTGAAGACCCCCCAGTTCTACCTGCTGTGGCTGATGTTCCTCGCCGGATCGATGACCGGCCTGATGCTGATCGGCCACCTCGCCAAGATCGCCACCCTGCAGACCGGCGCGAACCTGGGGGTGACGCTGGTGGCGGCGATCGCGGTCGCCAACGCCCTCGGCCGCCCGGTGGCGGGGTTCGTCTCCGACCGGATCGGCCGCGGCCGCACCATGGCGATCCTCTACCTGCTGCAGGGCGCGACGCTGCTGATGTTCCCGGGGTTCGACAGCTTCGCCACGATCCTCGCCGGATCGATGCTGATCACCTTCTCCTACGGCGCGATGCTGGCGGTCTATCCCTCGGCGGTGGGCGACTTCTACGGCACCCGCAACATCGGCTTCAACTACGCGATCCTGTTCACCGCGTGGGGCGTCGCCGGGGTCTCGGGGCCGCTCGCCGCGGGGTGGATTCTCGACCGCACCGGCGGCTACGGCGCCGCGTTCCTGATCACCGCGGTGCTGTGCGTCTTCGCCGCCGGACTCGGGCTGGCGGTGAAGCCGCCGCGCGCCGCCACGGCCGCCGAACCGCTCAAAATCGCCGCCTAACCCGCCGCGATCGCAGCGAAAATTTCCGAACACATGTGCGCCGCCCGGGGAATCCCCAGGCGGCGCAAGGTTTTACGCAGGCGATCAAAAATATCGTAAAAAGCGATCATTTGCGGGGTTGATTTCGCGTAGACAGACACTATGATGCGGGCCTTCGACGAGCTGGAGCCGTACCCGATAGAGGGCGTCTTCTCTTGGGGGGAAACCGTACTCCTTCATTGGAACGGTTCTGAGGGAAGAAACAAGAAGGGCCGTTTGCTTGGCGGTCAGGCCGTTCGCCGGAAACTTGGGATCTCTACAAGTTTTATGGCGACGCCGTGCCGCAAGGCCAACCGACCCGCTCCGACGGGAGAACCGTGCGCCGGGCTCTGTGGACCAACGATACGATCGTCCGGAACGATTTCCGGGACCGCAAGCTGGAGAGACCCCAATGAGTGCACCTGCGATTGACCCCTCGGCGCCGAAGACCGTCATCGCCGACACCACCGCGAACCCGGCTCCGCTCGGGCTGTGCGCGTTCGCGCTGACCACCTTCTTGCTCAACGCCCACAACGCCGGCTTCTTCGCCCTGGATTCGATGATCCTCGGCATGGGCCTGTTCTACGGCGGCCTCGCCCAGCTCTTCGTCGGCTGGATGGAGTGGAAGAAGGGCGCAACCTTCGGCACCCTCGCCTTCACCTCCTACGGCTGCTTCTGGATCGCACTCTGCACCCTGATCATGCTGCCGAAGATGATCGGCGTCACCCCGGCCTCCCCGGTCTCGATGGCGTTCTTCCTCGGGATCTGGGGCGCGATGTCGGCGGTGCTGTTCTACTGCACCTTCCGCCTCAACACCGCCCTCCAGGTGACCTTCGGGCTCCTCGTCGGGCTGTTCGCGCTGCTGATCCTCGGCAACGCCACCCACGGTTCCGAAATCTCCCACCTCTTCCACACTCTGGCGGGCTGGGAAGGCATGCTGACCGCGATCGCCGCTGGCTACACCGGCCTCGCCCAGGTGGTCAACGAACTCCACGGCAAGACCGTGTGGCCGATCAACAAGGCCGCGGCCCCGGCGCCGCAGGCGGGCCTGCAGAAGGCCGCGTAAGCGCCCTTCCCTCCGCGCGGGCGGCCCTCGGGCCGCCCGTTGCGTTCCGGGCGGTGGTTTCGCTTGACGGCCCTCGCCAGCCCCCTATAGTCGGCGAACCTTGAGGAATTTCCTCCAGGCCCCTGTGGCGGAACCGGTAGACGCGGCAGACTCAAAATCTGTTGTCCTTACGGACGTGGGAGTTCGAGTCTCCCCGGGGGCACCAAATCTCCTTTCATAGACGATTTCGGACGTTCTCTAACGTTCGTAGAATGGCGTATTTCTAAGGGAAAACCGGGGCGTTGCCGCTCACGGCTGTTCCTTTGCGTTCGTTGACACTCGGGGTATGCGGGGGTACTTTGTGGGGTAGAGGGGCTCTTCTGCTCCCGAGAGCGGGGGAAGGTACCCCCAAAAACGCCTCTCTAACGAGGTTCCCCGATGGCTTCTCCGCTGACGAACACCGCGATCGTCAACGCCAAGCCCCGCGCCAAGCCCTACAAGCTGGCAGACGGCGAGGGCCTGTTCCTCTTCGTGACGCCCGCCGGGGGCAAGCTCTGGCGGATGAAATACCGCTTCGGTGGTAAGGAAAAGCTCCTGAGTTTCGGCGCCTACCCCATCGTCTCCCTGGCAGACGCGCGGCGGCGCAAGATTGACGCCCGGCGGTTGCTGGCGGAAGGAACCGACCCCAGCGCAGCGAAGCGGGAGGAGAAAATCCGTAGTGCCGTCGAGGCACTGACCTTCGCCACCGTCGCCGAGGAGTGGTTCGCCAAATGGAAGGCGCCCCTTGCGAAGGTGACAGTCACCCACACCCGCCACCGCCTCGACCGCTTCCTGTTTCCCGACCTGGGGACATGTGCAATCCGTGAGATCGGCCCGCGCCAGGTTCTCGACGCGCTCCGGAAGGTGGAGGGGGATGGGCACGCCCACTCTGCCCGTCGCGCCTTGCAGACCTGCGGGCAGGTGTTCCGCTACGCGGTGGCCTCGGGTTACGTGGACTCCGACCCCACCCGCGACCTCCGCGGCGCACTGACGGCGGAGACCGTGACGCACCAGGCCAGCATCACCGACCCCACGGAGGTTGCGGGCCTACTGCGAGCGATCTGGGATTATCGCGGCGCCCCGACAACGGCGATCGCGCTCCGGCTGTCCGCGATGTTCTTCGTTCGCCCCGGCGAACTGCGGCATGCCGAGTGGGCGGAAGTCGACCTCGATGCGGCGGAATGGCGTATCGCTGCGGCGAAGATGAAGATGCGGGAGAAGCACATTGTCCCCCTCGCGCGCCAGGCGGTGGAGCTTCTCCAGGATCTGCGGAAACTCACCGGCTCGGGACGTTACCTTTTCCCCTCCGAGCGTTCCACCGCCTATCCGATGAGCGAGAACACCATTACCGCCGCCCTCCGGCGTATGGGGTACACCAAGGACGAGATGTGCGCCCACGGCTTCCGCAGCATGGCCAGCACGCTCCTGAACGAACAGGGGTGGAACCGTGACGCCATCGAACGCCAGCTCGCCCACGCCGAGCGCAACAGCGTGCGTGCCGCCTACAACTACGCGGAGTTCCTGCCCGAGCGCCGGAAGATGATGCAGGCTTACGCCAACCACCTCGACACCCTCCGCCTTGGCAGTAAGACCCCCGCCGCATCGGAAGATTGACACAAAAGCGAGCCGGAGCGGTGTTGCACCACCGCCCCGGCTCTCCCCACAACCCGAAAGGAGGTTCGGACAATGGGTGCCGCAACATTAATCCAAAATAGGACCACTCGCGCTATTGATGAGGATCTCATTGATGAAACGATAGATGACCTCAGAGGCGCGAGCGACATTCTCTCGTGCCTTGCGCATGCCTCCGTCACGGGCTGCCAACCTCTTCCGGAAGCGTACCGCCTAGTTGGAAGCGTAATTTCTGGAATTGAGGCACGACTGAAACAGGCCGTCGGGCGGGAGGATTGAGGCTATGACTCCCAGGAAAGCCGCCTCATTGCTGCGCGCCCACGATCAATTGCAGGCTCTCACCCGAGAGGTCGTTTTTGCAGCAACCGACGCAGAGTATCACCGCTTGGTAATGCGGATACGGTCTAAGCTTAAGCGGTTGGGGCCGGACTTCGAACAGCGCTTCCGAGAAGCTGTTGACCATACCGCCCACCGCCCCATCTGACCGAACGGCCGCGCCTAGCTCGACGGAGCGAAAGCCCGGGACCCTTGCCCGGCGGCGCGGCCCTCCCTCGCAAGGAGCGCGAAAGGGCGCGCATATGCACAATCGAGAGTTCTGGAGCCAATGGATATCCGCTCTCCTATGTTCCAAAAACGAATTCTGCAACACTCTAGTTTCTGAAATCTGCAATGACCCGTTTTGCAGAGATGATCGCGATCTCGCGAATTTTATGAGGCTCTCGTGGGATGCAGAGATAAGATCATTTCTAGATGATGCTACAACCACTGGAATAATTAAAGAATTCTACGATATATCTGACAGAAATCATTTCACCCCGAAAATTCAACCTCGGGCCGCTGTCGAGATCATGCGGTCGAACTCGGCATACTCTCATCTCCTCCCCTCATCATTGTTGGAAGCTTTGTCCGAACCGGCGTCTTCGGCGGAGAAGAAAATCTCGGACGGAATGGATTGCCGGGATTGGCTAGAGCAACTCATGCGGGCGGGACCGCCCGAGCGAACAAAAGCCGAGTATCGATCAATAGGGATGGCCCGATTCAGTATCTCGGCACGTGCGTTTGATAGAAGTTGGATGGGCGCAGCGCAGACCGTTGGCCCCAAGCTTGGGGCAGCATGGACAAAATCAGGCCGTCGTAAACGGCAATAGCCTGACGCGCGTGCACCGAACTCCGGAGTGGCAATCATAACAGCAATAAAATCAGTGCAATGATTACCCATAAACATATTTATAATCAATCATCTAAATCGATTCACCTTGGCCCTAGCCAATATTGATTTCATGCCCTCTATTAAGGCAACCCACTACCTCCGTACCCTCACGTCACGCAACCACGAACGCTCAGACGTTCGCCATGAAGTGAGGACCCGATGAAAGCTCTCTATACCCTTGAAGAGTTCTCCACCGCCTTCGGCATCGGAAAGACCAAAATCTATGCCTTGCTGAAAAGCGGCGAGTTGTCCGCCCGGAAGATCGGGCGGCGCACCGTCATTCCCGCCGAAGCGGCGCAGCGCTGGGCCGAATCGTTGCCGGGCTATCGGCCTACCGTGGGGGGTCAGGCGGATCGTTGACGGATGGAGAGCAAACTCCCGCCCACCTTCGATGCTCCGGCCTGGAACGTCGAAGCAACCTGGGAACGCGCCCGGCCCTGCAAAGGCACCGTTGCCGCCAAATTTCTCCTTTTCCATCAAATCGACGTCTATCCCGGCAGCATCATCCGTTTCCTGCCTGGCATCTACTTCCGGCGCTTCATCGCCGCTCCGGCGGTTATCCTTCCGATGCGTCGCTGGCCCGACGCCACCATCGTCGCTCTGGAAGCATGGCCCCTCTCTGACGACGGCCTTATGTCGCCGCGTCTCGATCCAGAAATCTGGGGCGGGCCGGATATTCTCGGGGCGGCCGTTCAATGTGGTGGGGCGGGTTCCGGCTCTTTGGCCCTCACCTCCTCCGGCCTCGATGCGCTCCGCCTCTTCTGCGCCCTGGACGAACCATGCTGGGGAGCCATCGGGTTCAGGCTCCGCGACGGAATCTTCCTGCCCCCACCGCCCGCGGCCCGAGTTGTTACCGTCGTCGACGCCGAGCCGCCCATGCCTCAGGTGGTGCGGCGGTGGCGCACCGAAGATCGTGAAATCCGATTCCGTCAAACCTACGCGGAGGCTGGGTAATGTCCAACGCGTTCGGCGGGAGCGCCACTTTCGACGATGATGGGCGGCTGGCGGCTCCACCGCCGACGAGCCGAGCTTACGGCGGCGGGCGGTTCGACGTTTCCCCCGGCGGGGTCTATTTCACCGGGCCGCCCGACAAGAACGGTAACGAGCCCGCACCGAAGTGGATCAGCAGCCCACTTTACGTGGTGGCGAAAACTCGGGACGCGAAGTCCGGCGAGTGGGGGAGGCTTCTCGAATGGCATGACGATGACGGCGTAAAGCATCAATGGGCAATGCCGATCGCGCTGTTGCAGGGCGAGGGGGTGGACGTACGCCAGGAACTCGCCCGCCTGGGACTGCGGATCGCCCCGGGAAAGGGCGCGCGCGACCTTCTGGCGGCCTATCTGCAAGTCTGGGAGGTGAAGGCCCGCGCGCGGTGCGTCGATCGCCTGGGATGGCACGGGACGGTTTTCGTCACACCTTCCGAAGCGATCGGCGCGGACGCCGAAACCGTGGTGTTCCAAAACGCAAGCGCCGTCGAGCCCGCTCTTTCGGAATGCGGGACGGTGGAAGAATGGCGCAAGGCGGTGGCATCCCTGGCGGCAGGCAATTCGCGGCTGGTGTTCGCGCTCTCGGTGGCGTTCGCAGGGCCCTTGGCCGAAATCGCAGGCGAAGACGGCGGCGGTTTTCACCTACGCGGCGCATCGTCGTCGGGCAAGTCCACCGCCCTCAAATTATCGGCCTCGGTATGGGGCGATCCGAACGCCTATCCCCGCCTCTGGCGATCCACCGCCAACGGCTTGGAAGGGCTCGCCGCGCTCCATAACGACGGCCTGTTGATCCTCGACGAATTGAGCCAGATGGACCCCAAGGAGGCGGGAGAGGCTGCGTACCTGCTGGCGAACGGACAGGGCAAAGCCCGCGCCTCCCGAACCGGCGCCGCTCGACAATCCCCGCGTTGGCGGCTGTTGTTCCTCTCCGCCGGAGAAGAATCGCTCTCTTCGCTGATGGCTCGCGTCGGGCGCAAGACCAACGCAGGGCAAGAGATCCGCATGGCCGACATCGAGGCCGATGCGGGGAAAGGTATGGGCATCTTCGAGAGGTTGCACGGCTTCGCCTCACCCGCCGCCCTCGCCTTGGGCCTCAAGGATGCGGCAATGCACCACCACGGCGCGGTGGGAACCCGATGGCTACGGCATGTCGTGGCCGATCGAGCGGACCTTGCTGAGCGAATTTCCGATGGCCTCACCTGTTTCGTCGGGAGTTGCGTTCCCCACGATGCCGCGGGCCAGGTGGTGCGGGTGGCGCGGCGGTTCGCCCTTGCTGCCGTGGCGGGGGAAATGGCTTCTGGCTACGGCCTCACCGGATGGGAAGATGGCGAAGCCACCGCCGGCGCCGCCGCCTGTTTCGCCGCTTGGCTGGATGCCTTCGGCGGATGCGGCAACCGTGAGGAACGGGCCCTCCTGATCCAGGTTCGGGGATTCTTCGAGGCCCACGGTGCAAGCCGCTTCGAAGATGTGGCCTATGCTGGAAAAGATCGTCGCGTCATCGCCCGCGCTGGGTTCTATCGAACGATCAGCGAAGATGACGACACCCGGGAGTACCTCGTTCTTCCCGAGGCATTCTCTCACGAAGTCTGCAAGGGGTTCGATGTCAAGATGGCGGCACGAACCCTGGTAGCGGCGGGTTGGCTGGCCCCCGGCTCGGACGGCCGACCAACCCAGAAACCGCGCATCCCCGGCATGGGCCCGACACGGGTCTACGTGTTCTCCCCCGCCATGTGGGGCGAAGACGCCGCGGCTTGAGCGGACAAAACCAAGCAGCGTCCATCTCCGTTCCGAAAGGAGCACTCATGTTGCAAATCCACCTGAGCGCGTCGGTTGAGGGTATCCTTGCCCAACTGACGGAGTTTGAGCAGCGCCAAGTTCCCTTCGCGCTCGCGCAAGCTCTGACGAAGACGGCGCATGCGGCACGGAAAGAGGTACTGCACCAGATGCCCCAGCGCTTCATTCTGCGCTCGGGCTGGCCACAGAAAGGCTTGCGCGTGACACCCGCCCACAAGAACGATGCGAACCCCACCGCCTCAGTTTGGACGAAAGAATGGTATATGGCCGACCACGAGAGCGGCGGCATTCGGCGACCACGATCGAGCGGGCATCTGTGGATTCCGACCCTCGCCGCGCGGGCGGGCGGCACGATCGAGGGGCGAGTTCTCTCTCGAAACTACCCGGGCAACCTCCGCAAGACGATGGACAAGCCCGGCCGCAAGCGCCGGAAGAAACCTGGGAAGGGGAGCTACGCGAAACCTCGTCCGTTCAGGATCGGCAACAGCATCTATATCCGCCAGGATAGCGAGCGATTCCCCATCGTCCGCCTTTATTCCCTTGCCGAGCGAGCAGTCTACAAGCCCCGCTGGGAGTTCGAGAAGACTATTGCCGCCGAAGCTCGAACCTTGCCACGCACCTTCATCGAATGCCTGGATAAGGCGTTGAAGACCGGACGGGGCGGGCCGACAAACTCGGCTTACGTCGATCATCTGATGCAATCCGGCAGCGATAGCTTCACGTCCGATAGTGGGAGCCCGATCCCTTCCTCTCCCTCCTTCGCCCAAATCCTCACCTCCAACGGCGAAGACTGACGGGTTCAGAGTTCGCCCCCCTTGTCCCGTTTGGGTTTACCCTGCGAAGACGCCTTCCTGAGACACGGAAGGCGTCTTTTTTGGGTTGTCTTTGGCCATTTGAGACGGTAAAAAGAAATGGTCTAGAGCCAAACGAGACACTTCGGGACGGAGACGACGATATGAGCAAGTTCGGTTACGCGCGCGTCAGCACCACCGACCAGGATACCGGCATCCAAGAAGCCGCACTTACCGCCGCCGGGTGCGATTTGATCCGCACTGAGAAGGCGACCGGCACCAGCATGGACAAGCGCCCCGAATTGCGGACCATCCTCGACTTCCTTCGCCCGGGCGATGTGCTGGTCGTCACCCGAATCGATCGCTTGGCGCGCTCCATAGCTGACCTCCAGACCATCGTGAAGACGATCAAGACCAAAGGAGCTTCTCTCGCCTGCACGGAGCAGCCAATCGACACCAGCACGGCGGCGGGCAAGGCGTTTCTCGACATGCTCGGCGTCTTCGCCGAATTCGAAACGAACCTGCGCCGTGAACGGCAGATGGAAGGCATTGCCAAGGCCAAGGCGGCAGGCGTCTACAAAGGACGGCGCGCCGAAATCGACGGAGAGACCGTCCGCCAGATGCATGCGGAAGGCATCGGAGCAACCGAGATCGCCAAGCGCCTGGGCATTGCCCGCGCCTCGGTGTATCGCGTCCTCGCCGGATAATCCCCGAGGACGGCTGGCGCGCGAAAAGGCTGGGCGAAGGGAATCTCTCCCGCTTTTTGCGAGGTTCCCGGTAACGTCCCCAGTATCCCCACCGCTCGAATGCTGCTGGGGACGGCGAGAACCTAACATTTCTGCGCCTGTCCCCATTGTCCCCAATGTCCCCGACCGGACAGAGACGAAGCCCCGCAGAAGCTGCCCATGGGATAGACGGGATGCTTACCAAAGCTGAGGTGTCCCCGGTCGTCCCCAATGTCCCCACATGAAGAAAGCAATCACATTGATGGTACGCCCCTCCATGGGGTGTCGCACCTGAGGGATTACGCCAACCGTCAGAAACAGAGTCTCAACCCCCAGCATGGTCGCGGGTCCTTCCCCCACTTTTATGTCCAACGGGTAATGCACACCGCGTGGGGCCTCTCGGTTTAGAGAGCCTTCAAAGGGTAAACCATTAAACGTTTACTAAACGATTTCTCGTTTAATCTCATTAGATTGGGCCAATTTCGTTTAAGTGCGCGCCAATTTAACGATAGTCGTGATGCTAATGCACCTCTGCCCGCTAAACCTTGAGGCGGGGACACTGGGGACACGGCGGCTTTAAACGGCTTTCTACGTCCCCACCGCCAGAGTGAGCGTGGGGACATTGGGGACATGGCGGAAAGCCGCACCCTCTGCCGAGCAATCAATCTGCACGGGCAGACGGCATATCTTCCGGCACATCCACAGGAATGGGGACGATGGAAAATCCCTCCTCGCCAGGCTCCAGCCTAACGCGATCCAGCGGCGTCGGCTCGGGGATCTCGTCGCCATCGCGGAGCATGCCGGAAAGATGCAAGCCCAGAGCCTCCGCTCCCATCTCGATCGCTTCGTTCAGCGTGTCGCCCACCGACACGCAACCGGGAAAGTCCGGAAAGACCACGCCGAAAACCCCGCCGTCTTCATCCTGACCTATAACCGCAGGATACAGCCGCTCCATATTTTGCCTCCCTCTCCACCACCTGCACATCCTCCGATTAAGATACTCGTAGGCGTACCCCTGTCGATCCCTCTAAGATTCCCCCCAAGTCCGTTGATTGCGACCGGCCCTCGGAAACTATACGGTTGCATCATTTTCAGCGTGCTAGGCTGGAGAGGTGACAATGTCCGACTTCCGCATCATTTCCGAAAACTCCGACGAGGACATCAGAAGGCGAGATGCCGAAATGGCGCTTGAGTGGCCATACCGAGCACTCGCGGCCAATCTCTTACGCGTCGTCCGCGGAGCGGGTAACTCGGCCCGCCTGCTGGAGCAAATGGGTGAAGTGATCCGCCGATCCCGTGAATACTACGACATCGTCGGGCATTGGCCGGCGCCACAGACTATCAATGAGATCCTACGGCACCAATCCCCCGACGATAGAACTGCCGAGCACCTAGATAGCGGTCGCTATTCGCCGGCTGACGTCGAGCGGTGGGAAAAGGACGGATCAACGGCGGCCGATCGTGCTGTCTACAAAGCTTGTCGCGGCGCTCTTCAGATGTGCGCCTCACAACTCGTCCAGCAAACAACACAGGAGCAAGCTGGCAAAAGCGAATTCCACGCGGGAGTTCGAGCTCTTATTGACTCTCGCTCGAAGAAGCCGCGACGGTAGGCGACAAACCCGCATTCTCGGGGCGCCCAGACGAGAAAGACGGGGGTATTCTATGGGGTATCGGAATTTTCCATATCTGATTCTATGTTTCTGTATAGGTAGATAGGGTCAATTTGATGGTCCCCCCGGGGCACCATCATCGCGGGCGGCGCGCGCCGCCCCTTCCCTCACGGATAATGCATCGCGATCGGCACGGCGGTAACGCCGAGGGGATAGTCGCGTGCCACCTTGTCGAACCCCGGCGGGCCGAACACCACCGGCGGGTCGTTGGGAAATCCGTAGCCTTCCACCGGCAGGCCGAGGAAGCCGCGGCTCAAGCGGCCGCTGCGGTCGGCATCGTGGAACGTGGTGATCGCGTAGACCCCCGGCGCGGGCAGGGTGAGACAGGCGGCGAACGTTCCCGCCTCCGCCGCCACCGCGCGCTTGGCGAGTTTCTTCCCCTTGGCGAGAAAGTCCTCGGCACGGTCGCCGTAGACGGTGACGACGAGATCGCCGCCGGAGGCGCGCACGCCGCCGAAGATGAGTTCGACCGCCGCCACACCGGGCCGGGCCGGGCACGCCCCGGCGCTCAGTTCCCAATCGGCGGCGGCCGCCGCGCCGGGCGTCGCAAGCGCGAACAGCGCGGCGAACGCCCGAAGCGCCTTCATCGCCGCGACCGGCGCCGGCGGAGCCCGCCGACGCGGGTGGGGTGCCGAACCAAGGCCAGCATCGGCCCGTCGGCGGGCAGGTTGCCGTAGCCCCATGCCTCGCCCGAAAAGCCGCCGAGCCAGTCCCTCACCCGCCGCGCCTTTTCCTGGCCGGTACAGGCGAGACCGTCGATGCGGCCGGACAGCACGCCGCCCACGACATCGAGATCGGTTCCGAGCACCTCGTCGACCTCGACTCCCTTGAGTTCGAGCAGACGGCGCACGCAACAGGCGAGTCCGCCGCTGGCGACGACGATGACGCGACCGTCGCGACGGTGGCGGGCATAGGCGCGCAGCATCTCCATGCGCCAGCGCAGCCGCGGAAAGGCGCGCTCGGCGGCGGATTCGAGATCTTCCACGGTCCGCCCGGCGGTGGTCCTGCGCAGCAGCACCGCACGGAACACGGCGGCGCGCCGCCGCGAGACCGCCGCCGCCGCGGCCGCGACGACGCAACTCCAGGCCAGAGCGCGGCGCCCGACGAGGGCTTCAAGGATCGGCAAAAGGCTGCCCGAGTGAATCAGGGTGCGATCGAAATCGAAAATCGCCACTCCCGAAGATGCCGCCGGCGCCGCGCAAGACGCGCCTACCCCGTCCTGCAATTCGCCTGATTTGGCGAACAAACCACCGAATACTATTTTCCCCGTATTGTATACAGGTGGCAAAACCGCATCTTCAGCCATGGATTCGCAGCCTTGACGAACGGAACGATCGGACTATACAAACGTGCACGTATGTCATCTCCTTGTAACCGATCAACGTATGGATGCAATGATTTTGCATCGGCTGGGGGGCTTGTGGTCGATAGCGCGATTATCCTGAGTGCCGGGCAGGGCAAGCGTCTCCTCCCTTATACCGAGGCGCGTCCCAAATGTCTGCTGCCGCTCAACGGACGCAGCGTGCTCGAATGGCAACTCGCGGCGCTGGCGGCGAACGGCTTCCGCAAGGCGACGATCGTCACCGGTTTCTGCTCCGACGCGGTGGAAACGATGCTGCGCGCGCGCGCCGACGACGGCCTCGTCACCGAGGTGATCTACAACCCGTTCTTCGAGGTTGCGGACAACCTCGGTAGTTGCTACATGGCGCGGGCGGCGATGCGCGAAGGACCGTTCGCGATCGTCAACGGCGATACGCTGTTCCATCCGGCGCTTCTCGCGCGGGCGCAGGCTCAGGCCACCGGCGACATCACCGTGACGATCGACCGCAAGGCTCGCTACGACGACGACGACATGAAGGTTTCGTGTTCGGACGGCCGCCTGCACACCATCGGCAAGCACCTCACCGCCGATGTCGCGAATGCCGAATCGATCGGCATGCTGTTCTTCTCCGCCGAGGGCGGCGAAATCTTCGCCGATGCGGTGATGAGCGTGCTGCGCCAGCCCGAAGGGCTGAAGAAGTGGTACTTGAGCGTGATCGACCGCCTGGCCGCCGCCGGCCGCGACGTGCGCGTCGCCGATATCGCGGGCGAGGCCTGGTGCGAGATCGACTTTCCGAGAGATCTCGCGGCAGCCGGAGAGATTTCCGCGCGCCTGCACCACGAGATCTCCCGCTTCCGTGAGGACAATCCGCGGCGTCGCACCGCGATTTAAGAGCCAGGGATGACAGTGAGGGCAGTTTCCGAGCATCGCGCGACATCACCGGCCGGCGGCATCGTTCGCCGGGCGGCGCGCAATCTCGCCTACCTCACCGGCGGAAAATCCGTGAGCGGCCTGCTCAGCCTGATCTACCTCGCGGTCGCGGTGCAGACCCTCGGCATCGACGTCTACGGCCAACTGATCCTGATCTACTCGTTCGCCCAATTGGTGACGGCGATCGTGCAGTTCCAGACCTGGCAGCCGATCCTGCACTTCGGCACCGCCGCGATCGCCGAAGACCGCCTCGGCGACTTCCGCAGTCTCGTGCGCTTCGCCGTCGGGCTCGACGCCGCAAGCTCGCTCGTCGGCATGGCCGTGGTGGCGGGCGGCATCTGGCTCGTCGGCCCGCATATCGACCTGCCGCCGGAAACCCTGCCGTTCGCCAGCGGATTCGCGCTCGCGGTGCCGTTCATGGCCTGGGCGACGCCCAACGGCCTGCTGCGCCTGTTCGACCGGTTCGACCTGCTGCTGCTGGAGGACAACGTCGAGGCGGCGGTGCGGCTGGCGGGTTCGCTGCTGGTGCTCGCCCTCGGCGGCGGGCTCGTCGGGTTCGTTCTGGTGTGGGCGGCGTCGGTGGTGGCGAGCGGCAGCGCGTGTGCGCTGCTCGCCTGGCGGGAAGTGCGCCGCCGCAACCTCTGGGCCCGGGAGGACGCTCCCGGCGCGCCGGTGGCGCAGCGCTTCCCGGGGATCTGGGCGTTCATCTGGTCGACCAACTTCAACTCGACGCTCAAGCTCGCGCGCCCCCATCTCACCACCCTTCTCATCGGCGGCGCGCTCGAATCCGTCCAGGCGGGCCTGTTCCGCGTCGCGCAGCAGATCGCCGACGCACTGGCGACGCCGCTCAAGCTGATGGTTCCGGTGATCTATCCCGAGCTTGCCCGGCTGGTCGCGGCGCGCGACTTCGATCTTCTGCGCGCCGTCTCGCGGCGCACGCTGGTCTGGTCGGGCCTCGGCGCGGTCGCGACGTTCGCGGCGCTCGCGGCGCTCGGGCCGCTGCTGCTCGACATCATCGGCGGCGACGAGGCGGACGGCGCGTACGGCATGCTGCTCCTGCTGAGCGCCGCCGCACTGATCCGGATTTCCGGGTTCTCGCTCGAACCGATGCTGATCTCCCTCGGCCATCCATCGCTCGCGCTGGCTGTGCAAACCACCGCGACCGTGATCTACTTCCCGGCGTTGCTGCTGTTGTTGGCTTACTTTAGTTTCAACGGAGCGGGCTTCGCCGCAATCGGCGCCGCAACCCTCACCGTCCTGCTGCAGCTTGCGGCGGTCGCCTACTGGTTCCCGGCTGAAGCGCCGGCAGCCGCAGCCCAAGAGGCCAGATCTTGACGTTTTCCGCACAACTCGCCGCGCATGACGCCGTCGTCGACCTCGCCAGCCCCCGCGTCGCCACCCCGACGGCGAGCGGTCTGCCGCGCCGGTTCCGCTTCGCCACCTTCACCGAAGCGCTCGACTACGCGGCCCTCGGCGAGACTGGCCTCAACTTCTATTCCGACCGCATGATCCTCGCCCATGCGCTGCCCTACGCCGAACTGCGCGAGCGCGCTCTCGGTCTCGCGCGGCGCCTGCTCGGCCTCGGCCTCGCGCCCGGCGACCGCGTCGCCCTGGTGGCGGAGACCGAGCCGGACTTCGTCGTCGCGTTCGCCGCGTGCCAGTACGGCGGGCTGATTCCCGTGCCGCTGCCGTTGCCGCTCGCGTTCGGCGGGCACGACGCCTACGTCGCCCAGATCCGCCAGATGATCACCGATTCGCTCGCCAAGGCGGCGCTCGCGCCGACCTGGGTATCGCAGTGGATGGAGCGCGCGACCCACGACCTCGGGCTGCGCTTCTGCGGCCGCGTCGCCGACCTCGCGGCCCACCCGGAAGCGAAGGGCGAACTCGCCCCGGCGCGCCCCGAGGCGATCAGCTACCTGCAGTTCTCGTCCGGCAGCACCCGGCAGCCCGCCGGCATCGCCATCACCCACCGCGCGCTGATGGCCAACACCTACGGCATCGCCCACGACAGCCTCAAGGTGCGCGACGGCGACCGGGCGATCTCGTGGCTGCCGTTCTACCACGACATGGGTCTGGTCGGCTTCCTGCTGTCGCCGATCACCGCGCAGCTGTCGGCGGACTACCTCGCCTCGCGCGATTTCGCCCGCCGTCCGCTCAACTGGCTGCGCCTGATGGACGCCAACGGCGGCACCATCAGCTACAGCCCGAGCTTCGGCTACGACCTCTGCGCCAAGCGCGTCTCGACCGGCCAGATGCCGCAGATCGACCTCTCCCGCTGGCGGGTCGCAGGCATCGGCGGCGACATGATCCGTCCGCAGGTGCTGCGCGCGTTCGCGGCGGCGTTCGCGCCGCTCGGCTTCAGCGACGACGCCTTCGTGCCGAGCTACGGCCTCGCCGAGACCACCCTCGCGGTCAGCTTCTGCGAAACCGGGCGCGGCCTCCGCACCGACCGGGTGGACGCGGTGGCGCTGGAAATGGACCGCCGCGCCGAACCGGCCACCATCGACCACCCGCGGCAGCGCGAATTCGTGGTCTGCGGTCGGGTGATCCCCGGCCACGTCGTCGAAGTGCGCGGCGAGGACGGCCGCATCCTGCCCGAGCGCCAGGTCGGGCGGATTTTCGTCAAGGGGCCGAGCCTGATGTCGGGCTACGACCGCCGCCCGGTGGAAACCGCGGTCGCGCTCACCGCCGACGGCTGGCTCGACACCGGCGACCTCGGGTACCGCATCGTCGACGAACTGGTGATCACCGGCCGCCACAAGGACCTGATCATCATCAACGGCCGCAACCTCTGGCCTCAGGATCTCGAATACTGCGCCGAGCAGGTGGATTCGGTGCGGACCGGCGACGTCGCGGTCTTCAGCGTCAACGACCCGGAGGCCGAGGAGGAACGGGTGGTGGCGCTGGTGCAGTGCCGCTCCTCCGATCCCGAGAAGCGCAATCAGCTGGCGCAGTCGATCGCCTCGATCCTCACCAAGAGCTACGGCATCACCGTTCACGTGGTGCTGGTGCCGAACAACGCCCTGCCGCTCACCTCGTCGGGCAAGCTGCGCCGCGGCAACGCCCGCAAGGCCTATCTCGAAGGCACCCTGCGATGACCCAGAAGCTGGCCGCCCTCACCGGCGGCACCGGCTTCCTCGGCGGATACGTGGGCGCGGCGCTCGAAGCCGCGGGATGGAAGGTGCGGCGCCTGATGCGCCCGCCCCGCGCCGTCGCCGCCGATTGCGTGCGCGGCGACCTCGACGACTCGGCGGCGCTCGACGCCCTGGTGGCGGACGCCGACGTGGTGGTGCATCTCGCCGGATTGGTGAAGGCCTCCGCCGACTGCGCGTTCTTCCACGTCAACCGCGACGGCTGCCGCAACCTCGCCGCGGCGATCGCGCGCGCCGCCCGCCCGCCGCGGATCGTGGCGGTGTCGTCGCTCGCGGCGCGCCATCCCGAGCTTTCCGCCTACGCCGCCAGCAAGCGCGCCGGGGAAGACGCCTTCCGCGACGCCGGGCTGCGGCCGGTGGTTCTGCGGCCGACCGCGATCTACGGCCCGGGCGACCGCGAGGCGGCGACGTTCCTGCGCGCCTGCGAATCCGGCACGGCGGTGGTGCCCGCCGCGCCCGGCGCGCGCGTCACGGTGATTCACGCCGCCGACGTCGCCGCCGCGGTGGTCGCGGCGTGCGAAGACCCCGCCTGCGACGGCGAAACCTGGGAACTCACCGACCCGCACCGCGAAGGCTACGGCTGGCGCGAACTGTTCGAGCGAATCGCAGCCGCCGACGGCGCGAGGATGCGCATCCTGCCGTTGCCGCGCGCGGCGGCGACGGCGTTCGCCGCGCTCAACGCCGCGGCGCAGCGGGTCCTCGGCCGCGCGCCGATGCTCACGCCCGGCAAGGTGCGCGAACTCTTCCACCCCGACTGGTCGAGCGCGCCGGAGCGGCAGCCGCCGGAACGGCTGTGGCGGCCGAGGATCGACCTCGCCGACGGCATCGTCGAAACCCTGCGCCACCTGCGCACGCCCGCCTCAAAATTAGGATAACCCACATGCCGGTTGACATGGCGATCATCGACATCATCATCACCCAGTTGCGCAAGATCACCCCCCCGGGGACGGCGATCACGCCGCAGTCGTCGATCATGGGCGACCTCGGCCTCGACTCCCTGACGGTGATGAACTTTGTGATGTGGCTCGAGGACGAGTTCGACGTGTCGGTGCCGATGGACCGGATGGTCGGCATCCAGACCGTCACCGACCTCGCCGAAACTCTCCAATCGCTCGGCGTAAAGGTTCCCGAATGACGATTCTCGAAAAGTTCGCGCCGCTGGCGGATGCGCGCAAGGCGCTGCACAACCTCGGCGTCGATCCGTTTGCCGTGGGGTTCGACCGCATCTCCTCGCCGGTCGAGGCGGAGATCGACGGCCGCCCGGTGCTGATTCTCGGCAGCAACAACTACCTCGGCCTGACCTTCGAGCCCGACATCGTCGAAGAGGGCGTCGCGGCGCTGCGCGCCTACGGCACCGGCACCACCGGCTCGCGCATCGCCAACGGCACCTTCGCCGGGCACCGCACCCTCGAGCGCCGGATCGCCGACGCGTTCGGGCGCAAGCACGCGATGGTGTTCAGCACCGGCTATCAGGCCAATCTCGGCATGCTCGCCACCCTGGTGGGCCCGGGCGACACGGTGTTCATCGACGCCGACAGCCACGCCAGCATCTACGACGGCTGCCGCATGGCGACCGGCCAGGTGATCCGCTTCCGCCACAACGACGCCGACGACCTCGCCAAGCGCATCCGCCGCCTCGGCGACACGCCGGGCGCGAAGCTGATCGTCGTCGAGGGGATCTACAGCATGCTCGGCGACCGCGCGCCGATGGCGGAGATCGCCGCGGTCAAGCGCGAGAGCGACGCGGCGCTGCTGGTGGACGAGGCCCACTCGTTCGGCGTGCTCGGCCCCAACGGCCGCGGCGCGGCGGAAGAAGCCGGAGTCGAGGCGGACGTCGACTTCGTCGTCGGCACCTTCTCGAAGAGCCTCGGCGCGGTCGGCGGCTACTGCGCCTCCGACATCGACGGCTTCGACGTGCTGCGCGTCGCCTGCCGCCCCTACATGTTCACCGCCTCGCTGCCGCCGTCGGTGATCGCCACGGTGCTCGCCGCGCTCGACCGCCAGCAGCGCGCGCCGGAGCTGCGCGAGACCCTCGCCGCCAACGCCGAGCGCCTCTATTCCGGGCTCGCCAAAGCGGGTTTCTCGCTCGGCTCCAGCGTCAGCCCGATCGTCGCGGTGCGCCTGCCCGACGTGCCCACCGCGACGCGCTTCTGGGCCGACCTGCTGGCCGAGGGAGTTTACGTCAACCTCGCGCTGCCGCCCGCGACTCCGACCGCGGAACCGCTCCTGCGCACCAGCGTCACCGCCGCGCACGACTCCGCGCAGATCGACCGCGCGGTGGCCGCGATCGTTGCGGTCGGCGAGCGCCTCGGCGTGATCGGGGGCGCCGCGAAATGACCAAGACGGCGAAACTCGCGGGCGTGGTGGTCGGCACCTGTTCGACCCGCCTGTGGGGCCTCGACGGCGCCGAGCGTGCCCGGCGCATCCTTGCCAAGGCCGGGCTCGCCGTGGTCGGCGCGCCGCCCGCCGACGCTCCGGCGCTGCTGGTGCGCGCCGACTGGGTGGTCGACGGCGCGCTGCTCGGCCTGCTGAAGGCGGAGGAACCGGGCGTGGCGCTGGTCGCCACCCACAAGGGGACCAAGGTCCTGCTCGCCGCCCACGTCTCCGCCGCCGACGCCCCGGCGACGATGGCGGCCCTCGCCGCTCCGGCGGGCGGCGCCGCGGCGCCAGCGCACCTGCGCGAGATCGTTCACGATCCCGACGGTCCGCCGATCTACCTCCACCGCCTGCGCAAGCGCCTCAAGCCGGTGGTGATGCCGCTCGAACCGACGACCGTTCGCGCCGCCGAGAAGGCGACCTTCAAGGGCTCGTACAAGGACGTCACCGACGGCGTCACCAAGTACCTCTGGCCGCTGCCCGCGCGCCACGCCACCCGCTGGTGCGCCGAGCGCGGCATCACGCCGAACATGGTCACGCTGGTCGGTTTCGCGCTGGTGTTCGCGGCGATGTGGGGGTTCTGGGAAGGACTGTTCGCCCTCGGCCTCGCCGCCGCGTGGGTGATGACCTTTCTCGACACCGTCGACGGCAAGCTCGCCCGCTGCACCCTCACCTTCACCCGCTTCGGCGACGTCTTCGACCACGGTATCGACCTGATCTCGCCGCCGTTCTGGTGGTGGGCGTGGCACGTCGGCTGCCTCAAGGTCGGCGCGGACTATCCGCTGCCCGAACTGTCGCTGTGGGTGGTGCTGGGCGGCTACGTGATCCTGCGGCTCCAGGAAGGGCTGTTCAAGGCGCTGTTCGGCATGCACGTCCACGTCTGGCGCAGGGGTGACAGCCTCTTCCGCCTGATCGTGGCGCGGCGCAACCCGCTGCTGGTGATTCTCACCGTCGCCGCGATCCTCGGCCAGCCGGGCTGGGGCATGGCGATCTCGGCGGCGTGGACGGCGGTCTCGGTGCTCGTCCACACCGTGCAGATCGCCCAGGCGCTTGCGGTCCGGCGGATCCAGCCGGTGGTCTCCTGGCTCAACCGATGAGTCGCCTCGGGGTTCTCAGCAACCGCTACGCCGATGGCAACCGCGGCGGGCCGCCGCTGTCGCCGCGCGCGGGGGTGACGATCGCCGCCCCCGACGGCATCGCCGAAATTCCCGCCGCCCTCGCGCGCTTCGCCGAGGCGGGGGTCGAGGTGGTGGCGGTGGACGGCGGCGACGGAACCCTGCGCGAGGTGCTTTCGGCGCTGCCCGCGGCATTCGGCGACCGCCGCCCCGCGATCGCGCTGATCGCCTCCGGCAAGACCAACGTCGCCGCGCGCGACGTCGGCGGTTTCGGCACCGGCGACGCCGCGGTGGCGCGCCTCGCCGCCCATCTCGACGCCGGTGGCGGCACGGCGGAGCGGCACTGCCTCGAGGTTCTGCTCCCCGACCGGCCGCCGGTCCGCGGCTTCGTCGTCGGCGCGGCGATGTTCGCCCACGCCACGCGGATGGCGGGCGCGTGGTCCCACGACCGCGGCATCAAGCAGGGCGCAGGCGTGGCGATGGTGATCGCGCGGGTGCTGGCCCAGGTTCTGGGCGGCCGGATCGGGCCGGGCGTGGCCCGCCTCTCGATCGCCGCCGACGGCGCCGCGCCGCCCCCGCCGACGCCGCACTTCCTGTTCCTCGCCAGCACCTTGCACCGCCTCAGTCTGGGGCTCCGGCCGTTCCCGCAGAGCGGCGCGGGCGAACTGCGGTGGCTGGGGGTCGACGCGCCCCCGACCCGGCTGCTGCGCCAGTTGCGCCGCGCCTGGAGCGGCACGGTGGTTCGCGAACCCGGCTACGCGGGCGGCGGCGCGGCGCGCCTCGATCTCGTCCTCGACGGCGCGCTGGTGGTCGACGGCGAACTCTACGAGACCGAAACCGCGACGGTGCGCCTCGGCGAGGCGATCCGCTTCGTCGCCCCGAACGCCTCGCATTCGGCGGCGCGACAGGATAGGCTCGCACGATGACCGCAAGCCTCGCCGCCATCGTCGCCGCCGACCTCGCGCGCCCGCTGCGGGCGGACGCGGCCGCGATGGCGCACGAGATCGCCGCGCGCCACGGCGACGCCGTCGCGGCGGTGCTGTTCTACGGCGCGGGCCTCCGGGTCGAGAGCGACCCGACGGCGATCCTCGACCTCTACGTGCTGGTCGACGACGAGCGCGCGGTGTTCCGCAATGCCATCTCCGCCACCGCCTGCCGGGTCCTGCCGCCGAACGTGCTGTTCCTGCCCTCCAACGCGCCGGACAACGCCGGATTCAAGGTGGCGGTGATCTCGCGCCGCGCCTTCCGCGCCCGCCTCGCGCCCGAAAGCCGCGACACCACCCTGTGGGCGCGCTTCTGCCAGCCCGCACGGCTCGCCTGGGCGCGCGACGACGCGGCGCGCGCCTGGGCCGAGGACGCCTGCGCCGCCGCCGCCGCGACGGCGCTGCACTGGGCCGCCCGTCTCGGGCCGGAGACCGGCACCGCGCAAGACTATTGGCGGGCGTTGTTCCGCGCCACCTACGCCGCCGAACTGCGGGTCGAGGGCGGCGGCCGCGCCGACGCGATCGTCGGCTGGGCGGAGGACCGCTACGCCGCGCTGCTCGCCGCCAGCGACGCATTCGTGCCCGAGGGCGACGACATCTACCGCCGCCGCGCGAGTGCCGCCGAGGCGGAGCGCGCACAGGCCGCCTGGGCGCGCCGCCGCCGCTGGGGCAAGGCGCTCAACGCAGCGCGGCTGATCAAGGCGGCGTTCACCTTCGCGGGCGGCGGCGACTACATCGCCGCCAAGCTCGCCCGCCACGCCGGGCAGCCGGTGGAACTGGGGCCGTGGCAGCGCCGCCATCCGCTGCTCGCCGCGCCGTTCGTGCTCGCCGCGCTGCGCCGGAAAGGAATCGTGCGATGACCGGAGTGACTCTCAAGACCGTGGCCGAGGTCGGGCTCGACGCCTTCATCCGCGTGCCCTACCGCCTCTACGCCGACCTGCCGAACTGGATTCCGCCGCTGCTGCTGGAGCGCCGCGACGCCCTCAAGGCGGGCGGCAGCCCCTACCGCGACCGCGCCGAGGTCGAGATGTGGGTCGCCTACCGCGACGGCCGGCCGGTGGGGCGGATCAGCGCGCAGGTCGACCCCGCCAGCCTCGCCCGCTACCCCGGCGTCGGCCATTTCGGGATGATTGCGGCGGAGGACGACGCCGAGGTCTTCGACCGCCTGTTCGAGGCCGCCGAGGCGTGGCTGCGGGCGCGCGGCATGACCGCCGCGCTCGGGCCGATGAACCTCTCGATCAACCAGGAATGCGGCCTGCTGGTGCACGGCTTCGACACCGTGCCGATGATGATGATGCCGCACGATCCGCCCTACGCCGCCGCGCACATCGAACGCCGCGGCTACGCCAAGGCGCGCGATCTCCACGCCTTCGTGCTCGACGCCCGCACGCTTCCCGAGCGCATGGTCAAGGTTCTGAAGCGCAAGCTTTCCGGCGGCGCGACGGTGCGGCCGCTGAACTGGAAGGACTACGACGCCGAGGTGGCGCGGCTGGTGGCGATCTTCAACGACGCCTGGGCCGACAACTGGGGCTTCGTTCCGATGGACGAGGCGGAGGTCGCCCACCTCGCCAAGGAACTGAAGCCGCTGATCGACCGGCGGCTGGTGTACTTCGCCGAGCTCGACGGCGCGGCGTTCGCGTTCATCGTCTGCCTGCCCAACCTCAACGCCGCGATCGGCGACCTCGGCGGCCGCCTGCTGCCGTTCGGCTGGGCGAAGCTGCTGTGGCGGCTGAAGGTGCGCGGCGTGACCTCGGGGCGGGTGCTGCTGATGGGCGTGACGCGCGCGATGGCGGCGACCGGCACCGGCCGCCTCGCGCCCTTCCACCTGATCGGCAAGGTGCACGAGGAGGTGCTGCGCCAGGGCATCAACACCATCGAGATCGGCTGGATCCTCGAAGACAACAAACCGATGCTGTCGATCGCCGACGCGCTGTGCGGCGCGCCCTACCGCACCAACCGGATATTCGAAAGGGCGCTGGGATGATCCCGCGGGTCCTGATTCTCGGCGGCCGCCGCGGCGGCGCCGATCCGGTGGCCGCCGCCGCCGGGGTCTCGCACAAGGCGCTCGCGCCGGTGGCGGGAACGCCGATGCTGGCGCGCGTCGTCGCCACCCTGCGCGCGGCGCTGCCGGGTGCGGAGATCGGCGTCGCCATCGACTCCACGCCCGAGATCGCGGCGCTGCTCGCGACCCTCGGCCCGCTCGCGGTCGAAACGCCCGGCGGCTCGCCCTGCACCACGGTGGCGGCGGCGATGACACGGCCGGAGTTCGCGCCGCCGCTCCTGATCGCCACCGCCGACCACCCGCTGCTCACCGCGGCGATGGTGCGCCACTTCCTCGGCAACCTGCCAGACGACGTCGACGCCGCGGTGGCGCTGGCGCGGCGCGAAACCGTCGAGGCGGTCTACGCCTCGAAGCGCACCTACTGGCGCTTCGCCGACCGCGAGGTGAGCGGCTGCAACCTGTTCTACATCGGCCCGCAGCGCGCGCAGGAGATCGTCGGCTTCTGGAAGCGGCTGGAGAACGACCGCAAGACGCCGTGGAAGATGCTGCGCCACCTCGGCCCCGGCACCGTGCTGGCGTTCGCGCTGGGGCGGCTCGCCCTCGGCGACGCGCTCGACCGCCTCGGCCGCCGCGCCGGGGCGCGGATCGCCGCCGTCGACATGCCGTTCGCCGAGGCGCCGATCGACGTCGACCGGGCCGCCGACCTGGCGCTCGCCGAAACCATCCTGCGCGCGCGGCGGGACTGATGCGCGGCCTCGCCACCCGCATCGACCGCTACATCGTCGCCGAGCTCGTCAAGCGGCTCACGGTGGCGCTGCTGATCGTCCTCGCCGCGCTGGTGATCGAACGCATCCTGCGGCTGTTCGACTTCGTCTCGATGAAGGGCGGGCCGGTCGATCTGGTGTGGCAGATGGCGGTGATGCTGGTGCCCCACTACCTCGGCCTCGCGCTGCCCGCGGCGTTCTTCGTATCGATCTACCTCACCGTGGCGCGCTTCCACAACGACAGCGAATTCGACGCGATGCTCGCCTCCGGCATTTCGCCGGTGCGGTTCGCGCGGCCGCTGATGGGCTTCGCGCTCGCGCTCGCGATGCTGAGCCTCGGCGTGTTCGGCTACCTCCAGCCCTACACCCGCTACGGCTACCGCGCGCTCTACCACATCGTCACCAATATTCCGTGGGACGCGCGGGTGCCCGAAATGGCGTTCTCCCGCGTCGAGCGCGACGCGGTGGTGACCGCCGACCGCACCCGCGACGACGGCAGCATGGAGCGGGTGTTCATCCAGTACCGCGACGGCGACGCCGACGTGGTCGTCACCGCCGCCACCGGCACCCTCGAATTCGGGCCGATGCGGAGCTATTACCTGCTGCAGCTCGAAAACGCCGAACGCATCGTCAGCCGCCCCGGCCAGGCCCCCGAGCTCGGCGTCTTCGAGGCGCTCGCGATCCGCCGCCCGCTCGCCGCCTCCGCGCCGCCGTTCCGCCCGCGCGGCAACGAGGTGCGCGAGATGACCCTCGGCGAACTCGCCGCCCGCCCGCCCGCCGATGCCGAATGGACCCGCGCCCAGGCCCGCGCCGAGCTGCATGCGCGACTGGTGCGTTCGCTCTCGGTGGTGTTCCTGCCGCTGCTGGCGGTGCCGCTCGCGCTCTCGGGGCGGCGCACCCGCACCTCCGCCGGGCTGGTGGTGGGGGCGCTGGTGCTGCTGATCTACCATTACGCCACCCAGACGCTCCAGGGCGTCGCCGCGCTCGGCCGCGTCCACCCCGGCGCGATGTGGGCGGCGATGGCGGCGCTCGCGGCGATCTCGATCGCGCTGTTCCACCGCGCCCAGCGTCGCCCCGGCGCGAACCCGCTCGACCCGCTCACCGGCGCGATCGCCGACGTGCGCGACGCCGCGCGGGCGCGGCTCGCCCGCCTGTTGCCGCGGAGGGCGCGGCCATGACCCTCGCGCTCACCCTGACGCGCTACCTCTCGCGCCTGTTCGCGGTGCGCATCGTCGCGGTGCTGCTGGCGATGAGCGCGCTCGTCGAACTCGTCGAAATGCTCGACGCGATGCGCCGCCTGCTCGGGCCGGAGGCCCACCTCGGCAACGTCCTCACCTTCTCGGTGCTGCGCCTGCCGCTGGCGTTCGAACAGCTGTTCCTGCTGGCGGTCCTGGTGGGCGGCGCGCTCGCCTTCCGCACCCTCGCCACCAACGGCGAGATCGCGGTGCTGCGCGCCGCCGGACTCTCGCCCTATCGCCTCGCCGCGCTGCTGCTGCCGCTCGCCCTCGGCCTCGCGGCGGTCAACACCCTGGTCGTCGACCGCGTCGCCCCCGCCGCCGAGGCGGCGTTCGCGCGCTGGTGGGATACCGTCTCTCCCGACGACGACGACGACGACGACGGAGGCCGACGCACCCTCTGGCTGCGCAACGGCGACGAGATCGTCGCGGTCGCCGACCTCGACGACAGCGGCACCCATGCCTGGGGGGTGACGATCTACACGCGCGACGCCTCCGGCCATATCCGCCGCCGCGTCGAGGCCGCCGAGGCGTCGTGGATCGACGGCGCATGGCGGCTCTCCGACGTCGGCGTCGCGGCGATCGGCGGCGTCACCGAAACCGAAACCCTGCGCAAGCTGCCCGGGCTCGCCTGGCCGGAAGGGCCGAAACCGGCACGCCTGCTCGACGTCGCCCACCCCACCGAGCGCCTCTCCGCCGCCGACAGCCGCGCGGTGCTGGCGGGCGAGCGGCCCGGAGGCGGATCGGTGGCGCACTACCACACCCTGATCCACAAAAGCCGCCGCGCGCCGCTTCTCCCGGCGTTGATGCTGCTGCTGGCGATGCCTGCGGCGATCGGCGGCGGCCGCATGGGCACCCTGCGCGGCATATCCGCCAGCCTCGCCTGCGGCTTCGGATTCCTGATCTTCGACGGCTTCATGCTGGCGGTCGCCGAGACCGCGGCGATGCCCGCGTGGGCGGCGGCGTGGTCCGCGCCGCTGCTGTTCGCACTGATCGGCGCGAGCCTGGTTCTGCACGCCGAAGAGTGACGCCGCACGGCCCGGATTCGCGGGATAACCCGCCGATCCTTGCAGAAATTTTTTCTCCCCCGCAGCGCCCGCGACAGCCACCACACCTTAGTTATATAACTTTTCGCGTGCCACATGAGAGACGTGCGCGAACCTGTTGATCCCATTACCTCAGGTTGCGTCGCACGGGCTGGGTATCGCACCTTCCTCGCATCCGAAATTCCGTGTATAGCCCATGAAACTCCACCGGTATTCGCATTCCGCTTCCTTGATATGCGGGAACTGAATGACCACCCTCAATCCATCGCAAAGCCGGGAGGAGTGCTTGCATGAAGAATTACCTCGATTCGACCGACGACGCCGCCATGGCCGAGTCCCATTGGGCGGCTTCGCTCAAGCTGATTGCGGGCTGTCTTTTCGTCTGGTTCGTCGTGAGCTACGGCTTCGGCGTGATCTTCGTCGACCAGATGAACCAGTTCAGCCTCGGCGGATACAAGCTGGGCTTCTGGTTTGCGCAGCAGGGCTCGATCTACACGTTCGTCGCGCTGATCTTCGTCTACGCCTGGCGCATGAACCAGATCGACCGCGAACACGGCGTCCAAGAGGATTGAGGAGGATCGCATGGATCTCAAACTGCTGACCTACCTCGTCGTCGGCGCGACGTTCGCCCTCTACATCGGCATCGCCTTCTGGAGTCGCGCCGGCAGCACCGGCGAATTCTACATCGCCGGCGGCGGCGTTCACCCCGTCGCCAACGGCATGGCCACCGGCGCCGATTGGATGTCGGCGGCGTCGTTCATCTCGATGGCCGGGCTGATCGCCTTCCTGGGCTACGGCGGCTCGGTCTACCTGATGGGCTGGACCGGCGGCTACGTGCTGCTGGCGATGCTGCTCGCGCCCTACCTGCGCAAATACGGCAAGTTCACGGTGCCCGAGTTCATCGGCGACCGCTATTATTCCAAGGCCGCGCGCATGGTCGCAGTGGTGTGCCTGATCTTTATTTCGTTCACCTACGTCGCCGGGCAGATGCGCGGCGTCGGCATCGTGTTCTCGCGCTTCCTCGAAGTCGACATCACCACCGGCCTTCTGGTCGGCATGGGCGTGGTGTTCGTCTACGCCGTGCTCGGCGGCATGAAGGGCATCACCTACACTCAGGTGGCGCAATACGTGGTGCTGATCATCGCCTACACGATTCCGGCGATCTTCATCTCGATGCAGCTCACCGGTCAGGTGCTGCCGCAGATCGGCCTCGGGTCCGAGCTCTCCAACGGCGGCGGCCATCTGCTCGACCGCCTCAACACCCTGGTCACCGACCTCGGATTCGCCGCCTACACCTCGGGCAACAAAAGCACCATCGACATCTTCATGATCACCATGGCGCTGATGATCGGCACCGCCGGTCTGCCGCACGTGATCGTGCGCTTCTTCACCGTGCCGAAGGTGCGCGACGCGCGCTCCTCGGCGGGCTGGGCGCTGGTGTTCATCGCGCTGCTCTACACCGTCGCCCCGGCGGTCGGCGCGATGGCGCGCTACAACCTCACCACCACCATCCAGCACGGCCCGGTGGGCCAGGCCGAATCCAACATCGTCTACGAACAGCGGCCGGAGTGGTTCCAGCGCTGGGAGCAGACCGGCCTGCTGTCGTTCACCGACAAGAACGGCGACGGCCGCATCCAGTACTACAACGAAGCCAATCCGGCGATGGCCGCGCGCGCCGCCGAATTCGGCTGGAAGGGCAGCGAGCTCAAGGTCGACAACGACATCATGGTGCTCGCCAATCCGGAAATCGCCGGGCTGCCCGACTGGGTGATCGCGCTGGTGGCGGCCGGAGCGGTCGCGGCGGCGCTGTCCACCGCGGCGGGCCTGCTGCTGGTGATCTCGTCGGCGATCTCGCACGACGTGTTCAAGGGCGCGCTGATGCCCGACATGTCGGAAAAGAGCGAACTGATGGTCGGCCGCATCTCGGCGGCGGTGGCGATCGGCATCGCCGGCTATCTCGGCTACAACCCGCCCGGATTCGTCGCCCAGGTGGTGGCGTTCGCCTTCGGTCTCGCCGCGGCGTCGCTGTTCCCGGCGATCCTGATGGGCATCTTCTCGAAGTCGACCACCCGCGAGGGCGCGATCGCGGGGATGCTCACCGGCCTCGCCTTCACCTTCGGCTACATCCTCTACTTCAAGGGGATCTTCATCACGCCGCTGGCGGCGAACGTGCCCGCCAACTGGCTGTTCGGGATCTCGCCCGAAGGCATCGGCACGGTCGGCGCGGCGCTCAACTTCGCCGTCACCTTCGCGGTCAGCAAGGTGACCGCGGCGCCGCCGAAGGAAGTGCAGGAGCTCGTCGAGCACATCCGCGTGCCCGCCGGGGCCGGCCGCGCCCACGCCCACTGACGCCTTCGCAATCGATCCGGCGAACCCCATATCCGGGGTTCGCCGTCTTCCTTCCCGCGGGGGGCCCGTCCGTGACACCGGAAATCATCGAGGTTCGCGACTTCCTCGGCGCCCACCATCCCTTCGACCTGCTGCCGCCGCCGGTTCTGGGCGAGACCGCCCGCGCGATCGAGATCGCCTACGTGCGCAAGGGCGAGGAGGTCGTCGGCCCCGGCAGCCGCGTCGAGCACCTCTACGTGGTGCGCTCGGGCGCGGTCGAAAGCCATTCCCGCATCGGCGAACTGCTGGCGCGCCTCGGCGAAGGCGAATGCTTCGGCGTGCGCGCGCTGTTGCGCGGCGGCGCGGCGGTCACCCGCACCGCCGCGATCGAGGACTCCCTGCTCTACCTTCTGCCCGCCGAGCGCTTCGACGCGCTCCGCCGCGCGCATCCGGCATTCGCGTATTTCTTCGCCGCGTTCGACGGCGGGCCGCTCGGCGCCTCGCTCGGCGGCGCGGGCAAAGGCTTCGACCTGCTCTCGCGCCCGGTCGGCGACCTGATCCGACGGCCGCCGGTGACGGTGCCGGTGGGGGCGACGATCCGCGACACCGCCGCAGTGATGCGCGACGAACGGGTGAGCGCGGCGTTGATCGTCTCGGACGCGGGGCTGGTCGGCATCGTCACCGACCGCGACCTGCGCTCCAAGGTGGTGGCCGGGGGCCTGCCGCCCGAGACCCCGGCCGCGGCGGTGATGTCGCCCGCGCCGATGCAGGCCGAGGCGCAGGACCTCGCGTTCCAGGCGCTGCTGACGATGAGCCGC
Source organism: uncultured Alphaproteobacteria bacterium (assembly GCA_900079695.1). Taxonomy (NCBI): domain Bacteria; kingdom Pseudomonadati; phylum Pseudomonadota; class Alphaproteobacteria; species uncultured Alphaproteobacteria bacterium. The sequence goes on from LT599022.1 coordinate 2,468,614, forward strand.
CACGACATCCACCACCTGCCGGTCAACGACAAGGGCCGCCTGGTCGGCTGCCTCACCGCGTCGAGCCTGATCGACGCGCAGGCGAGTTCGCCGCTCTATCTCGCCCACGCGATCCACGAGGCCGACGACGTGGCGGCGCTGGCGACGCTGGCGGCGCGGGTGCCGCAGGTGGTCGACGCGCTCACCCAGGCGGGCGCCACCGCCCACGGCGTCGGCGAGATCGTCACCGCGATCACCGACGCGGTCACCCACACCCTGATCAAGCTCGCCGAGGCCGAACTCGGCCCGCCGCCGCTGCCCTACGCCTGGATGGCGGCGGGCTCGCAGGGGCGGCAGGAGCAGACCGCGCTCTCCGATCAGGACAACTGCCTGATTCTCGACGACCGCTACGCCGAGGCCGAGCACGGCGCCTATTTCGCCGCGTTCGCCGACTTCGTCACCGACGGATTGAACGCCTGCGGCTACGTTTTCTGCCCCGGCGAAATGATGGCGCGCACGCCGCGCTGGCGGCAGCCACTGGCCGCGTGGCGGCGCGATTTTTCGCGCTGGATCGAGGAGCCGGAGCCGAAGGCGCTGATGCTCTCGTGCATCTTCTTCGACCTCCGCCTGATCGCCGGATCGGCGGCGCTGTGGGAATCGCTACAGCACGAGATTCTCGACAAGAGCCGAAAAAATCACATCTTCCTCGCCCACATGGCGTCGAACGCGATGCAGCACGAACCGCCGATCGGCTTCTTCCGCAACTTCGTGCTGGTCTACGGCGGCGGCATGGACATGACCTTCGACCTCAAGCACAACGGCGTCGTGCCGATCGTCGACCTCGCGCGGATCTACGCCCTCTCCGCCGGGATCGACGCGGTGAACACCCGCGACCGGCTCGACGGCGCGGTCGACGCCCGCGCGCTCAGCCAGCAGGGTGCGATGGACCTCAAGGACGCCCTCGAATTCATCGGCCTCACCCGCCTGCGCCACCAGGCGCGCCAGGTGCGCGAGCACCGGCGCCCCGACAACCTCCTCAGCCCCCGGGAACTTTCGAGCTTCGAACGCGGCAACCTCAAGAGCGCCTTCCAGGTGGTCAAGGACATGCAGGCGTCGATGGCTTCCGCCTACCAGCTCAGCCGCTTCTGAGCGTCTTGCCTTCGCCGCCGTCCGCCCGCATCCTGTCCGAACAACCCGGGAATCCGCCATCGTGTGGTCACGTCTCGTCAGTTGCGCCCTCGCCCGCCGGAGCCTCGCCCTGCGAAGCCCGCCGGGGCCGCTCCGCGACTACTACCGCGCCGCCGCACCGCGCTTCGACCTGCCCTACACCGCCGCCGAGTTCCTCGCCGTCGACATCGAAACCACCGGCCTCGACCCGCGCGCCGACGCGATCGTCAGCATCGGCTTCGTGCCGATCGTCTCCGGCCGCGTCGTCCTCGCCCGCGCGGGGCACCATCTGGTGCGGCCCGACCGCCCGATGCGCGCCGAGGCGGTCAAGATCCACGGCCTCACCGACGAAGCTCTCGCCGCCGCCGCGCCGCTCGCCGAGGCGCTGCCGCCGCTGCTCGCGGCGCTGGCCGGACGGGTGGCGGTCGCGCATCACGCCCCGCTCGAGCGGGCGTTCCTCGCGCGCGCCTGCCGGAGCGTCTACGGCGCGCCGCTCGCCGCGCCGTGGATCTGCACCCTGGCGCTGGCGAAGCGCCGCTTCGCCCGTGCCGACGCGCCGATCGGCGAGGGCGAGTTGCGCCTCGCCACCTGCCGCGCGCGCCTCGGCCTGCCGCACCGCCGCGCCCACGACGCCCTGTCCGACGCCCTTGCCGCGGCCGAGCTGTTCCTCGCCCAGGCGGCGCTGGCGAGCGGTCGCGCGCCCGCGCGTCTGCGCGACCTCTTGACCTGAAGGAGACACCGGATGCTGCTGCAACTCGCGATCGTCGTGTGCATCGGGTTCGCCGCCGCGGGTGCGGCGCTGCTGGGATTCCGGCTGTTCGGGCGGCGCGCGCCGAAGGCGGCGGCGATCGCCGCCGCGGGTCTCGGCATGCTCGCCTACACCCAGTGGGAACGCTATACCTGGGCCGAGCGCACCGCAGCCGCCCTGCCGGTAGACATGACGGTGGTGCAGACGATACCCTATGACGGCGCGCTCGAGTTCTGGGCGCGCATCTGGCCGCGCGCCGACGCCCTGGTGGTGGCGGACCGCGCCGCCACCCGCACCAACCCGGATCTTCCGGGCGTACTGCTGGTCCGGACGCTGCTGCTGGCGCGGCACGCCGAGACCCTCGAACTTCTGCAGTACGTGGACTGCGCCGGCCGCCGCCGTGCGCCGCTGCTGCGGCCCGGGGCTCCCCCGCCCGCCGACGAAGGCTGGATCGCGGGCGGAGAACCCGCCGCCCTCTATGCCGCGGTGTGCAAAATCTAACCCGTCACGGCGGCCGGAACCCAAGACAAGGAGACGACCGCCATGACCCCGGACGAACCGGCCGACGCCCGCCCGACGCGTCTTTCCGAAGACGAGATCCGCGCCCTCGCCGTCGACGACATCGTCGCGCGCCTGCGCCTGGTGCGGACCCGCTACCACATGCCCGACACCTCCGCGTTCGTGCGCTATCTGCCGCGCTTCGATCCGGACCCGGAAGACCTCTCGGTGAAGATCGACCCCTATACCGAGAAGCACGTCTCCGCCGATCAGACCGGCACGTTTTCCCTCGCCGAACTGGTGACCGAGCTGGAGCTCGCCTACATCACCGTCCACGTCTTCCCCAACCGTCAGGCGCGCGACTACTTCATCGCCGGAATGGACGGCATCCTCCGCCAGGTCGAGTTCATCGGCGGACGCTTCGAGTGGAGCCGCCTGTGGCTCACCACCGGCACCGCCAACATCGGCGTGCCGATCGCGGTGTTCCTGGGACAGCGGGCGGCGATCAACGGGCGGCCTTCGGTGTCGCTGATCGACCATCGCTTCCAGGTCAAGGGGCGGATGGCGTACCGCGCCGTCGGCGGCTCGGGTCAGCACGTCGGCGAGGAGTTCTTTCCCGCCGGAGAGGCCGAGCACGACTTCATGAACCTCGCGCGGGAGCCCCGGGCATGAGGGCGGATCGCGGCCCCTTCAAGGGCCTCAATCCGGTGATGGCGGCGGTGGCGCTGGCGGTCACCTTCCTGTTCGTGATGTTCGGCGCGTTCCGCCCCGGGCTCGCCGCCGACTGGTTCATGGGCGCGAGCAGCGGCATCATCGCCCTGTTCAAGTGGTACTACATCCTCGTCGTCGCCGGATTTCTGGCGTTTTCGGTGTTCCTGCTGTTCAGCCGCTTCGGCAGCCTCAAGCTCGGCGACGACGACCAGCAACCCGAGTTCGGCTATTTCGCCTGGTTCTCGATGCTGTTCGGCGCGGGTATGGGGATCGGCCTGGTATTCTGGTCGATCGCGGAGCCGATCACCCACTTTCAGGGCAACCCTTTCCTCGCCCACGGGGCGGAGGGCACCCGCGAGGCGGCCCAGGTGGCGATGCGCCTCACCTATTTCCACTGGGGCCTGCACCCCTGGGCGATCTACGTCGTCGTCGGGCTGTCGCTGGCGTTCTTCGCCTACCGCCGCAAGCTGCCGCTGTCGGTGCGGTCGGTGCTCTATCCGCTGATCGGCGACCGCATCTACGGCGCCTGGGGGCACGCGGCCGACGTGCTCGCAGTGTTCGGCACGATCTTCGGCGTCGCCACCTCGCTCGGCTTCGGCGTGGTGCAGATGAACACCGGCCTCAACCGGCTGTTCGGCCTGCCGGTGAGCGAGGGCTGGCAGCTCGTACTGATCGCGGCGATCTCGTGCGTCGCCACCGCGTCGGTGGTGTCGGGGGTCGGCAAGGGGGTGAAGATCCTCTCCGAGCTCAATCTCTGGCTCTCGCTCGCGATCCTCGCGTTCTTCCTCGCCTTCGGCCCCACCGCCTTCCTGCTGAATTTCTTCGTCCAGGGAATCGGCGACTATCTGCAGAACCTCGTGCCGCTGTCGTTCTGGACCAACGCCGGAGCGGTTCCCGAGGGCACCAGCGGCTGGCAGAACGCCTGGACCGCGTTCTACTGGGGTTGGTGGATCGCCTGGGCGCCGTTCGTCGGCATGTTCATCGCGCGGATCTCGCGCGGGCGCACGGTGCGCGAGTTCATTCTCGGCGTGCTGCTGGTGCCCGCGCTGCTGGCGATCCTGTGGCTCACGGTGTTCGGCGGCACCGCGCTGCACATCGAGATGTGGGGCGGCGGCGGCATCGCCGCGGCGGTGAAGACGGACGTCACCCTCGCGCTTTACGAAACCCTCGACCGCGTGCCCGCCGGATTCGTGGGCGTGCTGGCCTCGGGCGTCGCGACGCTGCTGATCGCCACCTACTTCATCACCTCGTCGGATTCCGGCACCCTGGTGATCACCACCCTGCTGTCGGTGGGCGACATGGATCCGCCCACGCCGCACCGCGTCGTCTGGGGCCTCGGCGAGGGCGTGGTGGCGGCGGTGCTGCTGCTCTCCGGCGGGCTCGGCGCGTTGCAGGCCGCCGCGATCATCGCGGCGCTGCCGTTCTCGGTGATCATGCTGTTCATGTGCTGGGGACTGGTGCGCGGGCTGGCCGAGGAACACCGCCTGATGCTGCGGGTCGGCGGCGATCGGGGGACCGAACGGATGCCTTACGACCCGTGAGCGGGAACGCGCGCGCGCGGCGGGGCGTTGACTCCCCCGTACCGGTTCGCCAACCCACCGAAGGAGGCCTCCGATGGCGCACGCCAGCAAGACGGGCAAGGGAATGGGCGACGGCAACGTCGTCGGCCACCCCCACGTCGGCACCACCGATCCGAACCTGCCCGACGAGCACGACCTCGCCGACGACCGATGAAGGCGCGGCTGGCCGCCCTCCTCCACGCCCTCGCGCAGTCGTTCTGGCTGATCCCGGCGCTGCTGGTGGCGGGGGGCGTGGCGGGCGCGGCGGCGCTCCTCGAAATCGACCGCCGGGGCGGACTGCCCGATGCCCTCGACCCCTGGCTCTACGACGGCGGCAGCACCGGCGCCCGCACCCTGCTGGGGGCGGTGGCGTCGTCCACCATCGGCGTCGCCGGTACGGTGTTCTCGATCACCGTCGCGGCGCTGACGCTCGCGGCGGGGCAGATGGGGCCGCGCCTGCTGCGCAGCTTCACCCGCGACCGCACCAACCAGATCACCCTCGGCGTCTACCTCGCCACCTTCGCCTACGCGCTCACGGTGCTGCGCAGCGTCCGCTCCGAAACCGAGGCCGGCGGGGCCTTCGTCCCCGGCCTCGCGCTGTCGGTGGCGCTGTTGCTGGCGCTCGCGTGCGTGGCGCTGCTGGTGGGGTTCGTCGCCCATATCGCGGGGCGGATCAACGTCGACACCGTCATCGGACTGGTGGCGGAAGACCTTGCGGCGGCGATCGACCGCCTCGGCCGCGCCGAACCGCCGCCCGAACCGCCGCCGCCGGACGCCTGGCGCGACGCCGCGCCGGTGCGCGACGACCGGAGCGGGTATCTGGTGCAACTGGACGTCGCGGGACTTGCCGACTGGGCGGCGGCGAACCAAGCGGCGGTGCGGCTTCTCGCCGGACCCGGCGACGCGGTGTTTCCGGGAGCGGCGATCGCCCTGGTGGCGCCGCCGTGCGCGGGCGCGGCACAGGCGATTCGCGCCGCCACCGCGGTGGGCGCGACCCGCGCCGCCGCCGTCGACCTGCTGGTGGCGGCGCGGCAACTGGTCGAAGTGGCGGTGCGCGCGCTCTCGCCCGGGATCAACGACCCGAACACCGCCGTCACCGTGATCGACCGTCTTGCCGCCGCCCTCTGCCGTCTCGCGCTCCTCCACCTCGACACCGGCGCGGTGCGCCGCGACGGCCGGACGGTGCTGGTGGTACCGGTTCCCGATTACGAGACGCTGCTGGCGGAAATGTTCGACCCGCTCCGGCTCTACGGCGCGCACAACCCCGCGGTGGCAGCGCGGATGCTCGATGCGCTCGCCGCGGTCGTCGAGTGCGAAGGCGGCGCCCTGCGGGTGGGCGCGCTGATCCGCTACGCCGATCGCATCGCCGCCGACGCGGAGCGGGAGATCGCCGCGCCCGACGACCGCGCGCGGGTGGCGGCGCGGCGTCGGGCCTTCGCCGATGTCCGCCGCTTCGGCCCCACCGCGCGCGCGTGACCTATTCGCCGGGCTGCGTCGCGGGCGCACGGGCGCGCACCAGCACCAATGGCAGCCCCAGCGCCAATACCGCCACCCCGACCAGCGACCCGAGTCCGGCGTAGACCACGCTCGCGTACAGAAGATATCCGCAGGTGAGGCAGAACAGCAGCGGCGTGACCGGGTAGAACGGCACGCGGAAACGCCCGGGCTCGGCCGCGCCGCGCCGCCGCAGCACGAACAGCGACACCCCGACCAGGAGCAGAAACAGCCAGAACACCGGCGCGGTGTAGGCGACCATCGCCTCGAAGCCGCCGCGGGTCGCCGCACCGAAGCCCACCAGCAGCAGGGCGGTGGCGCTCTGCAGCAACAGCGCGTTGGCGGGGGTGTTGCCGCGTGCGTCCCAACGGTCGAAGCGCGCGAGGCCGGGCAGATCGCGACCGATCGCGTAGTAGAGCCGCGCGCCGGTGAAGATCGTCGCGTTGAGGGTGCTGAGCGCGGCGCAACAGACGGTGAGGTCGAGCACCGTCGCGCCGGCCCCGCCGAGGAGCGCGTGCATCGCATCCGCCGCCACCGCGTCGGACGCGCGCAGGCCCTCCAGTCCGAGGGTGCGCAGGAACGCGAGGTTGACGATCACGTAGAGCAGCGTCACCGCGCCGCAGCCGAGCACCAGGACGCGCGCGATGGCGCGGCGCACGTCGCGGAGTTCGCCGGAGATGTAGGCGGCCTCGTTCCAACCGCCGTAGGTGAGGAGGATGAACACCATCGCCAGCCCCGCCGCGCCGCCGCCGGTCTGTGCCGGTGGCGGCGGCTGCGCCGGCCCGCCCGCCAACCCGAGCGCCGCGATCGCCAGCACCGCGACCACGGTGACGGCGGTGAACAGCCGCTGCACGCCGCGCCCCTGCGGCGAACCGGTGAAGTTGACGGCGGTGAACGCCGCGATCGCCGACGCCGCGTAGACCGTCGGCCCCCAGCGGCCGAGCGGCAGCACCCGCTGGGCGTAATCGCCGAACACGAAGGCGACGAGCGCGATCGCGCCGGTCTGGATCACCGTCAGCCGCGCCCAGGCGAACAGCAGGCCGACGCCGCGCCCGAACGCGCGGCTGAGGAAGGCGTATTCGCCGCCGGTGCTGGGATAGGCGGAGCCGAGTTCGGCATAGACCAGCGCGCCCACCAGGGTCACGACGCCGCCCGCAAGCCAGGCCGCGACGAATCCGAACTCGCTGTCGACGTTGGCGGCGACCATCTGCGGGGTTTTGAAGATACCGATGCCGACGACGATGCCGACCAGCATCGCGACGCCGTCGGCCACCGAGAGGCTGGCGCGGGGAGCCTCGTTCCCCGCCGCGCTCATGAGCGCGTCGCGGACCAGGAGCCGCCCTTGGAGGTTGTTCCCTCGATCGTGCGGCCGTTGACGGTGCCGGTATAGTGCACCCCGTCGACGACGAACGTCACGTCCTCGCCCCACACCCGGCCGAGGCTGATCGGCCGGTCGCCGAGCGCCCCCTCGACGAGCTGGAACTTCTGGTCGAGCTTGAGGACGCGGTCGCCGACCCGCCATTCGCCCTCGACCGACGCGGGCACCACCCACAGCAGCGCGGTGCACCAGGCGGAGCAGTCGTCGCCGACCTCCGCCATGTCGTCCACCGGCCAGTCGCCCATGCCGAAGGTGTTGGAGACGATGCGGGTGCCGGGCTTGAGCTTGAGAATCTCCGGCCGCAGACGTTCGTTGAGACTCGGCAGGAGGAACAGGGTGATCACCTGCGCGTCGGAGAAGTCGCTTTCGAAGATGTCGGCGTTCTCGAATCGGGCGCGGTCGCCGACGCCCGCCTCGGCGGCGCGCTTGCGGGCGTAGTCGACGAGATCGGGATTGTATTCGATGCCGCGGGCGTCGAGGCCGCGCCGGGCGGCGGCGATCACGGTACGGCCGTCGCCCGAGCCGAGATCGACGAGGGTCTCGCCCGGGCGCGCCTCGGCGATGTCGAGCATCTTCTCGACCAGCGCCTCCGGCGTCGGCACCCAGACGACGTCCTTGCCGTCCTGGCCCTCGTAGGGCACGTAGGGGAGATTCCATTTCCGGGCCGGGCTTTCGTCCTGCGCCGCGGCGGGCGGCGGGGCGACGACCGCCAGAACCACGAGACCGCCGAGGACTACGCGAACAGTCCGCGCGAACGCGGAGACCGATGGAGTGCGCATCGAGGTTCCTCATTCGTAGGGATGGTCTGGAGTCTGCGTCGTCACCACATGAGGTCGCGTTTTCCGGTTGTCGATGGGATTCGTGCGCGCGCCGGTGACATTTTCGCCGACGATCCTCACCTTTTCGGTTCATTCGTCCGAAAACAGGAGACCCTCCATGGCCCGACCCCGCATTCTCATGGTTCTCACCTCCACCGCCCGGATGGGCACGGACGGCGAGCCCACCGGCCTCTGGCTCGAGGAATTCACCACCCCGTACTGGGCGTTCGTGGACGCCGGGGCGGAGGTGACGGTGGCGTCGACCGCGGGCGGCAAGGTGCCCGTCGACCCGCGATCCCTCGCCGACGAACCGCCGCCCGAGAGCGTCGCCCGCCTCCGCGCCGAGGCTCCCGGCCTGCTCGACGACACCGCCGCGGTCGACGTCCTCGATCCGCTCGCCTACGACGCGGTGTTCCTCCCCGGCGGCCACGGCACGATGTGGGACCTGCCGCGCAGCGCGGCGCTCGCCGGGCTGATCGGCGCGGCATGGCGCAACGGCAAGGTGGTGGCGGCGGTGTGCCATGGCCCGGCGGGCCTGATCGCGGCGCGCGACGCCGAGGGCGAACCGCTGGTGGCGGGCCGGCGCGTCACCGCCTTCACCAACGCCGAGGAACGGGCGGCGGGACTCGCCGAGGCGGTGCCGTTCCTGCTGGAATCGAAGCTGGCGGAGCAGGGCGCATTGTTCGAGGCGGCCGACCCCTTCCAGCCCCACGCGATCGCCGACGGCCGCCTGATCACCGGGCAGAACCCGGCGTCGTCGGGACCGGCGGCGCAGCTCGTGCTCGACGCGCTCGGCGCTTCTGTCTGGTAGGATCGGAGGCGGTCAGCCGACCGCGGCGGTCTTCGACGGGCGCGCCATCGCGAGCTCGTCGGAGATCCGGAACTCGGCGCGCACCCACGCGCGCACCGCCTGGATCTTCGGCTGCAGCAGATTCTCCGTCGGGCAGACGAAGTAATAGCCCGCCGGACGCGGCACCACGAAGTCGACCACGAACGGCACCACGAGATTGCCGTCGGCGAGATAGTCGGCGGCCATCAGGTCGTTTTCGAGAGCGATGCCGAGGCCGTCGGCCGCCGCCCGCAGCGAATGCGCCGAATGGGTGAACCGGAAACCGCCGGGGGTCTCGGCGTCGGGGACGCCGGCGGCGCGCAGCCAGTCGTTCCAGCTCGTGAGACGGCACTCGGAATGGATCAGCGGGTGCCGGAGCACGTCTTCCGGCCGTTCGAGCGGCACGCCGCCGCGCAGCAGCGCCGGGCTGCACAGCACCAGCATGCGCTCGGTCGAGAGATGCTCGACCTCCACCCCCTGCCAATCGCCGTAGCCGTAGCGGATCGAGGCGTCGACGGTGTCGCGGCCATAGTCGATGTCGTCCATCGTGCCCTTGACGCGCACGTCGAAGCTCGGGAAGCGCTCGCGGAACCCCTTGAGCCGCGGTACCAGCCAGGTGGCGGTGAGCGACGGCGGCGCGGACAGGGTGAGGACGTCGGCCTCGGCGGCGGAGGTGAGATCGCGGGTCGCCTGCTCGATCTGGTCGAACGCCATCCGCACCTTGAGCACGTAGGCCTCGCCCGCGCCGGACAACCGCAACGCGCGGTTCATGCGATGAAACAGGCGCACCCCGAGAAACGTCTCCAGGTTGTGAATCTGGTGACTGACCGCCGACGGCGTGACGCTCAGCTCTTCGGCGGCGTCCTTGAAACTCAAGTGGCGCGCTGCGGATTCGAAGCTGCGCAGCGCAACCAGCGGCGGCAAGGTCCGGCTCACGGATGACCCCCAATCACGGCCCGCTCCGGGGGCGGGCGACCCTCGGGATCCATTTAAACCGAATTTGCGGGCACAGGTAAAGACATTCCGGCCGCATTGTGGCAGCAGGATTGCGTCGGCGGCGCACGCACGCACCGCGGAAGATGAGGTCCCGGCCCTTCGCGCCATCGGAACGAGGGGACCGGCCCGAGGGCCGGGACCTTGCCGTGTCTTGCCGATGCGGACGGCGCCTTGACGCCGGAACGCGGGGGGTCAGACCGCGATCCGGGCCTCCGCCTGCATGGCAAGTGCACCCTCCGGGTTCAGGGCCCAGAGGGTATACGCTCCGTCATCGGACTGTGGGGTCTTGCAGCCGTGAATGGTGAACGGAGCGGTATCGTACAGCGGGCTGACCGCCCGGAACGCAAACGACCGAAACCGTGCCCCGGGAACCTCGGCCCGCACCAGATCCACCAGCAGGGTGGCGGTGAGCGGACCGTGGAAGATCAGGCCGGGATAGCCCTCCTCCTCGGTGCAGAAGCTGCGATCGTAATGGATGCGGTGGCCGTTGAAGGTCAGCGCCGAATAGCGGAACAGCAGCACCGGATCCGGCGTCACGGTGCGCGAGAACTCGGAAACCGCGGGGGCGGACTGCGGCTTGGGCGGCGCGGCACCGGCGCGGTCGTAGCCGCGGTAGACGATGTCGTGCTCTTCCACCAAGCAGACCGCGCCGTGCTGGCGAATCTCGTGCCGCACGGTAACGAACACCAGCGGCCCGGTCTTGCCGTGCTTGACCTGCACGTCGGCCACCGTCGAAACCTTTTCGGCCGCCGCGCCGATGCGGAGCGGCGTGGTCCACTCGATGCGTCCGCCCGCCCACATCCGCCGCGGCAGCGGCACCGGCGGAAGAAAACCGCCGAGCGCCGGATGGCCGTCGCGCCCGAGCGCGGACCGGCGCGCCCGCGGCATGAAGAACAACCAGTGCCACAGCGGCGGCACCGCGTCGCCGTTGGCGGGCAGCGGATCGTCGCGGTCGATGGTCGCAGACATCGCGGCGATCTGCGCGGCGACGATCTCGTCGCGCGTCGTCTCGCTGCGCCCGATCCAGCGCCTCAGGTGGTCGGCGTCGCTTTCGCTCAGCAGGCCATCGGTCATCGGCTTCGGCCCTACCCGCTCGGCGGGCACCGCCCCGTGCGGCTTCCCGTCCAAGTCAAAATCTAGGAACGCCCCGGGGAACCCACAAACGATAGTTTTTCATGAATCGCGTGAATCAAATTCCGGCCCGGAAACGCCCGCGCCAACAGCCGCATTGACAGCCGCGCCAAGCCCCTGCATTCCTGGTTCACCCGTTGTCTTTCGCCCGGAAAGCCCGCCCCGATGCGCCGTACCGCCACCTTGATCGTCACCGCCCTCTGCGCCGCCGCCGCGGCGCTGTTTTTCTACGACAAGGGGCGCGCGACGCCGCTTCCCGACGGCGTCTCCGACAAGGTCGCGTGCGTCTCCTACGCGCCGTTCAACCGCGACCAGACGCCGTTCAACGAGGATCTGGTGATCCCGCGGGCGCAGATCGAGAAGGACCTGACGGCCCTGTCCGCCTTCACCAAGTGCGTGCGCACCTATTCGGTCGACCAGGGCCTGCACGTGGTGCCGGAAATCGCCGCGAACCTCGGCATGAAGGTCTATCTCGGCGCCTGGATCGGGTGCAAGGACGAGAAGAACCGGGCCGAGATCGGCCGCCTGATCGCCGCCGCCAACGCCCGGCCGGAAGCGATCCGCGGCCTGATCGTCGGCAACGAGGTGCTGCTGCGCGGCGAGCAGACCCCGGCCGCGCTGGCGGATTACATCGCCGAGCTGCGCGCCGGGCTCTCGCAGCCGCTGCCGATCACCTACGCCGACGTCTGGGAATTCTGGATCAAGGCGCCCGAACTCGCGGACGCGGTCGACTTCGTCACCATCCATCTGCTGCCCTACTGGGAGGACGACCCGACGCCGATCGACGGCGCGATCCGCCACGTCATGGCGGTGTGGCGGGAGGTTTCCACCGCGTTCGCCCCCAAGCCGATCCTGATCGGCGAGGTGGGCTGGCCCTCGGAGGGCCGCCGCCGCGAAGGCGCGGAGCCGAGCCTGCGCAACCAGACCCGGTTCGTGCGCGAGTTCATGGCCGCCGCCGAGCGGGCGGGCGCGCGCTACAACCTGATCGAGGCCTTCGACCAGCCGTGGAAGCGCGCGATGGAAGGCACGGTGGGCGGCGCCTGGGGCTTCTTCGACGCCGACCGCGCGGAAAAGGTGTTCACCAAGGGGCCGGTGGTGGAGTGGCCCGACGCCGGGCTCTGGACCGGCCTTGCCGCCATGCTCGGCCTGCTGCCGCTGGCCTGGGCGCTGATCCGCCGCGAGACGCTGGACGCCGCCGCCGCCGCGCTTCTCGCTCTCGGCGGATGGGCTGCGGGCGCGGCGCTGTCGCTGCAGGTGCGGCACATGCTCACGGCGAGCCGCTGGATCGACGAATGGGCGGTCAACGGCGGCTGGCTGGCGCTCTCGGCGGTCGCCGCGTGGCTTCTGGTGCGGGCCGTCGCCGGGCTGCCGGTGCCGGTGGTGCCGCTGCCGCGCGGCCACGCCCTGTCGCTGCCGGTGGTACGGTTCGCGGCACTCGCGGGCATGGCGATCGCCACTCTCGGGCTGCTGTTCAACGCCCGCTACCGCGATTTCCCGGTGAGCATGTTCCTGATCTACGCGGTCGGCTTCGCGCTGCTGCGCCTGCCGCCGCCGCCGCGCGAACAGAAGGCGGTGGCGTTGCTGCTGGCCGCCGCGGCGCTCGGGATGCTGATCAACGAAGGCTGGCTCAACACCCACGCGTGGCTGTGGGCGGCGACCGCCGGAGTGCTGGCGGCGGCGACCCTGATCAGGCCGCACGGGGTTCGCGGGTAAGGGCGATCAGCCCGAGGATCGCGCCCGCCGAGGCGAACTCGACGTTGTAGAGCACCATCCCGATCGCCCCCAGGACCAGCGCGGCGACGCCCGCCGCGCCGTTCCACCGCAGCACCGCGTAAACGCCCGCGAGCAGACTGAGAATTCCGAATCCCTGGAAGGTGAACACCGGCACCAGCGCCCGGCGCAGCGGGCACCACGCCGGAGCGTCGAGGGCGCTGCAGACCAGTTGCGCGTTGCGCGGCTCGACGAGCAGGAACCGCGCCGCCAGCGCGACCGCGAACGCCGCCGCCACGCCGAGCACCACCATGCCGATCCGGTTTCCGTTCACTGCCGCCCTCCTGCGCCGCGCCGAGGATTCCGACCTACCACATCCGGCGACAAAAGCAAATCAGGCCTCGCGCGGCGGCGCCACCCAGCTGGCGAAGCCGGTATCGTGCATCACCTGGGTGAAGGTCTTGACGTAGTTGGGTTCGAGGTGCGGGCCAGCCATGTCGCCGAGCATCCGCAGCGCCTCTTCGGGGGCGTAGCCCGGCTTGTAGCAGCGATTGTCGACCAGCGCCGAGAACACGTCGCCGATCGCCGCCACCGCCGACAGGTCGTCGATCTGCGCCCCCACGAGGCCGTTCGGATAGCCGGTGCCGTCGAGGCGCTCGTGATGGCGCTCCGCGACGTTGATCACTTCGGCGGGAATTCCCGGGGAGCATCGCAGAATCTGCCCCGCCGCCGCGGCATGGCGGCGGATCACCACCATCTGCGCGGTATCGAGGGGGCCGGGTTTGTAGAGCACCGCATGCGGCATCACCCGCTTGCCGAAGTCGTGGGCGAACCCCGCCTGCGCCATCAGGCACAGGTCTCCCTCGCGAATGCCGATCTGTCTGCCGAAGAACGCCAGTACCGCCGCCACCGACAGGGAATGCACGAAGGTGTAGTCGTCGTGCCCCTGCAACGCCTGCATCACCGCCGAAATCCGTCCGTCGACGATGGCCCCCACGAGTTGCCGCGCGACTTCGTCGAGCAGCTTCGCGTCGAACGGCACGTCGGCGGTGCTGGCGGCGAACACGTGGCTGTAGGTGCGCCGGGCGGTGCCGAGCACGCGCGAGACGTCGGCATCGAGGGCGGCCCACGCACGCTCCGCGCGCTCGCCGCACATCGAATTGAACTCAAAAAGAAAAGCGCCGGTTTCGACGCCTTCGGCAACGCAGCGGTCGACGACGCCGCGCTCGATCATCTCGCGGATCACCGGGGTGATCGCGCGCGCCACCAGCATGATCGGCACGTGCGCGTTGCGGCCGCTCTCGCGCACCGAAACCGCGACGTCGAGACCGGAGAGCGAGTCCAGACGCTCGGCGATCACCATCGCCTCGAACGCGGTGGTGTTGACGAGGTGAAGCGCCAGCCAGCCGTCGTCGACCGCGACCGTCTGATAGCGGAACCGGAAGGTTTCCGCCAGACGTTGCCGCGCCGATCGATCCTGACAGGCAACGAGTATCTTCGCCCTTTGCACCCGACGCGTCTCCTGAAGTCCTGAGGTAACGGACTCCGGCAACCCCACAAGAACCGCCCGGTTTTTTCTGTCCGAGTCGCACTGAATGCTCGAACACTAACACAGGCCACGACTCGGCAAAACTATTGAGATTTCCCGAGTCGCGGAATTCTTAGGGTTTCTTTTGGACGCATGCAAGAGTATTCACCCGCAACACACCGTCGCAGGCGAAACGAAAGCCGGAAATACACCCGGAACGTGCGTTCGTCAGCGCTCCAGCGCGCGCCAGGCGATATCGCGGCGGCAGAAGCCCTCCGGCCAGTCGATGCGGTCGACAGCTTCGTAGGCGCGCGCGCGCGCCTCCTTCACCGTCCGCCCGCGCGCCGCGACGCCGAGCACCCGGCCGCCGTCGGCGAGGATCCGCCCCGCCGCGTCGGCGCGCGTGCCGGCGTGGAACACCACCGCCTCGGGCACCGCGTCGGCGGCGGCGAGGTTGCGGATCTCGGTGCCCTTGAGCGGCGTGCCGGGATAGCCCTTGGCCGCCATCACCACCACCAGCGCGGCGGCGTCGAACCAGTCGACGTCGGCGGCGTCGAGCCGCCCCTCGGCGGCGGCCAGCAGCAGCGGCACCAGATCCGATTTCAGGCGGCTCATCAGCACCTGACATTCCGGGTCGCCGAAGCGCACGTTGAATTCGATCAGGCGCGGCCCCTGCGCGGTGATCATCAGCCCGGCGAACAGCACGCCCGCGAACGGCGTGCCCTCCGCCGCCATTCCGGCGACGGTCGGCGCGACGATCCTCGCCATCACCTCGTCGACGATCTCGGACGTCACCACCGGCGCGGGCGCGTAGGCTCCCATGCCGCCGGTGTTCGGCCCGGTGTCGCCGTCGCCGACGCGCTTGTGA
The DNA here is from genome assembly GCA_900079695.1 of uncultured Alphaproteobacteria bacterium. Lineage (NCBI taxonomy): Bacteria > Pseudomonadati > Pseudomonadota > Alphaproteobacteria > uncultured Alphaproteobacteria bacterium. The sequence goes on from LT599022.1 coordinate 2,484,028, forward strand.
TCCTGCGCCGCGCCGAACGCCACCGCCGTCTTGCCGTCGCAGAGGGCGAAGAAGCTCGCCTCCTCGCCTTCCAGAAACTCCTCGATCACCACCTCGCCGCCCGCCGCGCCGAACGCGCGCTCGGTCATGATGGTGTCGATGGCGGCGAGGGCGTCGGCCTCGTTGGGGCACACCACCACGCCCTTGCCCGCCGCGAGGCCGTCGGCCTTCACCACGATCGGCGCACCCCGCTCGCGCACGTAGGCCTTCGCCGCCGCGGCGTCGGTGAAGCGCGCATAGGCGGCGGTGGGGATGCCGTGCCGGGCGCAGAAGTCCTTCATGAAGCCTTTCGAGCCCTCGAGCCGGGCGGCCGCCGCGCTCGGCCCGAAGGCGCGGATCCCGGCGGCCGCGAGTGCATCGACGAGCCCCGCCACCAGCGGTCCCTCGGGGCCGACGACAACCAGATCCACGGCCTTCTCTTTCGCCAACGAAACGATCTCGTCCGGATCGTCGATCCTGGCGGGCAGGCACGCGGCCAGCTGCGCGATGCCCGCGTTTCCGGGCGCGCAATAGAGCGCATCGCACAGCGGCGAGCGCTTGATCGCCCAGCACAGCGCATGCTCCCGACCGCCGGAGCCGATCACCAGAATCTTCATCGGAACTTCCCCTTTCCCCGAATGCCTGCCAGAGTGTAATCGATTGCGACCCCGCGGCAACAGCCGCTTTTCCGCTCGCAGGATTCCATGACCGATCCGAACCACAACCAGCCCGATCTTTCGGTCTCCGCCCTGGCTTCCGCGCTGAAGACGACCATCGAAACCGCCTTCGGTCTGGTGCGGGTGCGCGGCGAGATCTCGCAGCCGAAGACCGTCGGCTCGGGCCACTGCTACCTCCGCCTCAAGGACGACAAGGCGGTGCTCGAAGCGGTGATCTGGCGCGGGTCGCTGGCGCGGATGTCGGTGCGGCCGGAAGACGGACTGGAGGTGATCGCCACCGGCCGCCTCACCACCTACGGCGCGCGTTCCCAATACCAGATGATCGTCGAGAGCCTCGAAATCGCGGGCGAAGGCGCGCTGCTGAAGCTCCTCGAGGACCGCCGCCGCAAGCTCGCCGCCGAGGGCCTGTTCGCCGCCGAACGCAAACGCCCGATCCCGCCGCTGCCGGAGGTGATCGGCGTCGTCACCTCGCCCACCGGCGCGGTGATCCGCGATATCCTCCACCGCCTGCGCGAACGCTTCCCGCGCCGCGTGTTGGTGTGGCCGGTGCGGGTCCAGGGCGAGGGCGCGGCCGCCGAGATCGCCGCCGCGATCGCGGGCTTCAACGCCCTGCCGGAAACCGGACCGGTGCCGCGCCCGGACGTGCTGATCGTCGCGCGCGGCGGCGGCAGCCTCGAAGACCTCTGGCCGTTCAACGAGGAGATCGTGGTGCGCGCCGCCGCCGCCAGCGCGATCCCGCTGATTTCGGCGGTCGGGCACGAGACCGACACCACCCTGATCGACTTCGCCGCCGACCTGCGCGCCCCCACCCCCACCGGCGCGGCGGAAAAGGCGGTGCCGGTCCGCCTCGATCTGATCGCGCGGGTCGCCGAACTCGGCGCACGCCTGCCACGCGCGCTCGCCGCCGACATCGAGAACCGCGGCCGCCACCTCGAAGCTCTCGCCCGCGGCCTGCCGCAGCCGGAGCGCCTGCTCGGCGACGCCACCCAGCGCCTCGACGACCGCGGCGAGCGCCTCGAAGCCTGCGCCGCCGCCCGTCTCGACCGCGCGGGCGAGCGCCTCGCCGCCCTCGGGATGCGCCTGCGCACCCCGCGCGAGGTCGCCGACCGCGCCGCGCTGCGGCTCGACGCCGCCGCCCGGTCCCTCGTCACACTCGCGCGCCGCCGCATCGAACGGGGCGGCGACCGCCTCGACGCCGCCGCGCAGCGCCTGCGGCCGCCGCAGGCCGCCGTCGATCTCGGCCGCCGCCGTCTCGAAACCCTCGCGCGCGATCTCGAAACCGGGTTCGCCCGCCGCATCGAGCGCGCCGCCGAGCGCCTCGACCGCCACGCCGCGCTGCTCGACACCCTCTCCTACCGCCGCGTCCTCGACCGCGGCTTCGTTCTGGTGCGCGACGCCGGCACCGGCAAACCTCTCGGCCGCGCCGCCGAGGTGCCCCCGGGCGCGGCGCTCACGCTCGCCTTCGCCGACGCCGACGTCGCCGCCACCGCCCACGGCGAACCGCCGAAGCGCCCGGGCGGCAAGCCGGGCAAAACCGACCCCCGCCAGGGTTCGCTGCTGTGAACGCGCGACGGAACGCCGCGCCGCACCCGACACGAACGGGAGGCGGACCCTTCGCGGTCTTCCTCTTCGCCGTCTTTCTCACCTTTCCGGCCCAGGCGCTTGAAATTCACGGCGAACCGCAGCAGGGCGGGCTGGTGATGGGGCGGGCGGCGGCCGGAGAGCGGGTGTTTCTCGACGGTGCAGCGGTGCCGGTCGACCGCGAGGGACGGTTCGCCCTGGGATTCGGCCGCGACGCCGGGCCGAAGGCGGAGGTGACGGCGGTGCGGCCGGGCGGCGCGACCGAGAGCCTGACCCTGGAGGTGCGGCCGCGGGAGTGGCAGGTGCAGCGCATCGAAGGCCTGCCGCAGGACAAGGTGACGCCGCCCAAGGCGCTGCTGGAGCGGATCGCCGCCGACAACCGGGCGGTGGCGAAGGCGCGCGAGAGCCGCCGGGCGGTGGCGGAGTTTCTCGGGGGATTCCGTCTGCCGGTCGCGGGGGCGCGGGTCAGCGGGGTGTTCGGTTCGCAGCGGATTCTCAACGGCGAGGCGCGCGCGCCGCACTCGGGTCTCGACCTCGCCGCACCCGAGGGCACGCCGGTGGTCGCGGCGGCGGCGGGGGTGGTGTCGCTGGCGCATCCGGACATGGTCTTCACCGGCAAGACCGTGATGGTGGACCATGGCCTGGGCGTGCAGACGGTCTATGCGCACCTGAGCCGCATCGACGTGACGGTGGGGCAGCGGGTTGCGGCGGGCGCGCCGCTCGGCCGGGTGGGCGCGACCGGGCGCGCCACCGGCCCGCATCTGCACTGGGGCGCAAGCTGGCTCGACCGCCGCCTCGACCCGGAAGCGCTGCTGGCGCTGCCGCAACCCTGACGCGAACTCCGCCCGAACCCGGGCCTCTCTCATACTTCCGATGAAATCTGCATTGCCGAGTCGCGCTTGGCTTGGCGGCGCGGGCGGAAGCGAGTACCCTCCTCTCTCGTTGGGTGGGAGCGGCGACGGCCGAACGCGGGTGTCTGTGTCCTATGGTTGCGTTTCGTCCTCGGGGGATAATCGCCGCAATAGTGGCGGCCTGGTGTCTGACGGCGGCTGCGCCGGCGCAGGCCGCCGAGCCGCGCGCCGTCGCATTGTGGATTCCCGGCAACCCCGACGGCCTGATGACGCGCCAGATGACCTTCTTCACCAAGCGCGTGGAGGAACGGCTGCCGCACCGCTTCGCGTTCCAGCCGCAGACCGGCGCCGCCTGCCCGACGGAAGCGGAACTTCTGACGCAGATCCGCGACGGCCGGATCGAGATGGCGGTGATGGGGGACGCGCTGATCGACGAGGTGCCGCGGCTGTCGCTGTTCCGCCTGCCGTGGCTGTTCGCCGACCGCAACCACGTGCAGCGCGCCCTGTACGCCGGGCTCGAGGACGAAATCCGCACCCATGTGGAGCAGACCCTGCCGGTGATCGTGGTGGGGATCTACGAGAACGCCTTCCGCCAGATCCGCGCCGAGCGGCCGATCGCCCTGCCCGAGGATCTGGCGCAGCGCAAGATTCTCGTCAACGAGGGGCGCAAGCTGCGCGACCTGTGGCGGTCGCTGGGCGCGGTGCCGCAGAAGTATCCGCCCGCCGACGCCGCCGAGGCGCTGGAGCGGGGCATCGTCGATTCGTTCGACGGCCACCTCGACACCCTGTTGCGACTGCCGATCGGCGAGAAGGCACCGGTGATCACCCTCACCCGCCACGTCTACGAGCCGACCTTCCTGCTCGCCTCGAAGCACTTCTGGGAGAGCCTCTCCAACACCGAACGCGCCGCGATCACCGAAATCGGCATCGATTTCTCCGACACCGCGGCGCAGCTTGCGGGCACCTATCGCGACACCCTCACCAAACGGCTGCCGCGCAAGCTGCGGCTGGTGGCGATGTCGCCGCATCCGTTCGCGGCGATCACCGCGCAACATCGCGCCGCCTACGAACGCACCTACGGCTCCGACTGGCTGGAACTGGTGGACGCCGGCGCCGAGGGCGATCCGGCGCGCTGAACCGCGCCGAAAGATTGCGTGAAACCGGGGCGCGGCCCAAGTCGTTCTCCTCGATCGCACGAGCAGGAGATCTCCCGATGTCGCACATCCGCTTCGCCCTCGCGCTGGTCGCGGCGCTGGCCGCCGCGCCGGCCCTCGCCCTCGACGCGCCCGAAGGGATTTTCGTCAACCCGACCGAAAAGGGCGAGGTGTTGGCCAATGCCGAGCGGATGACGCTCTACACCTTCCTCGAAGACCCGCAGAACCAGTCGGTCTGCATCGGCGGCTGCGCCGAAAGCTGGCCGCCCGCGCTCGCGCCCGAGGATGCGCGGCCGGTGGGCGAATTCAGCCTGGTCAAGCGGGAAGACGGAGCGCGGCAGTGGGCCTACCGGGGCAAGCCGCTCTACGCCTGGGTGCAGGACAGGAACCCGGGCGACACCAGCGGCGACGGAGTCGGCGGCAAGTGGACCGTCGCGAAGCCTTAGGCGCTCACGGCGCCTCGGGGCTCCAGCCTTCCGGTGCCTCGATCTCGACCACCCAGAGGTCTTCGTCGTAGCGGCACTGGCGCGCGACGAAGGCGTCGGCCTCCGCCTCCGCCACCGGGAGATCGCCGGTCATCGGCAGCCAGCGCCGCGCGCCGTCGTCGGCGAACGCGGTCTGGAACACCGTGCAGCGGAACCCGGGCCCGACGTGCTTGACCAGCACCGCGCCCGACTGCGCGTCGCCCCTGCGGGTGACGTAGGCGGCGCGCGCCGCCGCCTGCGCATGGCGGAGCAGCGCCTGAACCAGCAGTTCGGCCTTGAGACGCGGTTCCAGCATCGTGCCCTTAGTCCTTGAGGAACGAGAGCTTCTTCGCGTAGCCGCGCGGCGAGTAGACCCAGGTGCGGCCGGCGAGATCGAACGCGCGGGTGGTCGAGTTGCCGATCGTCACCATCGACAGCATGTCGGCGTGGTCGGGGGTGAGTTCGTCCAGCGTGATCACCTGCACGCTTTGATCCTCGCGCCCGACGTTGCGGGCGATCACCACCGGCGTGGTGCCGGGGCGGCCGGTGAGGAGGATTTCGCGCGCGCGCTCGATCTGAGTGCGGCGGCGGCGCGACACCGGATTGTAGAGCGCGACGATGAAATCGCCGAGCGCCGCGGCCTTGAGGCGGGCCTCGATGGTTTCCCACGGCGTCAACAGGTCGGAGAGCGAGATCAGGCAGAAGTCGTGCCCCATCGGCGCGCCCGCGAGCGAGGCCGCGCCCTGCGCCGCGGTGATGCCGGGCACGATCCGCACCTCGATGCGCTTCCAGTCCGGGCGGTGGTCGGCCTTGTCGAGCATTTCCAGGGTGAGCGAGGCGAGGGCGTAGATGCCCGGATCGCCCGAGCACACCAGCGCGACGTTGCGACCTTCGGCGGCAAGGTCGAGGGCCTTGGTGACGCGCACCTCCTCGCGGGTCATGCCGGAGACGTGCTGCGGCTTGCCCTCGATCAGGTCGGCGACGAGGTTGAGGTAGCGCTTGTAGCCCACCACCGCGTCGGCGCGGCGGATCGCCTGGGTGGCGTCGGGCGAGCGCCATGCCGCCGAGCCCGGGCCGACGCCCACCACGGTGAGGCTGCCGCGCGCCTGACCGGCGCGGGCGGGATCGACGTTGGCGGCGGCGCGGGCGACCGCGCAGGTGGCGTTGACCGACTTGGTCTTGGTCACCGCGAGCGCCGCGCCCTCGCCCGCGACGGCGAGCGCAGCACCTTCGGCGACGCCGTAGCAGCCGACCGCGGCGAACGCATGCTCGGATTTCTCCGACAGACGGTCGGCGAAGACGTTGAGCGCGTCGGCGGAGAAGAACCGCACCGGCACGCCGAAATGCTGCGCCGCGGCGTGCAGCGCCGGTTCGTCCATCTTCGCGTCGATCGACGCCAGGCAGGCGACCGCGCCGGGCGCGAGACCGGCGTTCGCGAGGGTGGTTTCCACCAGTCCGATCACCTCCTCGGCTCCGGTGTCGCGGTTGCAGCCGATACCGACGGCGAGCACCGGCGGATGCATCACCAGCGTCGCGTCGTCGCCCGCGACCGCCTTGTCGGTGACGCGGATCGTCGCCGGGGCGGCCTCGGCGAAGCTTGCGCCGCAACCGGCGAGCCAGCGGGCGTCGCCCGCCTCCACCGCCAGCGCCACCGGCTCGCCCGCGAGCATCCGGCCGACCACGTCCTTGGCGGCGGCGGGATTGGCGACGCGCCAGCCGCGCGGCGGCTCGTCGAGCGCGATGTCGAAGCGCACGTCGCCCGCGGTGGTCACGCCCGCCGCGCCGTTCAGCAGTTCGGAAATCGTTCGCGCCAGACGGTTGGCGCCGTGGTGCCCGCCCAGCAGCGGCACCGCCACCGAGCCGTCCTGCGCCACCGCCAGCACCGGCGGCTCGCTCCACTTGTCGGCGACGCAGGGCGCGAGCGCGCGCACCAGGATTCCGGCGGCGCAGACGCCGACGATGCCGATGCCGTCGCCGAACAGGCGGCGCAGGTGCGCGCCCGCGTCGGCGAAGGTTTCGTCGCAGGCGGAGACGCGACGGTCGAAACCGTGGATCGACGCCTGCGGCAACGCGTCACGGAGCTTTCTCGCCACCTCCAGTCCGCTTTCGGAGAAGACGACGATGGCGAGGGGCTGGGCGGCATGGGTCATGGGAACATTCAGTCCGTATCGCGGAAAACCAGGATCACCGAGAAATAGGGCGCGGCGTCTCCGGCGAGGCGGGCGAGCGGCACGACCCGCTGGCCCGGGTTGAGGGCGCGCTCGACGTAGGTCGCGCCGCCGGTGCAGCCGAGCTTGTCGATCACCCGGCGGATCTTCGGCAGGTGGCGGCCGACCTTCATGATCACCGCCGCCGAGGTCTGGGCGAGCTCGCGCTCCAGCACCTCCTCGGGAAGCGTGCCGGGCAGCACCGTGAGGATGTCCTCGCGGCCGCACAGCGGCAGTCCCGCGGCGGCGGCGCACGCGGTGATCGACGACACCCCGGGCACCACCTCGACCTCGTAGCGGTCGGCGAGGCGGTCGTAGAGATACATGAAGCTGCCGAACAGGAAGGGGTCGCCCTCGCACAGCAGGGCGACGTCGCGCCCGGCGTCGAGGTGGGCGGCGACGATCTCGGCATGCGCGTCGTATCTCGCCTGGGCGACCGCGGTGTCGATCGCCATCGGCGTGTCGAGCGGCACCAGGGTGGCCGTGGCGGGAATGTAGGCCGCCGCGATCTCGCGAGCGAAGCTGCCGCCCTTCTGGCTTTCGGGATACGCGACCACCGGCACCGTGCCGAGCAGCCGCACCGCCTTCATCGTCACCAACTCCGGGTCGCCAGGGCCGAGGCCGAGGCCGTACACTTTTCCGGTCACGCTTTCACTCCGGCATACTGGATCACCGGCGCCATCGGTTCGAACTTCGTCATCGCGCCGACCGGGGCATTACGCGCAATCGCAAGCTGTGTCAACGTGCCGCCGCGGCGTTTCTGGAACGCGATCAGCTGCGCGACGGATTCGAGGGCGACGACGTTGACCACCATGCGGCCCCCCGGCGGCAGGCGGTCCCAGCAGATTTCCAGGGTTTCGCCGGAGGTGAGGCCGCCGCCGACGAAGATCACGTCGGGCTCGCCGGGAATTTCGTCGAGAACCTCGGGAACCGTGCCTTCGACGATCTCGACCGACGGCGCGCCGAGGCGGTTGGCGTTGACCCGCAGCACCTCGGCGCGGTGGTGGTCGCGCTCGATCGCGACGGCCCGGCCGCTGGGGTTGGCGCGCAGCCATTCCACCGAAATCGAGCCGTTGCCCGCGCCCACGTCCCACAGGGTTTCGCCCGGGCGGGGCGCGAGGGTGGAGAGGGTCACCGCGCGGATCTCGCGCTTGGTGAGCAGGCCGTCGTGGATGAAGGCGTCGTCCGGCAGGCCGGGGGTGACGCCGTAGATGCGCGCGTCCGCATCGGCCATCACCTCGACCGCGATGGTGTTGAGGGGGTCGATGCCGACCCGCCCCCAGGTGGCGGCGATGCCGTCGACGCGGCGCTCGCGCGCGCCGCCCATCGCCTCGAACACGCTCATCCGGCTGGGGCCGAAGCCGCGCTCGGCAAGGAACGCGGCGATCCCCGCCGGAGTTTCGCCGTCGCGCGACAACACCACCAGGCGGCGGCCGGGGAACAGGTGGCGGGCGATCGATTCGAGCGGCAGGGCATGGGCGGACACCGCCACCGCCTCCTGCATCGACCAGCCCATCCGCGAGCAGGCGAGCGAGAACGCCGAGGGGGCGGGATAGGTGAGGATTTCCCGCGGGTCGAAATGGCGGGCGAGGGTGGCGCCGACGCCGAACCACATCGGGTTGCCCGAGGCGAGCACGACGACGCGCGCGCCGCGCGCCGCGGCGATCGCGTCGAGGGTGCCGTCGAGCCCGGCCCAGACGATCCGCTGCGCCGCGCCCGGCGGCACCATGTCGAGCAGGCGGCGGGCGCCCACCAGCCATTCGGCGGCGTCGAGGGCGGCGCGGGCGGCGATCGACAGGCCGTCGAGGCCGTCCTCGCCGAGGCCGATCACGGTCAGCCAGGGAGTCGGCGCCGCCGCGGTCATTTCGCGCCGCGCTCCGCCTTGGCGGCGATCGCGAGCGCGTTGAGCGCGGCGACCGCCAGCGGGCTGCCGCCGCGGCGGCCGCGCACGGTGATGTAGGGAACGCCGCAGGAATGGGCGATCAGCGCATCCTTGGATTCCGCCGCGCCGACGAAGCCCACCGGCATGCCGATGATCAGCGCCGGCTTCGGCCCGCCTTCGGACATCACTTCGAGAAGCCGGAACAGCGCGGTGGGCGCGTTGCCGATCGCGACGATCGATCCGGCGAGGCGATCGCCCCAGAGGTCGACGGCGGCGGCGGCGCGAGTGGTGGCGAGGCGCTTCGCCGCCTCGGCGATGTCCGGATGGCGGATCAGGGTGACGATCTCGGCGCCCTCGACGAGGTGGGGGCGGTGAATGCCGTGTCCGACCATTTCGACGTCGGTGAAGATCGTCGCGCCGGCGTTGATCGCCGCCTTGGCCGCGCCCGCGGCGTCGGCCGAGAACGCGACGTCCCGCGCGAGGCCGGTGTCGCCCGCCGCATGGACCATCCGCACCACCGTCGATTTCAGGTCCGCCGGCACCTGGGAGAGGTCGCTTTCCGCCTCGATGATTTCGAACGATCGACGGTAGATCTCATCCGGATCGGTGATGAAATCGAACTTCATGCGGTGTCTCCCCCCGTACTCAGGCAACCGACGAATCGGGCAATCAGGCAAAGTTTGGCCGGGCCCGCGAAGCGGACCCGGCATGGTCATCGTCGTCGATCAGTGCTTGCCGCCGCAGCCGCAACCGCCGTGCTCGTGCGCATGTTCGTGCTCGTGCTCGTGCGCGTGGCCATGGCCGCCGCAGCACTCGTGGTCGTCGTCGGCGTGGCCGTGGCCGCCGCAGCACTCGTGATCGTCGTCGTGGGCATGACCGTGGCCGCCGCAGCAACCGCCCTCGGCGTGCTCGTGGTCGTGCGCCTCTTCGTGGTGGTGGTGACCGTGGCCGCCGCAGCCGCAGCCGCCGTGACCGTGCTCGTGTTCGAACAGCTTCTTCATCCAGGGCTCTCCTTCCAGGGGTTCGCCAGCTTGTTTCCAGGCGCGATACTGGGCGAGCCGATCGAGGCTGCCCGTGGCATCGCGCGCGATGTCCTGCAGACGCTCCATGAAGGTCTCGATCACCCGCGGATGGTCCTTGAGATAGGGCACCGTGACGACCTGAACTTCGGGGTAGCGATCCGCCACCGCATCCGCCCAATCGTAGATTCGATCGACGAGGATGCCGGTGAACAGGAAATATGGGAAGACCACCACGCGACGGAAAGCGTCCCGCTGCAATTCGCGCAGCATCACCACGTCGGCGGTGGGATGGGCGAGCCCCGAGAACCCGGCCTCGACCCAGCCGAAGCCCATCACGTCCCACAGCATCCGGGCGACCTTGGCGATGTTGCCGTTGGCGTCCGGGTCCGAAGTGCCGCGGCCGACCACCACCAGCAGCGTGTCCTTGCGCGCCACCTTGCCGAAGGTCTTGTCGGCGGCGGCGAGCGCGGTCTCGATGCGGTCCTTCGCCGCTTCCATCATCCGCCAGTCGAGGCCGAGTTCCGCGCCGAAGCGCAGCGCGACCTCGGGGTGCGCCTTGCCGAAGGCGTCGAGCTCGGCGGGAATGTCGGTCTTCATGTGCATCGCCGCGAACAGCATGCCCGGCAGCGCCCAGATTTCGGTCGCTCCGTCGGCGACCAGCGCTTCGAGGGATTCGGTGATGGTGGGGCGGGCGAATTCGAGGAAGCCGCTCGCCACCTTGCTGTCCGGCAGGCGCGCACCGAGCGCCTTCGCCACCAGGCCGAATTCCTCCACCGCGCGCGGATCGCGGCTGCCGTGGGAACAGATCAGGATGGCGGGCGTATCGGACATGGCGGGGCTCCCGGGAATGGCGGATGCAACAAAGTAACATCGGTTAGCAGCAACCGCCGCGCGGCGCAAACCTATTCGCACGCCCGGGTACGGGACAAGCGTTTTCGTTTTCCGCTGACACGCGGAGGCCCGCAGATTATAAGCGTGCGGTTCGCGATTTCAGGAGGCTTCCCATGACCGTCCACTTCATCGGCGCCGGCCCGGGCGCGCCCGACCTCATCACCGTGCGCGGCCTGAAGCTGATCGAGAGCTGCCCGGTGTGCCTCTACGCCGGGTCGCTGGTGCCGCGCGAGGTGGTGGCCGCCGCGCCCGAGAACGCCCGCGTCCTCGACACCGCGAAGATGAACCTCGACGAGATCGTCGCCGAGATGAAGGCCGCCCACGACCGGGGGCAGGACGTCGCCCGCGTCCACACCGGCGATCCGTCGCTGTTCGGCGCGATCGACGAGCAGATGCGCCGCCTCGACGCCCTCGGCATCGACTACGACGTCACCCCCGGCGTGCCCGCCTACTGCGGCGCGGCGGCGGCGCTGAAGCGCCAGTTCACCCTGCCGACGATCAGCCAGACGATCGTCCTCACCCGCACCAACGTCCGCACCTCGCCGATGCCCGAGGGCCAGGACCTCGCCACCATCGGCCGGACCAAGGCGACCCTCGCGATCCACCTCTCCGCCGCGAACATGAAGCAGATCGTCGACGAGCTTTCGCCGATCTACGGCGCCGACTGCCCCTGCGTGGTCGCCTACCGCGTCACTTGGCCGGACGAACGGATCATCCGCGGCACCCTCGCCGACATCGAGGCGAAGGTGGCGGCCTCGGGCATCAAGATGACCGCCCTGGTGCTGGTCGGTCACGCGCTCGCCGAGCACGTCGAATACCCCGACAGCTTCCTCTACGACCGCAACTTCACCACCGGCACCCGCGAGGCCAAGCCGGAGTAGCGCCCGGCCCGCGTTCACGGGCCGGGCCGCGCTGCGCTCAGGCGGATCGGCGGACGTTGGCGAGGAACGCGCCGACCTGATCGGAGAGGCGGGCGGTCTGCGACGACAGGCCGTCGACCGCGGCGGAGAGATCGCGGGCGGTGCCGCTGGTCTGCCCGGCGAGGTCGGAGACCGCGGCGATGGTGTGGCTCATCTGCGAACTGCCCTCGGCCGCGCCCTGGACGCTGCGGGCGATCTCCTGCGTCGCCGCGCCCTGCTGCTCCACCGCCGAGGCGACCGCCGCGGCGATGTCGTTGATCCGCACGATGGTGCTGCCGATGCTCTCGATCGCCGTCACCGCGTCGCGGGTCGCGCTCTGCACCGCGGAGATCTGCTTGGAGATATCCTCGGTGGCCTTGGCGGTTTGCGTCGCCAGGGATTTCACCTCCCCCGCCACCACGGCGAAGCCCTTGCCCGCCTCGCCCGCGCGCGCCGCCTCGATCGTGGCGTTGAGCGCCAGTAGGTTGGTCTGGCTGGCGATGTTGTTGATCAGCTTGACGACGTCGCCGATCCGCGCGGCGGCGTCCGCCAGTCCCTGCACCATGGTATTGGTGCGTTCCGCGTCGCGCACCGCCGACCCGGCGATCTCGGCGGCCTGCTCGACCTGCCCGGCGATCTCGCGAATCGAGGCGGAGAGTTCCTCGGTGGCGGCGGAGACGGTGTGCACGGCGGCGCTGGTGCGTTCGGTCGCCTCGTTCGCGGCCTCGGCCTCGCCGGCGGTGCGGTCGGCGACCGTCGCCATCGTCCCGGCGGCGGACTGCAACTGCGTCACCGTCGCGCCGACCATCCCGACGAGGCCGGAAATCTCCGCCTCGAACGCGTCGGCGTGACGGTTGAGCTCCACCGCCGCGGCCTGCTGTGCTGCGGTCATGTAGGCGGCGGCGGCCAGTTCGACCTCGAAGATCACCACCTTGGTCAGCGCGTCGACGGCGGCCCGCATACGGTCGGGCCGCTTGGCGTAGACCGGCACGACCATGCCGATCATCCGGCGCAGGATGTTGGTGTAGAAGACGAAGTACCAGCGCAACGCCAGCCCCTGCTGCTGACGCTTGCCGAACAGCTCGACGCAGTTGCGCAACTGCTCGTCGGAAAAGGTGGCGGGCAGGATGTCGTCGAGCCAGTGCTTGCGCTGGGCGCGGCAGGCGTCGTCGATGTTCGTTCCCGCGTAGGCGCGCGCCGCCTCGGGGAATTTCATCAGAATCTGATAGCTTTCGCGGATCGCGTCGTCGATTCCCTTTTCGACGAGCGGCTTGCACTCCCGCAGAATCGCCTTCGTCGATTCGTCGATCTGCATCGACGCAAGGCGGGCCTCGCGATCGATCTGCATGACAACCGTCATCTCACACCCCCTGTTCCGGCGTTTTTGACTTGTTCGAGTGTCGTCTTCGCCTCGCTCGCGACATGATATCGCAGAGACCAGAGCGCCGCCTTCTCGAAGTTTTCCATTTCCGGTCTTGCCCTTTGGAAATCGTGTACGCGCGTATGCCAACCGGGTTTTCGAGAATTGTTCTTGCGCTTTACCGCAAAGTGTGTGCTTCTAATCCACAAGAGCGTCGCGCGTAGACGGGCCGTTGGCCCTTGGCGATGCTTGCGATGCGCTGCTTGGCCTGGATACCGGACTGCCGCCATCCCGCCCTTCGCGGCGGACCCAAAACAGGCAGCGGATCTACGCGCGCTTCCTCCCGAAAGACCGAAGACCGCGGGCGCGTTTTCGCGACTGCGGCGTGAGTGGTAAGAATTTGAAGACTTTTTCCGACCTCGGCCTCGCCGAGTCCCTGCTGCGGGCGATTGCGGCGGAGGGGTACGAAGCCCCCACCGCGATCCAGGCCGCGGCCATCCCCCACGGTCTCGCCGGCGAGGACGTCCTCGGCATCGCGCAGACCGGAACCGGCAAGACCGCCGCGTTCGTGCTGCCGATGCTGCAGCGCCTCGCCGCGGAAGGCCGCAAACCCGAACCCCGGACCTGCCGCGCCCTGATCCTCGCGCCGACGCGTGAGCTCGCCGCGCAGATTCTCGACTGCATCCGCGCCTACGGCCGCTTCCTCAAGCTCGGTTCCACCCTGGTGGTGGGCGGGGTGAAGGCGGGGCCGCAGATCAAGGCGCTCGCCTCCGGCGTGGACGTGCTCGTCGCGACTCCCGGCCGCCTGCTCGACCACATGGGCGAAGGCGTGGTGCGGATCGACACCGCGCGCGTCGTCGTCCTCGACGAAGCCGACCAGATGCTCGACCTCGGGTTCTTCCCCGCGATCCGCCGGATCATGGCGAAGACCCCGAAGACCCGCCAGACCCAGCTCTTCTCCGCCACCATGCCGGATCAGATCCGCGCTCTCGCGGCCGACTTCCTGAAGTCGCCCAAGGAAGTGCGGGCGACGCCGGTGTCGCGGCCGGTGGAGCGCATCGACCAGCGGGTGATCGAAACCCCGGCCGAGGAGAAGCGCGCGGTGCTGACCGAAATCCTCCGCAACGAGGCGCTCGGCCGCACCATCGTCTTCACCCGCACCAAGCACGGCGCCGACCGGGTGGCGAAGCACCTCGCCCAGGCCGGTCTGCCCGCCGCGGCGATCCACGGCAACAAAAGCCAGAACCAGCGCATCCGCGCGCTCGAAGCGTTCAAGAGCGCGGAGACGCGGATCCTGGTGGCGACCGACATCGCCGCCCGCGGTATCGACGTCGACGGCGTCGAGCACGTGGTCAACTTCGAGCTGCCGAACGTCCCGGAGGTCTACGTCCATCGCATCGGCCGCACCGCCCGCGCGGGCGCGACCGGCATCGCCATATCTTTGTGCGATCCGATGGAACGGAAACTCCTCCGCGACATTGAACGACTGATCGGCAAGAGTCTGTTGCAGGCCTCCCCTGCGCCCGGCAACGGAACCGCCCGCCCCGGGAAACCGGAGGGAAGCAAACCCGCGTCGACGAGACGTCGTCGACGCAAACATTCTCCGCGACGGATTTCCGACGCGGCGTAAACCCATCCGAAATCGGGGATGGTCCCGGCTAGGGTAAGACTAACACCAGGAACACGAAGGAATACGACTATGGCTAACGGTACCGTGAAGTGGTTCAACGCGCAGAAGGGCTACGGCTTCATTCAGCCGGAAGCGGGTGGCGCGGACGTTTTCGTCCACATTTCGGCGGTCGAGCGCGCCGGCCTCTCGACCCTCAATGACGGCCAGAAGCTCTCCTACGAGCTGCAGATGGACCCGCGCAAGGGCAAGTCCTCTGCGGTCGACCTGAAGCTCGCCTGAGCCGCTTTGCGACGCCATGCCTCCGGCGCGCCGGAGGCGGCTTCCCCCATCCGCAAGCCGCGACCGTACTCCGGGCGCGGCTTTTTGCATGTCCGCGGCCGAGGATCAGGGCTTCTTGAGCCAGGGCAGCTCGACCCGCTCGTCGGCGGCGAGGTCCGCGGCGTGGTCCTCCCACGCGCAGAGATAGTCGGCGATCGCAGCGGCGATCGCCTCGTCCGGGGAGAGCCCCTGCGCGGCGGCGACGTCGGCGAGACGATCGGCGGTTTCGGCGGGCAGCGAGACGGTGTAGGTTGCGGGGGACATGACGGACTTCGCACAATTTCAACCAGGCGGGGGAGCATAGCATGCCCCGCTCCGCCAGGCCAAAAGCCAATCCGCCGCAACGCCGCGCCCCCGCACGGCGCGCCGCTCCGCCGCCGCGGAAGTCGGGCGGCCTCGTCGGCATTCTCAAACGCTGGTGGCTGGCGGCGCTGATCTGGGCGGCGCTGGCGGTGGGCGCGTATCTGGTCTGGTGCGCCTACGGCCTGCCCGACGTCGACGCGGCGGCGCGCGAACCCCGCCGCCCGGCGATGGTGGTGGAGGCGGCCGACGGCCGGGTGCTCGCCTCCTACGGCGACCTCCACGGCGGCTACGTCGACATCGACCGGATCTCGCCGCACCTCGTGCATGCCCTGCTCGCCACCGAGGACCGCAGCTTCTACCACCACTTCGGCGTCAACCCGCTGTCGGTGGCGCGCGCGATGTGGGTCAACTACCGCGCCGGAGCGGTCCGCCAGGGCGGCAGCACCGTGACCCAACAGGTGGCGAAGAACCTCTTCCTCTCCCCCGAGCGCACGATCCGCCGCAAGGTGCAGGAACTGTTGCTGTCGTTCTGGCTCGAAGCGAAGTTCTCCAAGGACCAGATCCTCGCGCTCTACTTCAACCGCGTCTATTTCGGCGGCGGAACGTATGGCATCGAGGCGGCGGCGCGGCGCTTCTACGGGGTTTCGGCGAAGAACGTGGACCTCTATCAGGCCGCCGCGCTGGTGGGCGCGCTCAAGGCGCCCTCACGCTACAACCCGCTCTCCAACCCCGAGAACTCCGACGGCCGGGCGCGTCAGGTACTCGCCAACATGGCCGACGCGGGCTACCTCTCCGAGGCGGAGGCGAAACGGGTGCCGCGGCGCTGGGCGGTGCGGAGCACCGGCGGCGCGGGCTATTTCTCCGACTGGATCCTCGACGCGGTAGGCGACCGGCTCGGCCCGGCGGACCGGGACCTGTGGGTGCGCACCACCCTCGACCCGCGCGCTCAGCGCATCGCCGAGGAGGCGCTGGCGGCGACCCTCGACCGCGAGGGCGCGCGCCACAAGGTGCGCGAGGGCGCGGTGGTGGTGCTCGATCGGTCCGGCGCGGTGCGGGCGATGGTCGGCGGCAAGGCCTACGTGCCGGGCGGTTTCAACCGCGCCACCCAGGCGGTGCGGCAGCCGGGCTCGACGATCAAGCCGTTCGTCTACCTTGCCGCGTTCGACCGCGGCCTGACGCCGGAAACGATGGCCGACGACGCGCCGATCACCATCCGCAACTGGTCGCCCCGCAACGCCGACGGCCGCTTCCGCGGCATCGTCAGCCTGCGCACCGCACTGATCCACTCGATCAACACCGTGCCGGTGCGGATCTACCAGCAGATCGGCGCGGCGCCGATCCTGGCGATGTGCGCGCGTTTCGGCATCCCGCAGGACGACGAAGGCCCGAGCCTGGTGCTGGGGTCCGGCGCGGTGACTCTGCTCGACCTCACCGCCGCCTACGCCGCGCTCGCCAACGGCGGCGTCGGGGTGTGGCCGCACGGCGTCGACAGCGTGCGCGACCGCGGCGGGCAAATCGTCGACCGCCCGGCGGGCGGCGGCCCCGGCCGCGTCGCCGACGCCGCGGCGGTATCGGAGGTGGTGGGAATTCTCGCCCAGGTACTGGTGGAGGGTACCGGCCGCAACGCCCGCCTGCCGTTCGCCGCCGCGGGCAAGACCGGCACCACCCAGGACGGCCGCGACGCCTGGTTCGTCGGGTTCACCGACCGCTACGTCGCCGGGGTGTGGCTCGGCAACGACGACAACAGCCCGATGGCGAAGGTCGGCGGCGGCACCCTGCCCGCGCGGATCTGGCGCGACGTCATGACCGACCTGCACCGCTGACCGCGCGCACCTGCGAGAGGTACGCCAGCGCCGCCGCCGCCGCGAAGCCCAGCAGCGCGGTGGCGAAGCCGCGGGTGGTGCCGTCGTGCAGCGCCGCGACGATCCACCCCGCGCTCGCCGCCGTCACCCCCTGCGCGAACCCGGCGAGCGACGAGGCGGACCCGGCGATGCGCGGGAACGGCCCGATCGAGGCCGCCATCGCGGTGGGCATGATCATCGCCACGCCGACCGCGAACCCCGCCATCGGCGCGAGGATCGCCGCGACGGTGGCGACCCCGGCCCACGCCAGACCGGCCATCGTGCCCGCCGAGAGCACCAGCAACGCCACGCCGAACCCGGCGATCTCGTGCGGCCGCAGAGAGCGCGCGAGCCGCCCCGCGAGGGTGGAGCCGAGCGCCAGACCGGCGACGACGCAGGCGAAGGCATAGCCGAAATCCGCGGGCGCGAGGCCCAGCACCTCGATCAGCACGAACGACGAACCGGAGACGAAGCAGAAGATCCCGCCGAAGGTGAGGGCCAGGAGCGCCGCGTAGGCGCGGAAGACGCGATGCCCGAGCAGGGTGGCGAAGTTGCGCGCGATTCCCACCGGCGAAATCGGCGCCGCGCCGCGGTGGGCGTTGGTCTCCGGCAGGGTGGCGAGAGTCGCGCCGAACAGGAGCGCGGCGAAGATCGCCATCCCCGCGAACGGCGCGCGCCAGTCGAACGCCTCCAGCAGCCAGCCGCCGAGAATCGGCGCGAGCGCCGGGGCGGCCGCCATCGCCGTGCCCATCGCCGCGAGGATTCCCACCGCCTTGTCGGGCGCGTAGAGGTCGCGCACGATCGCGCGCGCCACCACCGGTCCGACGCACGCGCCGAGCGCCTGGAACAGCCGCCCGGCGATCAGCAGTTCGATCGTCGGCGCGAACCGGCACAGCACGCTGGCGACGAAATAGAGCAGCATGCCGCCGACGATCACCGGCCGCCGCCCGAAACGGTCGGAGAGCGGCCCGGCGACGAGCTGCGACGCGGCGAAGCCGATCATGAAGATGCTGAGAGTGGTCTGAACCTCGCCGACGCTCGCCGAGAACGCGTGCGCGATCTCCGGCAGAGACGGCAGGTAGAGGTCGATCGACATCGGCCCGGTGGCCGAGAGGATGGTGAGATAGATCAGCCAGGACGTGCGGGAGCGTGCCGGCGCGGAGGGATGGAACATGACCACTCGCGACAAGGAACCAAGGGCTTCGGTATATAGCCACGCGGGCGCGGCGGGTCTGTGAAGCGCGTCGCCTCAGAGCCCCCAAACCCACGCCAGAACCGCCACCGCGCCGAGCCCGTCGAACACGCAGGCGGCGGCGTAGAGCAACAGGGATTGGCGGATGTGCGCGGGGGTCGCGTCGGCGGTGCCCTCGCCGATCCACGGCGCGTCGACCACCTCGCCGGGATAGATGCGCGGCCCCAGGAGCTTGAGGCCGAGCGCCCCGGCGACCGCGGATTCCGGCCACCCGGCGTTGGGCGAGTGGTGGACGCGGGCGTCGCGCATCATCACCCACCCGGCGCGATGGCCGTCGGCGAAGCGGGCGATCCCGGCGGCGGCCACCAGCAGCCATCCGGCGATGCGGGCGGGAACGAAGTTCATCAGATCGTCGAAGCGCGCCGACGCCCAGCCGAAATCGACGTATTTTTCCGACTTGTGGCCGACCATCGAATCGAGGGTATTGACCGCCTTGAACGCCAGCATCCCCGGCAGGCCGAGCACGACGTACCAGAAGATCGGCGAGACCACGCCATCGGCGAAGCTTTCGGCGCAGGATTCCACCGCGGCGCGGCAGACCCCGGCCTCGTCGAGCGTCTCCGGGTCGCGGCCGACGATCATCCCCACCGCGGCGCGTCCGGCGGCGAGGCCGTCGGTCTCCAGGGCGCGGGCGACGGCGCGGACGTGCAGGTACAGGCTCCGCTGCGCGATCAGCACGTAGACCGCCAACGCCTCGATCAGCCAGCCGTAGGGAATGCGCGCGGCGAGCGCGACGATCAGACCGCCGATCGCCAGCATCCCGAGCACCATCGTCGCCAGCAGCAGGACGCCGAGCAGACGGCGCGCGCGGCGCGACCGTTCCGGCCGGTTCCAGGCGGCGTCGAGCGCGGCGATGGCGCGGCCGATCAGCGCCACCGGATGCGGCACGGCGCGATAGAGGGCGTAGGGATCGCCGATCGCGGCGTCGAGGAGAAGGGCGGCCAGCAGAACCCAGGCGGGGAAAACGGTGTGCATCATGGCGCGCATGATCGTGGCGCGCGCCGCCCCGCGTCAACGGCTTTCGCGACGCGGGGCGGCGCGGCTCACTCGGCCGCGAGCGGAACCGAGCCGAACCGGCCGAGGTGATGGCGGCGCGACCACATCACGGCGACGCCGACGAGGCTCGCGCAGGCGGCGACGCCGAACGCGGCGGGCGCGCCGAACCGCGCGGCGATCGACGGCGCGGCGTAGGGCGCGACCACCCCCGCGAACCAGCGCACGAAGTTGTAGGCGGCGGAGGCGACCGCACGCGGCTCGCCCGAAACCTCCATCGCCATTTCGGTGAACACGGTGTTGTTCACCCCCATCACCGCGCCGGAGAGGATCACCGCGGCGATGGTGAGCGCGGGATCGCCGAACGCCATCGCCGCCAGCAGCGCCGCCATCGCGGCAAGCCCCCCGGCGATCAGCTTGTCGCCGGGATAACGGCGCTGGAACCACGGCGCCACCAGTACCGAGAACACCGCCAGCGCCACGCCCCAGCCGAAGAAGATCAGGCCGATCGCCCGCGGCGACATGTCGAGCGCGAACGGCACGAACGCCAGCACGGTGAAGAAGCCGTAGTAGTAGAACGCGGCGGTGACGGCGGTGGTCGACAGCCCCTTGTGGCCGAGCGCGCGGATCGGGTCGAGCAGGCCGGTGCGCGCCGCGGGCTTCGGCGTCGGCGGCAGGGCCAGCGCGATCGCCGCGAATCCCACCGCCATCAGCGCGGCGGTGCCGAAGAACGGATAGCGCCACGACATCGACCCGAGCGCCGCTCCGAGCAGCGGCCCCACCGAAATGCCGAGGCCCATCGCCGCCTCGTACAGCAGGATCGCGGTCATCGCCCCGCCGGAGGCGGCGCCGACGATCACCGACAGCGCGGTGGCGACGAACAGGGCGTTGCCGAACCCCCACCCGGCGCGGTAGCCGACGAGTTCCGCCACCGACTCGGAAGTGCCGGAGAGCGCGGCGAACCCGGCGATCAACGCCGCGCCGATCAGCAGCGTGGCGCGCCCGCCGAGGCGCGAGGACACCACGCCGGTGACCAGCATCATCGCGGCGGTGACGGCGAAGTAGCTGGTGAACAGCAGCGAGACCTGGGCATGGCTGGCGTTCAGCCCGCGCGCGATCGAGGTGAGAATCGGATCGACGAGACCGATCCCCATGAAGCCGACCATCGCGGCGAAGGCGGTGGCCCACACCGCGCGGGGCTGGCGGAAGAACGACGAAGGCGCTTCGGACATGAACGGGTTTCCCGGAACCGATAAAGATGTATGATGCAAGTATATCGGCGACCCTCTCGAATCAAGCTGCGGGATACACATATCTGCCCCGCAAGCATCGAGGGTCGGAAGGAGAGAAGCATGCCCGCGCCGCGCGAACGGACCGTCGCCCGCGTCGAAATCGAACTCACCCGCCTGGCGCGGGTGCTGGAGGCGGTGCGCCGCCACCGCAGCTATCCGATCGAACCGGCGCAGTACCTCCACCTCTGCATCCTCAAGGCCGAAGGGCCGCGCACGGTGGCCGGTCTCGCCGCGCGCCTGCTGCTCGACGCCTCGACGGTGACGCGGCAGATCGCGGCGATGGAGTCCGCCGGTCTGGTGTCGCGCGAGCCCCACCCCACCGACAGCCGCAGCCATCTCATCGCCCCCACCGCCCTCGGCCTCGCCCGCGCCGAGGAGATGCGCACGGGCCGCCGCGCCCGCGTCGCGCAACTGCTCGCCGACTGGCCCGAAGCCGATCGCGCCGAGCTCGCCCGCCTGCTGGAACGCCTCAGCCTCGGCCTGATCGGCCAGATCGAGCGCAGTCTCGCCGATAGCGGTTGATCGCCGCCGCGCTTGATTTACCCTGTCGGACATGGACAGCCCCGCGTTTCTCGCCGACGCCCTCGCGCTCGGCGCCGCCCACTGCGCCGCCCTGGTCGAAGATCACGGCGGCCTCCTGATCTCGCTGCTGCTCACCGGCCTGCTCGGCTCGGCGACCCATTGCGTCGGCATGTGCGGGCCGCTGGTGCTGGCGCAGACCGGCGCGGTGCTCGAAGGCATTCCCGCCTCGGGGATGCGCGAGTGGCACCGCCTCAAGGGCGGGCTGCTGCTGCCCTACCACCTCGGCCGCGCCACCACCTACGCCGCCCTCGGCGCGCTCGCCGCCGGACTGTTCGGGCTCGTGCCCGACACGCGATTCGCGGGCGTTCTCGGCGCCGCGCTGCTGGTGCTGGCGGCGCTCGGCTTCGTCGGCTACGCTCTGCCGCGCCTCGGCCTGCGCCTACCGCTCTCGGCCGACCCGGCCTGGGCGGGCCTCGTCGAGCGGATCGCCAAGCCGCTGTTCGCCCGGCCGGTCGGGGTGCGCGGCTATCTCCTCGGCGTCGCCCTCGGTTTCATTCCCTGCGGCCTCGTCTACGCCGCGCTCGCCGCCGCCGCGTCGAGCGGCAGCACCCTCGCGGGGTTCGTCGGCATGCTCGCGTTCGCGCTCGGCACCATGCCCGCGCTGATCGGCATCGGCGTGGCGGGCGGCTGGGCGGCGGCGCGCTTCCGCGGCGCGGCGGGCAAATTCCTGCCGTTCCTCTACCTCGCCAACGCGGCGTTCCTGCTGTTCCTCGCCTACGGCCTCGCCCGGCCCGCGTTCGACGCGGGTATCGGCGGGCATTTCGAGCTCTCCACGGCGGGCGGCCGCACCGTCACCGAGGCGGATTTCCGCGGCAAGGCGCTGGTGGTCTACTTCGGCTACACCTTCTGCCCGGACATCTGCCCCACCAGCCTGATCCAGATCGCCGACGGCATCGACCTGCTGCCCGAGGCGGAACGGAGCAAGGTCGCGGCGATCTTCGTCACCGTCGATCCGCAGCGCGACACCCCGGAAACCCTCGCCGAATACGTCGGCCACTTCCACCCACAGCTCCTCGGCCTGTCGGGCACCGAGGCGCAGATCGCCCAGGCGGCGCGCGCCTATCACGTTTTCTACAACAGGGTTGAGGGGCAGGGTGCGGCGGAGTATCTGATGGACCATACGACGCTGATCTACCTGATGGGGCCGGACGGCCGCTACCTGCGGAGCTTCCCCCACGACGTCGACCCTGCGGTGCTGGCCGAGGCCCTCGCCCGCGCAACCAAGGACATTCCGTGAGCGCACCCGGTTTCATCCTCGCCGCGCCCGCCTCCGGTTCGGGCAAGACGCTCGCGACGCTCGGCATCCTGCGCGCGTTCGCGCGCCGCGGCCTGCGCGTCGCCTCCGCCAAGGTCGGGCCGGACTACATCGACCCGTGCTTCCACGCCGCCGCCACCGCCCGGCCGTGCCTCAACCTCGACACCTGGGCGATGCGCGACGACACCCTCGCCGGGCTCGCGGGCGAGCTCGCCCACGCCAGCGATCTGATCGTCGCCGAGGGGGTGATGGGTCTGTTCGACGGCGCAATGGTCCCCTTCGGCACCGAGCGCGACGGCTCCACCGCCGCCCTCGCCCGCCTCTCCGGCTG
Source organism: uncultured Alphaproteobacteria bacterium (assembly GCA_900079695.1). Taxonomy (NCBI): domain Bacteria; kingdom Pseudomonadati; phylum Pseudomonadota; class Alphaproteobacteria; species uncultured Alphaproteobacteria bacterium. Next base: position 2,506,831 of record LT599022.1, read on the forward strand.
GCCGGTGGTGCTGGTGGTCAACGTCAAGGGGCAGGCCGCCTCCGCCGCCGCGGTGGTGCGGGGCTTCGCCGCGCACGACCCGCGCGTCCGCCTCGCCGGGGTGATCTTCAACAACGTCGGCATGGGCCGCCATCTCGACATCCTCAGGGAGGCCACCGCCGCCGCCGCGCCCGGCCTCCGCGTGCTGGGCGGCATTCCGCGCACGCCGGACCTTTCGGTTCCGGAACGGCACCTCGGGCTGGTGCAGGCGCACGAGCATCCGGATCTTCCGGGCTTCCTCGACGCGGCCGCCGATCTGATGGAGAAATCCCTCGACCTCGACGCGCTGCTGGCGCTCGCCCGCCCCGCGACCCTGCCGCCCGCACCCGTGCCGAAGCCGCTGCCGCCGCTCGGCCAGCGCATCGCGGTGGCGCGGGACGTCGCGTTCGCCTTCGCCTACCCCGCCGTGCTCGACGGCTGGCGCGCCCAGGGGGCGGAGATCTCGATCTTCTCGCCCCTCGCCGACGAAGCGCCGGATGCGGCGGCGGACGCCGTCTATCTTCCCGGCGGCTATCCCGAGCTGCACGCGGCCCGGCTTTCCGCCAACGCAACGTTCCTCTCCGGCGTGCGCGCCGCGGTGCGGGGCGGCGCGGCGGCGTTCGGCGAATGCGGGGGATACATGGTCCTCGGCGACGCGATCACCGACGCCGACGGCATCGCCCATCCGATGCTCGGCCTGCTGCCGGTCGCCACCAGCTTCGCCAAGCGCCGCCTACACATGGGCTACCGCGTCGCCACCCTCGCCGCCCCCTCGGCGCTCGGGCCGCGCGGCATCCGCTTCCGCGCCCACGAGTTCCACTACGCCTCGATCGTTTCGGAATCCGACAGCGACCGGCTGTTCACCGTCGTCGATGCCTCGGGCGAGGCGCGCGGCGCCGTCGGCCTCGCGCGCGGCCGGGTGGCGGGCTCGTTCATGCACCTGATCGACCGCGAGGCGCCATGACCGACGCGCCCTTCTGGCAGACCAAACGCCTCGACCGGATGACCTCCGCCGAGTGGGAAAGCCTGTGCGACGGCTGCGGCAAGTGCTGCCTCCACAAGCTCGAAGACGAAGCCACCGGCGAGATCGCCTTCACCCGCGTCGCCTGCCGCCTGCTCGACCGCGCCACCGCCCGCTGCGGCGACTACGCCCACCGCCGCATCCGCGTGCCCGACTGCGTCCGCCTCACCGCCAAGGGCGCGGCGAAATTCGGCTGGCTGCCGCGCACCTGCGCCTACCGCCTGATCGCCGAGGGCAAGCCGTTGCCGGACTGGCATCATCTCGTCTGCGGCGATCCCGAGGCGGTCCACCGCGCCGGAATTTCGGTGCGCGGCCGCACCGTCGGCGAGGACGAGGTGGTCGACCTCGAAGATCACATCGTCGCATGGCCGGATCTCTGAACCCGTTCCGCCGCCGCGCCGCGCTGCCCGAGGTTTGGCGTATCGACGGAACCGACTGGCCGATCGTCCTCGCCCGCCGCGCCGGAACCCGCCGCGTCACCCTGCGCCTCTGCCCGCTCACCGACTGCCTGCGCATCTCCGCCCCGGCGCGCACCGCCCTCGCCGACATCCGCGCGATTCTCGACCACCACGCCGCCGCGCTCGCCGCGCAGGCCGCGAAACTGCCGCCCCGCGTCGACTTCGCCGCGGGCGCGCGGATTCCGTTTCGCGGCCGAACCCTTCGCCTCGTCCGCGCCGACGGCTTCCGCAACGTCTGGAGCGAGGACGCCGAAGGCCCGGTTCTCGCGGTCGGCGGCCGCCCCGAGCACTTCGCCCGCCGCGTCCGCGACGCGTTGCTCAAAGCCGCCGAGGCCGAACTCAAAACCGAAACCGCCGCCGCCGTCGCCCGCCTGACCGGCATCCCCGCCCGCCCGCTTGCCGCCGTCCGGCTCGGCGACACCCGCGGCCGCTGGGGCTCCTGCGCCGCCGACGGCACCCTGCGGTTTTCCTGGCGCGTCATCCTCGCGCCGCCCGAAATCCTCCGCTATCTCGTCGCCCACGAGGTCGCCCACCTCGCCGAAATGAACCACTCCCCCAAATTCTGGCAGGTCGTCGCGCGCCTCCTCCCCGAGGCCGCCGCCGCCCGCGTCTGGCTCCACCGCCACGGCGCCGCCCTCCACCGCATCGGTCCGCCTCGCTGAGGACGGCAGGCCGGGGAACCCGATCCCCCGGCCCGATTCAAAAGGGGAGGAGCTCCCTCGCGGACCCCCTCCCCTTTGAAAACCCGTGGACTTCGAGACTCTTACCGGGTCTGGCCTACCCCCGGGGCGGAATCCGGGCGACGGCGCGGGCGCGGACGTCGGCGGGCGCGTCGAACCACGGCACGATGCCCTCGGCGGTTCCAGCGTAGAGGGTGGCGAGGTCGAGCAGGGCGTCGGCGTGCTGGGCGGGGTCGAGGCCGCCGTAGACGTAGGTCCATTTCTCCGGCCCGCCGGACAGGGCGACGGCGCATCCCTTGGCGCAGGCGGCGAGGCACTGCGCCGGGCGCAGCGTCACGCCTTCGGGCAGTTCGCGGGTTTCGAGGGCTTCGAGCATCCGCGTGCCGGGCCAGGGGGCCTTGGCGGCGGGCGCGCCGCCCGCGGCGCGGCGGCAGGTGGTGCAGACGATCAACTGGGTCTCGGCCAAATTCACTCTCCTTTGCGGGTACCGGCCAGACTTGGGCCAGCGCACCCGGCAAAACAAGGCCGGAGGAGCGCCCGCGGCGCGTCACTCGCCCATGTTGAGGAACAGGCCCTTTTCGCGGGCGACGCGGACCATGTAGAGGAAGAACGCGGTGACGGCGGAGAAGTAGGCGGCGTTGAGAGCGATGGCGCGCCCGAACAGATCCCAGCGGAATACATGGTCGAACATCACCGCGCGCATGCCCTCGAAGACGTAGGCGGGCGGCATGCTGTAGGCGATCGCCTGAACCCAGTCGGGCAGCACGGCGATCGGATAGTAGATCCCCGAGATCGGCGCGAGGCCGAAGATCAGAACCCAGGCGAGGCTTTCCGCGCCGAGGCCGAAGCGCAGCACCAGCGCGGCGGTGAACAGGCCGACGCACCACCCGGCGATCATCAGGTTGGCGAAGAACGCGATCAGCGGGAAGCCGAGATCGTAGATGTTGAACGAATAGAGCGCGATCGCCAGCAGCGACGGCGGCAGAAGGCCGAGAACGGTGCGGATCAGGCTCATGATCGTGAGCGCAACGACGTGCTCGTGCGGGCGGAGCGGCGTGAGGTAGAGCTGGCCGAGGTTGCGCGACCACATCTCTTCGAGGAACGAGAGCGAGAAGCCGAGATTGGCGCGGAACATCACCTCCCACAGCAGCACCGCGCCGATGAGGACGCCGCCCGCCTGCGCGACCCACGACGAATGCTCGCGAAAGAACTGGCTGGCGAATCCCCACACCAGCATCTGGATGCACGGCCAATAGGCCATCTCCAGCATTCGCGGCCACGAGGTGCGCATCACGTACAGGTGGCGGAGCATGATCGCGAACACGCGGTGCCCGGCGAAGCGGCTTTGCGCGACGTGGCTGAGGCGGCCGATCACGACGCGGCCTCCTCGGGCGCGCGGGCGATGTCGAGGAACACCTGTTCGAGGCTGTCGCGCCCGAAACGACGCCCGAGTTCGGCGGCGGTGCCCTCCGCATGGATGCGGCCGCGCTTCATGATCATGATGCGGCGGCAGAGGCGCTCGACCTCCTGCATGTTGTGGGAGGCGAGCAGGATCGCGCAGCCGCTGTCGTGCGCGTAGGTTTCGAGGTAGCCGCGCACGAAATCGCCGGTATCGGGGTCGAGGGACGCGGTGGGTTCGTCGAGCAGCAGCACCTCGGGTTGGTTGAGCAGCGCCTTCGCCAGGGTCACGCGGGTTTTCTGCCCGGCGGAGAGCTTGCGCGCCGGGGTCTTGAGAAGGTGGTCGAGGTCGAGATCGCGGGCAAGCTCGCGGATCCGCGCGTCGGCGCCGCGGATGCCGTAGAGCAGGGCGTAGACCTTGAGATTCTGGAACACCGTGAGGCGGTAGGGGAGGTTGACGTAGGGCGAGGCGAAATTCATCCGCGGCAGCACCGCGAATCGTTCCGCCCCCGTCATGTCGTGCCCGAGCACGGCGATCCGCCCCGAGGTGGGCAGCAACAGGCCGAGCAGCATGCTGATCGTGGTGGTCTTGCCGGCGCCGTTGCCGCCCAGCAGGCCGACCACCTCGCCCGGCGCGACGGCAAAGCCGATGCCGTCGACGGCGCGCACGTCGCCGTAGTCCTTGACCAGATCGGTCGCTGCGATCGCGGGAATTTCGGTCATGAAAACATCCACATCGGGTCAGGGCGTCGCCCGCTCGGCGGTGCGGCGCTGGCCCTGCGTCTGGATCAGGCGTTCGACGCCGCGCCCCTGGAACATCGTCAGGCCGAGGTCCTGGCCGACGCGGATCTGCTCGGCGGTGTCGACCCGCGCGAGCACGACGCGCTTGCGATTGCTGCGCGCGAGGGCAGCGTGCAGCGGATGGGCGTCGACGCCGCGGGCATCCGCGAGTTCGGGCGACCACATCAGCTTGACGAGGTCGGCGCCGATCCTGGCGCGGTCCACCAGCGGCAGGGTCTCCGGGCCGACGCCGTCGACGCAGATGCGATAGCCGCGCTCGCGCGCGAAATCGCGGGCGAAGAGGTAGGCGCCGACGTCGGCGAGGATGTCGTACAACTGGATTTCCAGGACGATGGTTCCGCGCAAGCTCCCGGCGATGCCGTCGTCGAAGTCGAGGAACGCCTCGCCGAGCAGGGTGCGGACGTTGAGGTTGAGGCTGAAGCCGCCGGCGAGGCTGCGGTCGTGACCGGCGCCGACGAGGGCGAGCACGCGGCGGTCGAGGGTTTCGGTGAGGTGCTGGAACAGCCAACGGTCGGACGCGACGTCCACCTCCGGCACGAAGATCTCGCGCAGATCCGAGATCGAAACGAACACCTCGGAAAACATGTGCTGCGGATGCGAGCGGCCGACGATCGCCGACACCGACTGATGGCGCACGAGATTCGACAGATCGGTGCGCGCGAGCGCCTCCTCGAGCTTGCCGAGCACCGCCGGGGTGAGCGGCTTCAGCCGCCGGGCGGGCGGGGTGCGCGGCGGCGGCGGTTCGGGCGAGCGCTCCAGCGCGATATCGGCACGGCGGCGCGCCTCCTGCTCGGCGTAGACCTGCTGCGCGAGGCGGAGGAACGCCGGATAGTCCTCGGCGAGGTGATACCAGGTGGCGAAGCGGTCGCCGTCGCTCTCGTCGTCGAGCAACGGGTCGTCGGCGAACAGGAAGCGCAGGCGGATCAGCGCCGCTTCCACCTCGTCGCGATGACGGGCGGGGAACACCACGATCACGTCGCCGCGGAACAGGGTGAAGACCTGGGCGCGGTTGTCGAGGATCAGCGGATCGAAGGCGGCCGCGACCGCGCGCATCTGCGGTTCGCGGCGGTTCTGCGGAGCGAGGCGCGAGAGGTGGAGGTGCAGCGCCTGGCGCTGCTTGCGGAACTTCTCGAGGCGCTCGGCATAGTCGAGCAGCAGCCCTTCCTGAAGCTGCATCATCAGCTTGCGCTCGGCGGCGGCCTCCGAGACCGCCTCGGCCGCGCGTTCGATCTCGGATCGGGTCGCGGCCATCATGCGCCTCCCGCCGCGGCGGGTTCGGCGGCCCGGCCGATCAAAGTTGCGTCGACGAAATGACCTTGGAAGGTGGCGATACCCTGCCGCAGGCCCCAGTCGATCGCGGCGAGCGCGCCGCATCGGCCGAGGACGACGCGATCCGCCCCGAGAGCGCGCACCGCGGCGACCGGGTCGCGGTCGGTCCCGGGCCGGGCGGCGGCGACGTCGTCGGTCCAGATCAGCTTGAAGCCGTCCACCGGCAGATCGGCGTCGGCGAGCATCCACAGGCCCAGGGGCGTGAGTCCGTCGAGCATCGCGCGGTGCCCGGCGTCATGGAGCAGCCCGCAGGCGCGGCGGAAACCGGGCAGGTCGGCGAACGCGTCGATGGTCTGGAACTCGACCGTCACCTGCGCCTGCGGAAACCGGGCGAGAAACGTTTCGAACACGGGCGACAGCACGGTGGCGATGCCGAGGTTGAGGTTGACCGGCAGTTCGCGCCCGAACAGGGTAAGGCCGCGAATCCCCGCGAGCAGATGCGCGTCGAGCGCGTCGCAGAGGTATTGGAACAGCCAGCGATCGCGCGTCAGGTCGCGCCCGGGGGCGACCCGCGGTGCGAGTTCGGAGACCGAAACGAAAATTTCCTGAAACGCGAGGCGAGCGGATTTGTCGGGCCCGATGGCGACCGCCGCCTGGGCGGTGACGAACGGCGCCACCGTCTCGTCGGTGAGCAGGCCGACGACGCGTTCGGCCTCCGCCGGAGAGAGCGCGGGCGGCGGCGGCGGACGGCGGGCGTGGCCGCGGCTGACCGCCTCGGCGGCCATCGCCAGGAAGGCGTCGTAGTCGACCTCGAGATCGTACCACGAGCAGAAGCGGTCGCCGGGACCGTAGGGGTCCTGGTGCACCAGCGGATCGCCCTCGAACAGCATCCGCAGCTTGTAGATCACCGCGTCGACGTCGCCGAACGGCATGTCCTTGCCGGTGGCGACGATGTCGCCGTCGGAGAGAACGAACACCCGGCAGCGATACTGCGCCACCAGGCCGTCGAACATGCGCGCCGCGACGCGGCCGTAGGCGGGGTCGCGGAACGCCGCCGACAGCCGCGACAGCCGCACCCGCACCGCGACCCGCCCGGCGCGGACGCGGCCGAGGCGTTCGGCGGTGTCGAGCAGGAGACTCTCGGGGGTGACGAATTCCGGCTGCATCCGAAACCTTTCGCGATCGCCGGATGGGCTCCGGCGCGGGAGAGTGTATCAGGGAGCGGCAGGGGGGCGAAAGGGGGGCGGTTGCTTTCGCCCCCGCCGCGGCTATAAGAGTAGCGAACGCAAATCAGGGGCGGCGACGATGGCGATTCCGGAAGGCTACGCGAAGATCCTGCAGCGCATCGGCGAGGCGCGGGTGATGTGCCTGGGCGACGTGATGCTCGACCATTTCCTCTACGGCGAGGTGACGCGGATTTCGCCCGAGGCGCCGGTGCCGGTGTTCCGGATCGTGCGCGACACCCTGATGCTGGGCGGCGCGGGCAACGTCGCGCGCAACCTCTCGGCGCTCACCGCCGGTTCGGTGTTCGTCGCCTGCGTCGGCGACGACTTCGCCGGGCGCGAGGTGGCGCGCCTGCTGGCCGCCGAGCCCGGGGTCGAGCCCTGCCTCGAAACCCTTCCCGACCGCCGCACCACCGAGAAATCCCGCTTCGTTGCGGGCGTGCAGCAGCTCCTGCGCGCCGACCGCGAGGAGATTTCCGAAATCGGCGGCGCGGCCGCGGCGGCGGTGCTCGCCGCCGTCCGCGCGCGCCTCTCCGGGTGCCGCGTGCTCGCCCTTTCCGACTACGGCAAGGGACTTCTGAGCCCGGCGCTGCTCGCCGAGGTGCTGAAGCTCGCCGCCGCCGCAGGCGTGCCCGCGGTCGTCGACCCCAAGGGACGCGACTACGCGCGCTACCGCGGCGCGTTCCTCGCGACCCCGAACCGCGCCGAACTCGCGGAAGCCACCGGCATGCCGGTTTCGGGCGACGACGAGATCGTTTCGGCAGCGCGCCATCTCATCGCGAGCTGCGGCATCGCCAACGTTCTGGTGACCCGTTCGCAGGACGGCATGACCCTGGTCGAGGGCTCCGGCGCGGTCACCCACATTGCCGCCAAGGCCCGCGAGGTGTTCGACGTTTCGGGCGCGGGCGACACCGTGGTGGCGACGGTGGCGGCGGCGCTCGCGGTCGGCGGCGACCTCGCCGAGGCGGCGGCGCTGGCGAATTTCGCGGGCGGCGTGGTGGTCGGCAAGGTCGGCACCGCCACCGCCTCGCTCGCCGAACTCTATGCCGCGGCCGACGCGGGCGGCGGACGCGACGACGGCAAGCGGATGCGCCTCGACCTCGCCCGCGCCACCGTCGCCGCGTGGCGCGACCAGGGGCTCAGGGTCGGCTTCACCAACGGCTGCTTCGATCTCCTCCACCCCGGCCACATCTCGCTGCTGGCCCAGGCGCGCGCCGCCTGCGACCGGCTCGTCGTCGGCCTCAATTCCGACTCCTCGGTGCGCCGCCTCAAGGGCGCGGCTCGGCCGATCCAGGACGAAGACGCGCGCGCCCGGGTGCTGTCGGCCCTTGCCGACGTCGACGCGGTGGTGGTGTTCGAGGATGACACGCCGATCGAGCTGATCCGCACGCTCGCACCCGACGTGCTGGTCAAGGGCGCCGACTATACCGTCGAAACCGTGGTCGGCGCGGATCTGGTTCTGGCCCGAGGCGGGCGGGTGGTGCTGGCGAGCCTGGAAGACGGTTTTTCCACCACCCGGACGGTGAACAAACTGACGCAAGCGCGGTCTTGATTATCCCCGTATTCACGACGCGGCGCGAACGCGCCGAGTTTCACCCGCGAGTGTAAGAATCCCCGCCGAATTTTCGTCGTTTGTTGTTTGGGCGTAACCAAAACTGTTGCGTGCAACGGACATTCATCTGTAATCTACGGCAACGCTTTCCCGAGGTTCCGCCGCTTGCGGTCGGAACCCGCGCGACCGATGGATCGTGCGGGATGATTCGGGTCGGGAAGACGCCGGACAGGGGGTCCGGTTCGCCGAGAACTTTCCCGCGCGGGAGGCGCAAAGGAAGGCGGTGGCGGTGTTTGCGGCGTCGAGCGGACGCCACGGTCCGTTGGGGAGACATCTGATGCTCGGGAAAACCAAGATCACGACCCGCATGCTCACAATCGTGATGCTTGCGTTGGTCGGTATGGTGCTTGTGGGGGCGATCGGCCTGAACAACCTGCGAAGCAACCTGTTGCAGGACCGCTACCAGAAAACCCAGGAACTGGTCCAGGCGGCGCAAAGTATCATCCACACCTATTACGACCGTTTCAAGGCCGGCGAGATGAGCGAGGCCGACGCCAAGGCTGCCGCCCTCGCCCATGTTTCGATGCTGCGTTACCAGGGGGACAACTACTTCTGGGTCAACGATTTCGACGGCGTGTTGCTGATGCACCCGTTCCGCGCGAAGCAGGTCGGCACCAACATGATCGGCGCCAAGACCGCCGACGGGAAGCTCTACACGGACATTCACGGCGTCTCCCTCTACAAGGCGTTCGCCGACGCGGGCAAGGCGGGCGGCGACTTCGTCCGCTATACCGGCCGCAAGCCCGGCAGCACCAAGGAGGATTCGCCCAAGATCACCTACGTCGGCTCGTTCGCGCCGTGGCGGATGGCGATCGCGACCGGCATCTACGTCGACGACGTCGACGAGGTGTTCGCCTCCAACCTCAAGACCATGGCGGTGTGGATCGGCGCGGTGCTGCTGATCGTGTGCCTGGCGGCATGGCGAATCGGCCGCAGCATCACCGATCCGCTCGAAGTCCTGACCGACGAGATGGGCCGCCTCGCCGGGGGCGACACCGATATCGCGGTCGCCGCGACCACGGCGAAGAACGAGATCGGCGCCCTCACCAACGCGCTCGTCACCTTCCGCGACAACGCGGTGGAGATGCAGGCGATGCGCGACGAGCAGGCCCGCGCCGACGAGGTGGTGCGCGAACAGAAGCGCCAGGCGCTGCAGGAGATGGCGTCCCGCATCGAGGACGAGGCGCACAAGGCGGTGGGGGCGGTTTCCGCCCGCGCCTCCGAGATGGAGAAGGCGGCGGTCGACATGAACGCCTCCGCCGCGCGGATGACCGAGGAGGCGGCCAACGCCGCCGCCGCCGCCGAAGAGGCGCTGTCCAACGCGCAGACCGTCGCCGCCGCCGCCGAGGAGCTGTCGAACTCGATCGACGAGATCGGCCGCCAGGTGCACAAGTCCTCCGAGGTCGCCGCCGAGGCGATCTCGATGGCGGACCGCACCCGCGAGGTGGTGCAGGGGCTCGCCGCGTCGGCCGAGCAGATCGGCACGGTGGTCGAACTGATCAACGGCATCGCCGCGCAGACCAACCTGCTCGCCCTCAACGCCACCATCGAGGCGGCGCGCGCGGGCGACGCCGGCAAGGGCTTCGCGGTGGTCGCCAACGAGGTCAAGAACCTCGCCACCCAGACCGCCCGCTCGACCGAGGAGATCGCGAATCAGGTCAACGCGATCCAGGGCGTGTCGAAGGAGGCGGGTCTGGCGATCGAGAAGGTCGCGGAGACCATCAACAGCATGGGCGCGATCGCCGCCTCGATCGCCTCGGCGATCGAGGAGCAGGCCGCCGCCACCCAGGAAATCGCGCGCAACGTCCAGCAGACCGCCGACACCGCGCGCGACGTGTCGAAGCGCATGGCGCACGTGTCCGACGAGGCGGCGCGCACCACCGATCTCGCCGATCTGGTGCGCGGTACCGCGGGCGGGCTCGCGGTCAACCTCGAAGATATGGAAAACCACCTCACCACGATCGTGCGCGCCTCGACCGAACACGCCTGAGCGCACGCACCCGCACGACGGCCGCCCGGCTTCCGGGCGGCCGTTCGCATATCCGGCCGATGAGGAGAGGCCCTAGTTCCTGACCTTGCAGGCGGTGCTGATGGCCTGATACGCCTTGGTCAGGCCCATCAGCGAGAAGGTGTCGGTGGTGGTGGTGCCGCTCTTGCTGCGACCGGTGACGGTCATCGAACTGCCGCGCTTCATCGCCCGCACCGCCGTCTTGTCGTCGTTGCCGTTGGCCCAGGCGGTTTCGTCGCGGGTGAAGAAGCGGAACTTGGCCCGCCCCACCGCGACGGTGACGGTGGTGTCGGGAGCATAGGCATAGCCGGCGACCATGGTCACGACGCCGACGTCGTCGTATTCCGGGCGGTGGGTGACGAGGAAGAACACGTCGCCGCGGGATTTCACGTTGCCGCGGCTGCGGGTGGGCGAACTCGCCGCGTAGCAAACCGGGTTGCCGTTTTCCTGATAGGTGTAGGTCGACCAGTCGCCGAAGCGTCCCAGGCTGCGGACCTCGGTCTGCGCCACGGCGGGAGCCGCCGCGAGCAGCGCGAGGAGCGCGGCGCCCGAAACCAGCTTGGGGCGAAACCTCATCGGGGATCCTCCTTTGAAGTCTTGCTGTGTGGGAATGGCGGGCAGTTTCGCACACGGAGGCGGGCAGGCCAACCCAATGCGGCAAAAAAAAGGCCGCCGCTCGGGGGAGCGGCGGCCGTTGTGTGGTTCCGAGCCCGGGGATTGGATCGGAACGCACCGGGGCCCGTTTCGCGGGCCCCCGGGCGGACGTGAATGTGTGGGGGCGTCCGCCCCGCGCCGGGGTCGGGCGCGTAGAGTCTCGGGGATCGGGTCAGGCGACCCAGGGCAGCTTGTTGGCTTCCTGGTCGGCGTCGGCGCGGGTCAGCCCGATATCACGGAGCTGGGTCTCGTCGAGCTCGGCCAGAAGGCGGCGGCCCTGGCGACGGCTTTCGAGCTGCTCGAGGTAATCGATCAGCGCCATCACGCTCCAGGTTCCCGGCATCAGATATTTCGACATCGGTGCCTCCTTTCCTCGGCTCGTCCCGTCATCGTCATTTCCTGGTTGAAGATATGCTTGACGGCCACGCTTTTGACAAACGATACTTCGTCGTCGTCGGATAAGCACAGCTTATGTGAGCCCGCCATGCTTTCGGCCCCACCCCTCGGCCTCCTGCGCACCTTCGAAGCCGCCGCGCGGCACCTCTCCTTCACCCTCGCGGCGCGCGAGCTGCACGTGACGCAGGCGGCGGTGAGCCAGCAGATCCGACAATTGGAGGCGATCCTCGGGGTGCGGCTGTTCAAGCGCCTCAACCGCGCCCTGCTGCTCACCGACGCGGGACAGGAGTACGCGGTGCCGGTACGTCAGGCGATCCAGACGATCGCCGAGGCGACGCGCAGGCTCGACGCGCACCAGAAGACCGGCATCCTCACCATCTCGATTCTGCCATCTTTGGCGGCGCGCTGGCTGGTGCCGCGAATCGGCCGCTTCCGCCAGCGCCACCCGGACGTCGACTTGCGGCTCCACACCAGCTTCACCCCGGTGGATTTCGAACGCGACGGGGTCGACGCGGCGATCCGCCTCGGCCACTGGGGCACCGTAGCCGACAAATCGCTGCACGGCGAGGTGCTGATGCGGGAATTCATCTTCCCGGTGTGCGCGCCGTCGCTGGTGGGGGGCACGCCGCCGCTGCGCCGCCCGGAGGACCTGCGCTTCCACACCCTGCTGCAGGACGAATACATCGACTGGAACGAGTGGTTTCAGAAGGCCGGGGTCGCGCACGAATACGACGTCCACAAGGGCCCGGCGTTCTTCGATTCGGCGATGAGCCTGCAGGCGGCGGTGGACGGCGTCGGCATCGCTCTCGGCCGCACGCCGCTGGTGGCGCGCGACCTGCAGATCGGCCGCCTGGTGGCGCCGTTCGCGCTGCGGGTGCCGCACCGCCACGCCTACCGGCTGGTGTGCCCCAAGGGCGACGAGACCAATCCCAAGATCCGGGTGTTCCGCGACTGGCTGGTCGAGGAGGTGGCGGCGTGGAAGCACGAGATCGCCGACCACCCGATGCTTTCGCTCACCGACCTCGACGCCGAGCCGGAATGAGGCGTCAGGCGGCTTCGGGCACGCCGTCCTTGAGGATACGGTCGACGAACGCCGGCACGATTTCGGTGGCGGGGCCGAGAATCACCTCGGCGAACAGGGTCGCCCCCTGCGAGGGTTCGAGGTTGAGCTCCACCGAGTGGGCGAGGCCGCGGTAGCGCACGTGCTGCACGAATCCGGCGGCCGGATAGACGTTGCCCGAGGTGCCGATCGAAACGAACAGGCCGCAGGTGTCGAGCTTCTCGTAGATCGTATCCATCCCGAGCGGCATCTCGCCGAACCACACGACGTGCGGCCGCATGCCGCCCTTGCGGCCGCAGTGCGGGCAGGGCGTGGCGGTCGAGAGCGGGTCGTCCCAGCGCATCAGCGCGTCGCAGTATTCGCAGCGCACCTTGAGCAGCTCGCCGTGCATGTGGATGAGGTTCTGCGAGCCCGCGCGCTCGTGCAGGTCGTCGATGTTCTGGGTCACCAGCAGCACCTCGCCCGGCCACTCGCGTTCGAGCCGCGCCAGCGCGTCGTGGGCGGCGTTGGGCACCACCTTGGGGTCCCGCAGGCCGAGGCGGCGGGCGTTGTAGAACTCCTGAACCCGCGAGGGATTGCGGGCGAACGCCTCGGGCGTGGCGACGTCCTCGATCCGCACCTTGGCCCAGATGCCGTCGCTGTCGCGGAAGGTGTCGAGGCCGGATTCCTTCGAGATTCCGGCGCCGGTGAGGATGACGATCGACGGGGTTTCGGTCATGACGGGTCTCCGAGCGGGTAGGCGACCTCCTCGGTATAGCGCGAACCCTGCCGCCCGAGCACGCTCGAATAGAGGATCACCCGGTCGACCTCGAACGGCGTGCAGGCGATCAGCGCATGCGCGCCGAGGAATTCCTGGAGCTTGTCCGGCCGCACGCCGGAGAACCGCGCCAGCGTCACGTGCGGGCGGAAGCGGCGGCTTTCCGGCGGCTGCAGGACGCCGGAGCCGAACACCAGGCTTTCCACCCGCTGCTGCAGTTCGACCAGTTCGGGATAGCGCTCCACCTCCGCCCACAGGGTGCGGGCGCGGTGGGCGTCGCCGCCGATCGCGAGCCCGGCGATCCGCACCGTCACCGCCGGGAAGCGCAGGCGCGAGAGGGACTCGGCGATCAGTTCCGCATCGGGCTCCTCGACCTCGCCGATGAAGCGCAGGGTGATGTGAAAGTTCTCGGGCGGGATCCAGCGCGCGCCGGGAAGGCCGCCGCCGATCCGCGCGAGGGCGGCGCGGCAGTCCTCCGGCAGCGCGAGGCCGACGAACAGCCGGATCATTCCGCCCCCTTCGCCGCCCGGGCGGCTTCGAGCAGCTTCACGGCATCGGGCAGGATCGCCGCGACGATCTTCTCGACCCCCGCGGCGTTGGGGTGGATCGCGTCGCCGAGTGTGAGGTCCGGCCGGTCGACGATCGGCAGGATGAACAGGGGAGCGAGCGGCACGCCGAAGTCCTTCGCGAGGGCGGGATAGATCGCGTCGAACGCCTGCACGTAGTCGGGTCCGAGATTGCGGGGCGCGGCCATCGGCGCGAGCAGCACCGGAATCCCGCGCCGCTTCAGTTCGGCGAGAATCGCCGCGAGGTTGTCCTTCGCCTGCGCGGGCGGCAGGCCGCGCAGGGCGTCGTTGGCGCCGAGTTCGAGGATCACCGCGTCGGGCCGGGGCTCCAGCATCCACTCCAGGCGGGCGCGGCCGCCCGCGGTGGTGTCGCCCGACACGCCGCCGTTGCGGACCCGCACGTTCCACCCCATGTCCCGCAGGCGGCGCTCCAGAACCTGGGGGAACGCTTGGTTCTCGGGCAGGCCGTATCCCGCGGTGAGACTGTCGCCGAACGCCAGAACCGCCAGCGGTTCCGCCGCCCCCGCGGCAGGCGCGGCGGCGCCGACCAGGGCCGCGGCGACCGCGACGCCGCGCAACCGCTTGGTAAGGATCGACATGGGCACTCCTCGGATTCAGCATCGGATTGAGCCGGCCGACGAAGCGTTGCGCCTCGACGGCGTCGGATTCGACGCGGCGACCGACGCCGGTCCCCTGGTCATCCTCCATGATATAGATCTGGTCGTCGCCCAGGGCGAGTCGGTGGCGGTTCTCGGGCCGTCCGGCTCGGGCAAGTCGACGCTGATGATGCTGATGGGCGGCCTCGAACGGCCGACCCGCGGCACGGTGGCGGTCGGCGGCCAAAGTCTTGCCGGCCTCGGCGAGGACGAGCTCGCGGTGTTCCGCCGCGGCCGCGTCGGCATCGTCTTCCAGGCGTTCCACCTGATCCCGACGCTCACCGCGCTCGACAACGTCGCGGTGCCGCTCGACCTCGCGGGGCTGCCCGAGTCCCGCACCCGCGCCGCCGAGGTGCTGGCGGCGGTCGGGCTCGGCCACCGCCTCGGCCACCTCCCAGCCAAGCTTTCGGGCGGCGAGCAACAGCGGGTCGCGCTCGCCCGCGCGCTCGCGCCGCGGCCGCGCCTCCTGCTCGCCGACGAACCCACCGGCAACCTCGATACCGAAAGCGGCCGGGCCGTCGCCGACCTGATGTTCGCCGCCGCCGGGCCGGGCGGCGCGACCCTGATCCTGATCACCCACGACGAGGCCCTCGCCGCCCGCTGCGACCGCGTCGTCCGCCTCGCCGACGGCCGGATCGTCGCGGACCAGCGGCGATGAGCGGGTTCGCCACCCTCGTCCGCCTCGCCGGGCGCGATCTCGCGGGCAGCTTCGCACACCGTCTTTCGGGCTTCCGGGTATTGCTCGCCGGGCTGATCCTGGGCGTCGGCGCGGTGGCGGCGGCAGGCAGCGTGGTCTCCGCGGTGGAGGCGGGCCTGGCGCACGACGCCCGCGCGCTGCTGGGCGGCGACGTCGAGGCGGCGCGGCTCTACACCCCGCTGGCGCCGCCGGAGCGAGCGAAGCTCGAAGCCATGGGCGCGGTCTCCGAAATCGCCGAGACCCGCGCGATGGTGCGCCGCGCCGACGATCCCGGGCGCGCCGTGCTTGCCGAACTGAAGGCGGTGGATGCCGCGTGGCCGTTGGTCGGCACGCTGCGCCTCGATCCGCCGTTGCCGTCCGCCGAGGTTTTCCGGGTCGAGGACGGGATGCGCGGCATCGCGGTCGCGCCGCAATTGCTGCGCCGTCTCGATCTCGCGGTCGGCGACGCGGTGCGGATCGGCGACGCCAGTTTCCGCATCCGCGCCGCGATCCGCTTCGAACCCGACGGCGGCTCCCGCAGCTTCGCGCTCGGGCCGCGCGTCCTCGCCGATCTCGACGGCCTGCGCGACACCGGCCTGATCCAGCCCGGCAGCATGATCACCTGGGCGAGCCGCGTCGCCGGAACCCCCGCGCCCGACGCCGCGTCGGTCAAGGCCGCGCTCGGCGAAACCTTCCGGGTGCGCGGGCTGGACGCCGCCGCGCCCGGCACCCGCCGCTTCCTCGATACGATCGCGAGCTTCCTCACCTGGGCCGGATTGTCGGCGCTGCTGGTGGGCGGCGTCGGCGTGGCGAGCTCGGTGACCGCGGCGCTGGAAGCGCGCCGCCCGATCCTCGCGGTGCTGAAATCCCAGGGCGCCACCAACCGCCAGATCGTCGGCCTCCACGCGCTGGTGATCGGCGCGG
Source organism: uncultured Alphaproteobacteria bacterium (assembly GCA_900079695.1). Taxonomy (NCBI): domain Bacteria; kingdom Pseudomonadati; phylum Pseudomonadota; class Alphaproteobacteria; species uncultured Alphaproteobacteria bacterium. The sequence continues at coordinate 2,523,008 of LT599022.1, forward strand.
TGGCGGCGGCGGGCATCGGGCTCGGCGTGGCGCTCGGCGCGCTCGCGCCGTGGCCGGTGGCGGCGCTGATCGCAGGCGCGGACACGCCGCTGCCCGCCGCGCCGATCCCCGGTCTCTACGCCGCGCCGCTGCTGCGCGCCGCCGGGTTCGGCGCGGTGATCGCCGCCGCGTTCGCGTGGTGGCCGCTGCTGCGTGCCCGCGAGATTCCCGCCGCCAGTCTGCTCAAGGATGCGGAAGGCGATACCCAGTCGCCGATTCCGGCGGTCGCCTGGGCGATTCTCGCCGCATTGGTCGCCGCAGGGCTCGCGCTCGCCGCCACCACCGGCGACCGGCCGCTCGCCGGGATCGGCTTCGTCGGCGGTGCGGCGGCGGTGCTGGCGGGGCTGCGCGGCGTCGCCTGGGCGGCGCAGAAGGCGGTGCCGCCGGTCGCACGGCGGGTGTCGGGCGTGCTCGGCCGCCTCGCGCTCGCCAATCTCGCCCGTCGGCGGTCGCCGATGGTGCCGATGATGATCGCCCTCGGCCTCGGCGCGACGGTGCTGGTGACGCTCACCCAGGTGCAGGGCAACGTCTCCGCGCAGATCGGCAGCGAGCGCGGCGACGACCACCCCACCTATTTCTTCATCGACATCCAACCCGCCGACCTCGACCGCTTCCGCGCCGTCGTCGCCGCCGTTCCCGGCGCGCGGATCGAGGACGAGGCGCCGATGGTGCGCGGCCGCGTGGTGCGCATCAACGGCCGCCCGGCGGTGGCCGAAGCCCTGCCGCCCGACGCGCGCTGGGTGGTGCGCGGCGACCGCGGCCTCACCGCCAGCGCCCTCCCGCCGCGCGGCGCGGAAATCGTTTCGGGCGCGTGGTGGCGGGGTGCGCCGGAAACGCCGCAGGTGTCTCTCGCCGACAGCGTCGCCGAGGCCCTCGGGCTCAAGATCGGCGACACCGTCACCGTCAATGTCCTCGGCCGCGAGATCACCGCCACCGTCGCCTCCACCCGGCGGGTGCGCTGGACCTCGCTGTCGATGAACTTCACCTTCGTGTTCTCGCCCGGAGTGATCGACGCCGCGCCGCACACCCAGCTCGTCACGGTCAAGGCGACGCCCACCGCGGAAGCCTCGCTCGAACGCGCGGTGGCGCGGGAGCTGCCAAACGTTTCGGCGGTGCGCGTCGCCGACGTGCTCGAACGGGTGCAGGGGATTTCCGACGTCGGCGGCCGCGCGGTGCTCGCGGTCACCGGCGTCACCGTGCTCGCCGGGCTGTTCGTGCTCGGCGGCGCGGTCTCCTCGGGCCTGCGCGACCGCCTCAATCAGGCGGTGGTGCTCAAGGTGCTGGGCGCGCGGCGGCGCGATCTGATGCGCGTCACCGCCTGGGAGTTCCTCGCGATCGGCGGCATCGTCGGCGGTTTCGCGGTGCTTGCGGGCAGCGCCGCCGCGTGGGCGGTGGTGGTCCACCTGATGCGCCTGGAGTTCGCCGTCCGCCCCGCCGAGGCGATCGCGGTCGCGCTCGCCTGCGCGGCCGCCGGGCTCGCCACCGGCGCGACGATCTCCGGCCGAATTCTCGCCGCCCGGCCCGCGCGGCGGCTGCGCCACCTTTGAGGACCAAGGCTTTCCGCCGGTTCCGATTGCATTCTTCCCGGCATGCCGCGTAGACTTGCGCAGTGTTCGACTTCACCACATCTCTTGCACCGAGGGTGGACGAGACCGCCCAGACAACCCGAGAGGACGACCATGACGAGTTACCCCGACCCGCGTTTCGCAACGATGGGCCGCACTGCGACGGCAGAGGCCGTCGACCAGGGTCTGCGTGCCTATATGTTGAAGGTTTACAACTACATGGCATCCGCCCTGGCGCTCACCGGCCTGGTCGCCTATCTGGTGGCGCACACCCCGGCGCTGATGCAGATGCTCTATGTCGTGTCGCCGCGCGGCATCCAGCCCACCATGCTCGGCTGGGTGGTGATGTTCGCGCCGCTCGCGCTGGTGTTCTTCCTCAGCATGAAGATCGGCTCGATGCAGGTGCGCACCGCGCAGACCGTGTTCTGGGTCTACGCCGGGCTGGTGGGCGCGTCGCTGGCCTATATCTTCGCGCTCTATACCGGCGCGTCGATCGCCCGGGTGTTCTTCATCACCTCGGCGGCGTTCGCCGGGCTGAGCCTCTACGGCTACACCACCAAGCGCAATCTCTCCGGCATGGGCTCGTTCCTGATCATGGGCCTGATCGGCGGCATCGTCGCGATGGTGGTGAACATGTTCCTGCAGAGCACGGTCCTCGACCTCGCGCTCTCGGCGATGTTCCTCCTGATCTTCGCGGGCCTCACCGCCTACGACACCCAGAAGATCAAGTCGATGTACTTCGCCTACGGCGACAGCCAGGAAATCGCCGAGAAGACCGCGGTGATGGGCGCCCTGTCGCTCTACCTCGACTTCCTCAACATGTTCCTGATCATGCTGCGCTTCATGGGCAACCGGAACCAGTAAGCTCCGGAACATCCCCGATATCCGAAGGGCCGGTCGCAAGACCGGCCCTTTCGGTTTGGGGAAAACCGGGCTCCGCCCGGACCCGCACAGGGCCTTGGGCCCTGTGTACCCGGACGTTTTGGTTTTCCGCGAAGCGGGATAGGCCGATCACGCCGCGTGATGTCCCGATAGCGCTATGCGCACCACCAAAACGAATGGGAGGCGCGGAGGGACCGAGTCCCTCCGCAAAGTTTTACCCGAAGTTCTTTTCCACCCACGCCACGGCCTCTTCCGGCGCGCAGGTGTCGCCGGGTTCGGCGGGCGGGCGGGCGACCATCAGCACCGGAATGCCGAGGCTGCGGGCGGCGGCGATCTTGCCGTAGGTGGCCGCGCCGCCCGCGTGCTTGGTGACGATCACGTCGATGGCGTGGGCGCGGAGCAGCGCGCGTTCGTCGGCCTCGGCGAACGGACCACGGGCGGCGAGGGTGAGATGCGGGCCGTTCAGAAGGGGCGCGGCGGGCGGATCGACGACGCGGACCAGCCGCCAGATTTCGGTAAGGGTGCGGAACGGTTCGAGTTCGCCGACGCCGACGGTGAGGAAGGCGCGGCGACCGATCTCGGGCAGCCGGTCGGCGGCTTCGGCGACGGTCGCGGTTTCGATCCAGCGATCGTCCGGGTGGCGCGGCCAGGGCGCGCGGCGCACCTGGACGCGCGGCACCTCGGCGGCTTCGGCGGCGCGGCGGGCGTTGCGGGAGATCTGGGCGGCGAACGGGTGGGTAGCGTCGACGACGGCAGCGACGCCCGCGGTGCGGAGGAAGGTTTCGAGTCCGGCCGCACCGCCGAAGCCGCCGACGCGGACCTCGCCGGGGATCGGCTTCGGCGACTTCACCCGCCCGGCGAGGGAGGTGAGGACACGGCGACCGGCGGCGGCCAGTTCGGCAGCGATCGCCTGCGCCTCGGCGGTGCCGCCGAGAATCAGGATCAGGTCACGGGGCACGGCCGACCACCTCGCCGGAGCGGTCGACCACCAGCACGTCGACGATCGTTTCGGGTTTGACGATGCCCGTCGCGACGGCGCGGCAACGCGCCGCGACCGCATCGCCGAGGGGCAACCCGGCGGCATGCGCACGCTCCAGCACCTCGATCGCGGTGTTGGCGGCGCGGCAGGCGGCGACCAGTTCGGCATCGCCGCCGAGTTCGCCCACCAGCGCGGCGAGCTTGCCGAAGTCGACGCGCGACTCCTTGGAATGGACGTTGAGTTCGCCCTCGCCGAGCTTGACGAACTTGGCGAAGCCGCCCGCCAGGGTGAGGCGCGGCAACGGGTGGGCGCGGAGGTACTTCAGCAGCCCGCCGACGAAATCGCCCATGTCGATCAGCGCGACGTCGGGCAGGCCGTGGACGCGCCGCGCCGCGCGCTCGGAGGCGAATCCGGTAGAGGCGGCGACGTGCGCGGCGCCCGAGGCGGCGGCGACCTTGACGGCGCGCTGGATGGTCTGGATGAACGCCTCGCAGGAATAGGGCACCACCACCCCGGTGGTGCCGAGCACCGACAGGCCGCCGACGATGCCGAGGCGCGGGTTGAGGGTCTTCTCGGCCAGTTCCACCCCTTTCGGGATAGAAATCGTCACCTCGACGTCGGTGGGACCGCCGGTTTCGTCGGCGGCGGCGAGGAGATTGGCGGAAACGATCCGGCGCGGCCCGGGGTTGATCGCCGGTTCGCCGACCGGCACCGGAATCCCGGGGCGGGTGACGATGCCGACGCCGACGCCGCCCTTGAAGACGATGCCGCTGCCGGGCGCGCCCCGGCGCACGGTGACGAGAACCTCGGCGCCGTGGGTGACGTCGGGGTCGTCGCCGCCGTCCTTGATCACTCCCGCGGTCGCCGCGCCGCTCTCCAGCCGCCGCGTCGAGAGGGCGAAGACCGGCCGTTCGCCGCGCGGCAGAACGATGTCCACCGGGTCGGGGAAGCCCCGGCCCGCGAGCGCGAAGTAGGCGGCCTTGGCGGCGGCGGCGGCGCAGGCGCCGGTGGTCCAGCCGCTGCGCAGGGGTTTGTCGGCTTCCGCCATCGTCGGGTCCTCGTGTAACTTCGTACCGAAAAGTGTCTTAGAGCACCAAACGCGGCTTGTCATCGCCGTTGCGGCCGGGCATATATCCGCGATGATCAAGCGATACGACACATATACGGTGGAGCTGGAACCCGGTTGGGTCTGGCTGGTCGGCGCGGGTCCGGGCGACCCGGGGCTGCTCACCCTGCACGCGCTCTCGGCCCTCGAACAGGCGGACGTGGTGGTCCACGACGCACTGGTGGACGAACGCATCCTCGGTCTCGTCGGCCCCAACGTGGAGCTGATCAACGTCGGCAAGCGCGGCTGGAAGTGCAGCCCGAAGCAGAGCGACATCTGCGACCTGCTGGTCGACCTCGGCAAGCAGAACAAACGGGTGGTGCGCCTCAAGGGCGGCGATCCGTTCGTGTTCGGCCGCGGCGGCGAGGAAACCCAGGCGCTGGTGAAGGCGGAAATCCCCTTCCGCATCGTCCCCGGCATCACCGCGGGCATCGGCGGCCTCGCCTACGCGGGCATTCCGCTCACCACGCGGGAAACCAACGACGCGGTGGCGTTCGTCACCGGGCACGACGAAACCGGCGGCATGTCGCGCCGGGTGGCGTGGGAGGAACTGGCGCGCACCGTGCCGGTGCTGGTGATCTACATGCCGATGAAGTCGCTCGCGCACATCGCCGAGCGGATGATCGCGGGCGGGCGCGACCCGGCCGAGCATTGCGCGATCGTTTCGCGGGCGAGCACGCCGCACCAGCGGGTGCTGATCTCGACGCTGGAGCGCTGCGCCGCCGACGCGGCGAGCAGCGACCTGCCGAATCCGTCGCTGTTCGTGGTCGGACCGGTGGTGGATTTCCGCGCCTGGGTCAACTGGTTCCCGGGCAACCGCTCGCCGCGCCTCGCGCCGCTCTCCCCCGCCTCGGCGGAGTAGCTCAGCTTCCGCAGTCGCCGCCCGGCTCCAGCCCGGCGGCGATCGCCTGCGCCTTGGAGGGCTTGGTGCCCGGCGGATGCAGGCGCGCGATCAGCCCCGCCGCGAGGTCGGCCGGGCGGTCGGCATAGGCCACCATGCCCTTTTCGTCGGCGTAATATTTCTCCGCGAATTCGAGAATCCCCGGGATCGCGAAGCGCGGGTTGAGGTTGCCGAAGATCCAGCTCACCTTCCCCGGCGCCTGGAACGCCACCACGCAGGCGTTACCGCACGCCCCCATGCAACGGGTCTGCTCCACCGCGAAGCGGTCGCGCAGCGGCCATGCCGCGATCTTCTTCGTCAGCCGCTCGTAGAGCTCCGCGCCGCCGCGCTTGCCGTCCTTTTCCTCGGCGGTCTTGGTGAAGTTGCAGCGGATGCAGACTTGAATGGTATGAGTCATCGTGTTCGTTCGCTCCCTTGACCGGCGCGGTACGCCGGTGTCCAAGATGGAGGAGGCCGCGCGGCCGATCAACCATCCTTCCGTTCCGGGTTTCGCATGACCGCCAACAGACTTCTGCGCAGCACATCGGTTTTCCGCTCCGGCGCGAGCGCGCGCCGCTGGCTGCTGTTCTTCGGCGGCTTCGCCTGCGTCGCGGCGGCGGATGCGGCGGCGCTCGGGCCGGAGGGAGCGCCGCTGCTGCCCGGCCTCGGCGCGTGGTGCCTCGCGCTCGGCTGGCTGTGGGGGGCGGCGTGGCTCGCCGCGGCGGTCGCCGCGGGCGCGGCGACGATTCTGCTGGGCCTCGCCGGACCCGACCTCGCGGCGTGGCCGCCGCTCGCCGCCTTCGCCGTCGGCGCGCTGGTGCTGCGGGTGCGCGCGGTCGCGCCGCCGGTGCGCTGGAACGCCCGCGGCGTCGTCGAGGGCGGCTGCGCGGCCGCACTCGCGGCGGTGCTCGGCGCGTTGCCGTTCGCGATCTCGGCGGGCGGCCCCGGCGCGGTGTTCGACCCGCTCGCCGGAGCGCTCGCGTGGCTCTATCCGCTGGCCGCGCTCTATCGCCTCGCCGAGCCGCGCGGCTTCCCCGCGCCGCCGCGCAACCGCTGGGGTTGGCCGACGCGCGCTGTCGACCTCGCGGTGCTCGGGGCGTGCGCGTTCGTCGCCGCGGCGCTCGGCGGCTACGCGGCCGACGGCGGCTGGCCGCTGATCGGCGCGGCGCTCGCGGTGCTGGTAGCGGCGCTCGCGGGCAATCTCGTCGGCGGCGCGACCGCGGCGCTCGCCGCCGGGCTTGCGGGCGGATTCGCCGAGGGCGGCGGCAGCGCCGCGTTCGGCCTCGAACTCGGCAACGCGGTGCTGGTGGCGGTGGGGCTGGTGGCGGGTGGATTCGCGTCGCGCACGCGGGAACGCCACGAGGAGGCGGAGCACACCGTCGGCCGCACCCGCGCGCTGCTGGAGTCGCTGCCGATCGGTCTGGTCGAGATCGACGAACGCGGCGTAATCGTTCAGGCCAACCCGATGGCCGGGGCGATCATCGGCTGCGCGGCGGAGGAACTGCTGGGCCACCCGTTCGAGCGCCTCGGCACCGAGGCCGCGCGGCCGATGCTCGCCGCCACCACCCGCGCGATCCGCCACCGCCGCCAGCCGGAGCCGCGCTTCACCACCGCGTTCCTGTTCCGTCCGGACGGCAGCGCGCGCGACGTGCAGGTGGACTGGGTCTACCAGACCCCGCCGAGCGGACGGCGGCCGTTGCGCGTGACCGCGCTCGTCACCGACGTCACCGATCGCCACCGCGCCCTCAACGTGCTGAGGGACCGGGAGCACCAGCTCGCCGAACGCACCGACCTCCTGCGCATCACCATGGATGCCCTCGACCACGGCCTTGCCGCCTTCAGCGCCGACGACACCCTCAACGAGTGGAACGCGCGCTTTCCCGAAATGCTGCACCTGCCCTCGCCGCTGGCGCGGCCGGGCACTCCGGCGATCGCGATCTTCCGCTTTCTCGCCACCCTCGGCGCGTTCGGCGTCGGCGTCACCGAAGGGCAGGTGCGGGCGCGCATGGACCGCCTGATTCATCCGCCGAACGCCGACGACGTGCCGTGGATCGGCGGCCACCATCTGCGCTTCTCCGCCCACACCATGGCCGACGGCGGCTGGGTGTGGCGGATCGAGGACCGCACCGAGGACCTGCGCCTGCGCGACATCGAGCAGAACCGCCAGAAGATGGAGGCGCTCGGTCAGCTCGCCTCCGGCGTCGCCCACGAACTCAACAATACGTTGCAGCCGATCTTCTCGCTGTCGGAGCTCGGCCTCGGTCAGGCGGAGCCGGAGTCGCTCGCCGCACGCTGCTTCGCCCGCATCACCGATGCCGCCGAACGCGCCGAGACGATCGTCCGCGGCGTGCTCACCTTCGCCCGCAACGCCCCGGTGCCCGAGGGCGACGCCCCGATCGTTCCGGCGTTGTTCGACGCGGTGGCGTTCATCCGCGCCGGTCTGCCGCCGCAGGTGCGGCTCGAGATCGCGGTGGACGACGGCATTCCCGAAGGCGCGGCCGCCCGGCTCGACCGCCGCGAACTCGGGCAGGTGCTCACCAATCTCGTCACCAACGCCGCCGACGCGATGGAGCAGCAGGGCACCATCCAGATCAACTGCCGCGCCGAGGTTCTACGCTACGCCGATGCGACCGATGCGGAGGCCGATAGCCGCCCGGCGCTCGCGGTGGCGGTGGTGGATACCGGCAAAGGCATGGATCATGCCTTGAAACAGAGGATCTTCGAGCCATTTTTTACAACGAAGGATGAGGGACACGGCACCGGCCTCGGCCTCGCCGTCGCCTTCGGTATCGTCCGCAATTGGGGCGGGCGGATCGACGTCGACAGCGAACCCGGCCTCGGCTCCACCTTCACCGTGTGGATTCCCCTCACCGACCCCGAGCGCGAAGGCCAAAATGCCCACGATCCTGATCGTTGACGACAATCACCTCGCCTGCGAGGCGATCAGTTTGGTACTGGAATCCGCAGGTTATACGGTGCGGCAGGCGCACCGCGTGGCCGAGGCGGTGGAGGCGGTCGATGCGGACTGCCCCGACCTCGCGATCGTCGACCTGTCGATGCCCGACGGCAACGGCGTCGACCTGATCCGCACCCTGCATCAGGGCCATCCGCACCTGCCGATCATCCTCTACTCCGGTTTCTTCACCCCCGAAGACGACGCCGAGAAGCGCGCCAACCGCATGGACGGCGTCGTCGCCGTCTTCAAGAAACCATTGAGAAACAACGATCTTTTGACCGCAATCCGGCGCGCCCTGGGGCCCGTCGAAGGCTGAGCGGCGGGGCCGGCGGCAAGCTCAACCGCAAACGCAGTTGAACGTCCGGGGAATCCGGCTAGACTCGTTGCGGCGGCGAACCCAAGATGCCGCGCTTGCCCGAGGGAATCCGATTGGCTTCAAAAGTTTCCTACACCGTGCCCTGCGCCGCGTGGTTCCGCGACGCGGTCACGGCGCTTGCCGAAGCGCGCGGCGTCAACGCCGCCGACCTCGCCCGCTCGATCCTTCTCGCCCTGCCCGCCGCCGCAGTCGACGCCGCGCCCGACCCCGGCGAGCCCGGAGCGGGCGACCGCGAAACCGTGATCCTGAAATCCGGCCCCGCCGCCGGGCGGCCCTGGCGCCGCAAGCCGAGGTTGCAAATCCGCATGGCCGAGGGCTCCAGCCCGGCCCGGATCCGCCGCGCCCTCGGACTCGCCCTCGCGCTTGCGGAGGGGCGCATCGACCTCGCCATCGACCCGAAACGACCCCCGGAGCCCCGTGCGCCGACGGTCCAGGACCCGGCGATCGCCGAAGCGCTCGCCCGTCTCGCCCGCACCGAGGAGGAAAATCACCGCCTCCGCGCCACCGTCGCCGCCCTCGCCTTCACCCCGCTGCCCGGCGGCATCCGCTGCCGCGAGGAAGCGCTCCACGTGCTCGGGTTTCCGCCCAACGTCAAACCCGCCTTCGCAACGGTCCGCTCCCGGTTTCGCGCCCTCGCCACCATCCACCACCCCGACAGCCCCACCGGCAATCACGAACGCATGAGCCAGCTCAACGCCGCCCTCGACTTCCTGCGCCGGATCGGATAGCGGCAGCCGCCCTGGGTTTCCATTCCAAGGGAAAAGGGCCCCCGTAAGGGGGGCCCTTCATCTTTGGAAGTGAACGAAGGTTGGGGGAACCCCTCCCTCCGCTACCGCTCGGCGCGGGCGACGGCGGCCTCGGCGAAGGTGGCCATTTCGGCGTGGCAGGTGACGGCGGCACGCAGCAGGTGGACGGCGAGGACCGCGCCGGTGCCTTCGCCGAGCCGCATGCCGAGGTGGAGCAGCGGACGCTGCTTGAGCTTTTCGGTGAGCATCATGTGGCCGACCTCGGCGGAGGCGTGGGAGATGCGGCAGTGGTCGAGGGCGCCGGGCTGGAAGGCTTCGAGGAACACCACCGAGGCGGTGCAGGGGAAGCCGTCGAGCAGCACCGGCACGCGCTGCAGGCGGCCGGAAAGGGTCGCGCCCGCCATCGCCGCAAGCTCGCGGCCGCCGAGGCGGCGGGCGATCTCGACGGCGTCCGGATGGTCGGCGGTGTGCTTGGCCACGCCTTCGGCGACGACGCGGATCTTGCGCTCCATGATCGGGCCGACCGCGCCCGCGCCGTAGCCGGTCCACTGCTCGGCGGTGCCGCCGTAGATCGCCATCGCCATGGCGGAGGCGGGGGTGGTGTTGCCGATGCCCATCTCGCCGGGACAGAACACGCTCATTCCGGCCTCGACCGCCGCCATGCCGACGTTGAACGCGGCGACGAAGTCGTCCTCGTCCATCGCCGGGCCTTCGAGGAAGTCGCGGGTGAAGCTGTCGATGGCGATGTCGTAGGTCTTGTGCTCGGTGCCGGTGGACCGGCAGAAGGCGTTGATCGAGCCGCCGCCCTCGGCGAAGTTCTTGGACTGCTGCCAGGTGACCTCGACCGGGCAGGGCGAGACGCGATGCTTCATCACGCCGTGGTTGCCGGCGAAGGTGGCGGCGGCCGGGCGGTCGATCACCGGCGGGTGGCGGCCCTGCCAGGCGGCGAGCCAGGCGGTGATCTCCTCGAGGCGGCCGAGCGAGCCCTTCGGCTTGGTGAGCAGCGGCTCGCGGGCGAGCGCGGCGGCGCGGGCGGCTTCGTCGGGGCCGGGCAGGCGGCGGAGGATTTCGCGCAGGTGGTCGAGGGAGGTGATCTGCGGCGCGGCGGTCTTCAGCATCTTCAGGACACCGGATGATTGCGGGTGACGCGAGCTTCCTCGAAGGTGAGGAGCTCGGTGTGGACGGCGACGGCGGTGCGCAGGATGCCCGAGGCGAGCACCGCGCCGGTCGCCTCGCCGAGGCGCATGTCGAGGTGGAGGATCGGCTTGCCGCCGAGCTTCGCCATCAGCCGCGCGTGGCCCGGTTCGGCGGAGGCGTGGGAGAAGCGGCAGTGGTCGAGCGCGTCGGCCCGCATCGCCGCGAGAATCGCGCCCGCGGCGGAGCAGAGGAAGCCGTCGATCAGCACCGGCACCCGCAAGTGGCGCGCGGCGAGGATCGCGCCCAGCATCGCCGCCAGTTCGCGGCCGCCGAGGCGGCGGAGGATTTCGAGCGGATCGGGGGCGTCGGCGGTGTGCAGCGCCACCCCCTGGCGCACCACCTCGACCTTGCGGGCAAGATCCGCGCCCACGACGCCCGAGCCCGCGCCGGTCCACTCCGCCGCGTCGCCGCCGTAGAGCGCGCACAGGAGCGCGGCCGCCGAGGCGGTGTTGCCGATGCCCATCTCGCCGGGGCAGAACACGCTGGCGTCCGCCGGCACCGCGCGCAGGCCGACGCCGATCGCCGCCACCAGTTCCGGTTCGGTCATCGCCGGGCCTTCGGTGAAGTCGGCGGTCGGGGTGTCGATTTCGATCGCGTGGACGTCGTAGGGCACGTCCATCGCCTTGCACATCGCGTTGAAGCCCGCGCCGCCCGCCAGATAGTTGGCGTGCATCTGCGCGGTCACCTCCATCGGGAAGGCGGAGACGCCGAGCCGCGCGACGCCGTGGTTGGCGCAGAACACCGCGGCGTGCGGGTGCTTCATTTCGGGCGGGTGATGACCCTGCCAGGCGGACAGCCACTCCGCGAATTCCTCGATCCGCCCGAGGGAGCCCGGCGGCTTGGTGAGGTTCGCCTCGCGGGTGCGCGCGGCGTCGGCGGCGGCTTCGTCGGGGCCGGGCATGGCCGCGACCAGGGCGCGCACGTCGTCCAGAGATGAGACGATCAGGGCCTTCACCATCCTTCCGATTCTCCTTAGACTGCGGAAGCCCCGTCTATAGACGATCACCGCAGGGAAATCACCACCCTTATGTCCCGCCCCGCTCCATCCGCGCCACCTTCGCCCGCCTCCGGCCTTGCCGCATGGTGCGACGATCTGCTGTACGCGATCATCTTCCTCACCCGGATTCCGCTGCCTGCGGGCAACGCCGCGCGCACCCAGCCGCTCGCCACCGCGATGCGCACCTTCCCGGTCGCCGGCGGGTTGATCGGCGGCCTGGGTGGGCTCGCGTTCGTCGCCGCGTCCGCTCTCGGCGCGCCGCACGCGCTCGCCGGGGCGCTCGCGATCGCGACGACGGTGGCGGTCACCGGCGCGCTGCACGAAGACGGCTTCGCCGACGTCTGCGACGGTTTCGGCGGCGGCTACGAGCGCGAGCGCAAGATGGAAATCATGCACGATTCGCTGCTCGGCACCTACGGCGCCACCGGACTGGTGCTGAGCCTCCTGATCCGCGTGGTCGCGGTCGGCACGCTCGCGCCGCTCGACGCGCTCGCCGCGATGATCGCCGCCGGAGCGCTCGGCCGCGGCCTGATTCCGGTGACGATGACGCTCAACTTCTCCGCCCGCTCGGACGGCGTCGCCGCCTCTTCGGGCTATCCCACCGAGGGCTCGACCTGGGCGGCGGTGCTGCTCGCCCTCCTGATCGCGCTGCTCGCCCTCGGACCGGGCGAGGGGTTCCTGGCGTTCTTCGTCGCCCTCGCCGGAATCGCCGGGCTCGCGGTACTGGCCAAACGTCACATCGGCGGCTATACCGGCGACGTGCTCGGGTGCGGCGCGCAAACCGTCGACATTCTGGTGCTGGTCCTGGTGGCGATGCTGCGCGCACCGGTGTGAGGTCATGGGCAGGGGACTCGCGGTGAAGCTGAACGGCAGAAAGACCCGCTGGTGGTGGGTGCGTCACGCGCCGGTGCCGGTGGCGGGCAGGATCGTCTACGGCCGACACGACGTCGCCTGCGACTGCTCGGATTCGGCGGTGTTCGCCGCCCAGGCGCGCCACCTGCCCGCGGGCGCGGTGGTGCTCACCAGCGGCCTGTCGCGCGCACGGCTGACGCTCGCGGCGCTCGCCGAGCAGGGCTTCGCCTTCGACCCGTCGACGGTGCTCACCGAGCCCGCGTTCGAGGAGCGCTACTTCGGCGACTGGGAAGGACTGACCTGGGAGGAGATCGAGGCCGCCGAGCCCGGCGCGCCCCAGGCGTTCTTCGACGACCCCTACCGGTATCGCCCGGCGGGCGGCGGCGAGAACACCTTCGACCATGCCGCCCGGGTCGGCGCGGCGGTGGCGCGCATCAGCCGCGAATTCCCCGGCCGGGATATCGTCGCGGTGGCGCACGCGGGCAGCATCCGCGCGCAGATCGCCAACGTTCTCGACCTGCCGCACGCCGCCGCGCAGCGGCTCGACGTCGATTTCGTCTCGATCACCCGCATCGACCACTATCACGACGACCTGGAAGGCATCGCCCGCGTCGGCGCGGTGAACGTGCTGCATGTTTGAGAGCCGCCCGCTTCCGCCCCTCAGTCTGATTCTCGGCGGCGCGCGCTCGGGCAAAAGCTCGCTGGCCGAAGCCTGGGTCGCGGCGGAGGCGGAACGAACCGGCGTGCGCGCGCTCTACCTCGCCACCGGCCGCGCCTGGGACGACGAAATGCGTGCGCGCATCGACATCCACCAGTCCCGCCGCGGCGACCTGTGGGAAACCGTCGAGGAACCGCTCGCCGTCGCCGAGCTGCTGCCGACCCTGCCGCCCGGGCGACCGATCCTGCTCGATTGCCTGACCCTCTGGCTCACCAACCAGATGCTCGAAGACCGCGATCCCGCCGCCGTGTCGGAAACGCTCGTCGCTGCGCTCGCCCGCGCTCCCGGGCCGGTGGTGTGCGTCTCCAACGAGGTCGGCCTCGGGCTCGTCCCCGAAACCCCGCTCGGACGCGCCTTCCGCGACGAACAGGGCCGCCTCAACCAGCGGGTCGCCGCCGCCGCGCAGCGCGTGGTGTTCACCGCCGCCGGGCTGCCCCTGGTCCTGAAAGGGGAAGCATGAGCGAAGACGATCTCAACCGCCGGCACGCCGACAGGATGAAGGCCCGCAAGGCCGCGCGCGACCGCATGATGACGGGCAAGACCGTCGAGAAGGGGCTCGTCATCGTCCATACCGGAGCCGGAAAGGGCAAGACCACCGCCGCCATCGGCATGGCGCTGCGCATCGTCGGCCACGGCGGCCGGGTTGGCATCCTCCAGTTCATCAAGGGCTCCGGCAATTGGGACACCGCCGAGCGCCGGGCACTCGAATCGTTCGGCGAGCAGGTCGCGTTCCGCATCATGGGCGAAGGCTTCACCTGGGAAACCCAGGACCGCGAACGCGACCTCGCCGCCTGCGCCGCCGCGTGGGAGGTCGCCAGATCCTGGATCGCCGGGGGCGGTTTCGACATGGTCATCCTCGACGAGCTCAACATCGCCCTGCGTTACGATTATCTCGACCTTGCCGACGTCCTCGCCACGCTCGCCGCCAAACCCGCCGACCTCCACGTCGTGATCACCGGCCGCAACGCCCCCGACGCGCTGATCGCGGCCGCCGACCTCGTCACCGAAATGACGATGGTCAAACACCCCTTCCGCGCGGGGGTCAAAGCCCAGGCGGGGGTGGAGTTCTGAAATTCGGCCGGGCTCTGCCCGGACCCGCACAGGGCCTCAGGCCCTGTGTACCGATTCGTTGGTTTTTCCGCGAAGCGGGATAAGCCCCGTCACGCCGCGCGATGGCTTGATCCCGCTTCGCGGAAAAACCAAACGAACGGGAGGTGCGGAAGGACCGAGTCCCTCCGCGACGTTTTGATTTTCTGGAAAAGGACGCAGCCGGAATGACCGCGATCATGTTTCAGGGCACCGGGTCGGATGTCGGCAAGTCGATGCTGGTGGCGGGGCTGTGCCGGGCCTTGGTGCGGCGGGGGATGACGGTGCGGCCGTTCAAGCCGCAGAACATGTCGAACAACGCGGCGGTGACGGCGGACGGCGGCGAGATCGGCCGGGCGCAGGCATTGCAGGCGCGCGCCTGCGGCGTGCCGCCGAGCGTGGACATGAACCCGGTGCTGCTGAAGCCGCAGACCGACGTCGGCGCGCAGGTGGTGGTGCGCGGGCAGATGCGCGGCTCCGCGAGCGCGAAGGACTTTTTCGCCACCAAAGCGGCGCTGATGCCCGAGGTGCTGGCGGCGTTCCGCAAGCTGGAATCCGAATGCGACATCGTTCTGATCGAGGGTGCGGGGAGCGCCGCCGAGGTGAACCTGCGCGACAACGACATCGCCAACATGGGTTTTGCCGAGGCGGCGGACGTGCCGGTGGTACTGATCGGCGATATCGACCGGGGCGGCGTGATCGCCTCGATCGTCGGAACCCATGTGCTGATCCGCGAGAGCGAGCGGGCGCGCACGGTGGGCTACCTGATCAACAAGTTCCGCGGCGACGTGTCGCTGTTCACGCCCGCCACCGCAACGATCGCGGAAAAGACCGGTCTGCCGTGCCTCGGCGTGGTGCCGTGGTTCGCCGACGCCGCCAAACTTCCGGCGGAGGACGCGATGACCCTGGAGAACCGCGATTTTTCCCGCAAGGGCGGGCGCATCGTCGTCGCGGTGCCGCGGCTCTCGCGAATCGCCAATTTCGACGATCTCGATCCGCTCGCGGCCGAGCCGGACGTCGACGTGGTGTTCGTCGCCCCGGGCGAAACCATTCCCACCGACGCGACGGTGGTGATCCTGCCGGGCTCCAAGGCGACGCGCGCCGATCTCGACGTGATCCGCGCCGAGGGATGGGACGTCGACATCGCCGCCCACGTCCGGCGCGGCGGCTATCTCGTCGGCCTGTGCGCCGGGTTCCAGAGCCTCGGCAAGGTCGTTTCGGATCCGGACGGCATCGAGGGGCCGCCCGGCGACACCCCCGGCCTCGGATTCCTCGACCTCGCCACCTCGATGCGCGGCAAGAAGGTGCTGGAGGAGGTTTCGGGCTTCGACGTATGGTCGCAAAGCCCGATTCGCGGCTACGAGATGCACGTCGGCGAAACCACCGGTCCCGGGCTCGACCGCCCCTGGGTCACCCTCGGCAACATCCCGGTGGGCGCGATCGCGGCCGACGGCCGGGTGATGGGCTGCTACATTCACGGCATCTTCGCATCCGACGGCTTCCGCAAGGCCTTCCTCGCCCACGTCGGCAATCCCGATCGCGCCACCGTCGCCTACGACGCGCTGGTCGAAGCCACCCTCGACAAACTCGCCGACCATCTCGAAGCCCACGTCGACATCGCCGCCCTGCTGAAGGCGGCGCGGTAGGGACGGGCCGGGTTCGCCGAAGCCTCCGGCCGATCCCCCCGCGTCTTCAAAAAAAGGGCCTCCGCGAAGGAGGCCCTTTGTCTTCGAGCGCGAGCGCCCGTCCTCACGCGTCGAGGTTCACGACGTTCATGGCGTTGTCGACGATGAAGTCGCGGCGAGGTTCGACGACGTCGCCCATCAGGGTCGAGAAGATATCCTCGGCCTCGTCGGCCTGGCGGACCGTGACCTGGAGGAGGGTTCGGGCGTTGGGGTCGAGCGTGGTTTCCCAGAGCTGATCCGGATTCATTTCGCCGAGGCCCTTGTAGCGCTGGATCGTGATGCCCTTGCGGCCCGCCTCCATCACCGCGTCGGCGAGGGCGACGGGGCCGTCGATGCGGGTTTCCTTGTCCTTGGACCGGAGTGTGCCGGGATGGGTGAAGAACTCCGCGAGTTCGGCGGCGAGCCCGCGCAGGCGGCGGGCTTCCGGGCTTTCGAGCATCGTCGCTTCGAGGGGCACGACCTGGGGCACGCCGCGCAGGGTGCGGGTGAAGCGATAGCCGCCCTCGGAGGTGCGCTCGCCGTGCCAGCCGCGGGCGTAGGCGGGTTCGAGCGCATCGAGGGCGTGGGCGACGGCAGCGGCGGTGGCGGTGGTGCGGGCGGCGTCGTCGAGAACGTCCTGGGCGAACGCGCCCTTGATCGCCGCCTGTTCGACGATGTGCATCGGCACCGAGCGCGACAGCGGCACCAGCAGATGCTTGGCGATGCGGCAGCGCTCGGTGAGATGCTTCAGATCGTTGGCGGCGATCTGCTGGCCATCGTGGAGGACGAGCACGGCGTCCTTGACCCCCGAATCGGTGAGGTAGTCTTCCAGCGACCGGTCGTCCTTGAGGTACTGGCCCTTGCTCTCGCCGCGCTTGACGCGATAGAGCGGCGGCTGGGCGATGTAGAGATAGCCCCGCTCGATCAATTCCGGCATCTGGCGGAAGAAGAAGGTGAGCAGCAGGGTGCGGATGTGGGAACCGTCCACGTCCGCGTCGGTCATGATGATGATCTTGTGGTAGCGCGCCTTGCCGATGTCGAAGTCGTCGCGGTCGATACCCGCGCCGATGCCGGTGCCGATCGCGGTGATCAGCGTGCCGATTTCGGCCGACGAGAGCATCTTGTCGCGGCGCGCGCGCTCGACGTTGAGAATCTTGCCCTTCAGCGGCAGGATCGCCTGATTGGCGCGGTCGCGGCCCTGCTTCGCCGAGCCGCCTGCGGAATCGCCCTCCACCAGGAACAGTTCGGAAAGCGCCGGGTCCCGCTCCTGGCAGTCGGCGAGCTTGCCGGGCAGAGTGGCGATGTCGAGCGCGGTCTTGCGGCGGGTGAGGTCGCGGGCCTTGCGCGCCGCCTCGCGGGCGGCGGCGGCCTCGATCACCTTGCCGATGATCTTGCGGGCCTCGGCCGGGTGTTCCTCGAACCACTGCGTGAGTTTGTCGCCGACGACCGCCTCGACCACCGGGCGCACCTCGGAGGAAACCAGCTTGTCCTTGGTCTGCGAAGAAAATTTCGGGTCCGGAACCTTCACCGAGAGGATGCAGGACAGGCCCTCGCGCATGTCGTCGCCGGTGAGCGACACCTTCTCGCGCTTGGCCATGCCGCTGTCGTTGGCGTAGGCGTTGACGGTGCGGGTGAGCGCGGCGCGGAAGCCCGCGAGGTGGGTGCCGCCGTCGCGCTGCGGGATGTTGTTGGTGAAGCACAGCGTCGAGTCGTGGTAGGCGTCGGTCCATTCCATCGAAAGCTCGACGACGATCCCGTCCTTCTCGCCGCTCATCGTGATCGGCGGGGAATGCAGGGTGGTCTTGGTGCGGTCGATGTACTGCACGAACGCCTGGATGCCGCCCTCGTAATGAAAGTCGACGGTCTTCTTCTCCGGCGTGCGGGCGTCGGTGAGGGAGAGGTACACCCCCGAGTTCAGGAACGCGAGCTCGCGCAGGCGGTGCTCCAGCGTCGCGAAATCGTAGGTGGTCATGGTGAAGGTTTCGCCGGAGGCGAGGAAGGTGATCTCGGTGCCGGTAAAGGGCTTGCCGTCGGCCTTGAGCGGCGCCTCGGCGACGGCGCCGAGCGGCGCCTCGGCGTCGCCGTGGCGGAAGCGCATGAAGTATTCCTTGCCGTTGCGCCAGATCCGCAGCTCCAGCCATTCGGAGAGCGCGTTGACCACCGACACGCCGACGCCGTGCAGTCCGCCCGAGACCTTGTAGGAGTTCTGGTCGAACTTCCCGCCCGCGTGGAGCTGGGTCATGATCACTTCGGCGGCGGAGACGCCCTCTTCCTTGTGGAGATCGACCGGGATGCCGCGGCCGTTGTCGCGCACCGTCACCGAGCCGTTGGCGTTGAGCGTCACGTCGCAGCGGTCGCAATAGCCCGCGAGCGCCTCGTCGATGGCGTTGTCGACGACCTCGTAGACCATGTGGTGGAGGCCCGAGCCGTCGTCGGTGTCGCCGATGTACATGCCCGGGCGCTTGCGCACCGCCTCCAGGCCCTTCAGGACCTTGATCGACTGGGAATCGTAGACGGCGTCGGTGGAGGGCGTGGTGATGTCGGTCAACTCGATTGGTCCTCTTGGTTGGGGAGGACACCCTCCCCGCACACGGCGGCATCCGCCACCGTCAGGAAGCGCGCCCGGCCGGCGAGCGCCGCGAACAGGTGCGCGTCGGTTCCGGTGAGCCAGGACTGGCCGGGATGCGCGGCCAGCACGTCGAACAACGCGGCGCGGCGCGGCGCGTCGAGATGCGCCGCGACCTCGTCCAGCAACAACAGCGGCGGCACGCCGCGCGTCACCACCTTCGCCTGGGCGAGCACGAGGCCGATCAACAGGGCCTTCTGCTCGCCGGTGGAGGCGAGATGCGCGGGCATGTCCTTGCCCAGATGCACCGCCGCGAGATCGCCGCGGTGCGGACCTTCGGTGGTCGCGCCCGCCGCCGCGTCGAGGCCGCGATTGGCGGCGAGGCGATCGCGGAAGCGGTCTTCCACCGCCAGCGCCGAAGCGCCCTCGGCCAGCTCCGCCTCGATCTCGCCCGCGAGCGCGAGGCCGCAGCCGGGAAACGGCCCATGGCCCTCGGCCGCGAGCGGCGCGAGTCGCGCCAGCCAGTCGCAGCGCGCCGCGGCCACCGCCACCCCCTGCGCCGCCATCACCGCCTCGAGCGCCGCGAGCCAGGCGGCGTCGCGCCGGCCTTCCTTCAGCAGCGCGAGGCGCTGGCGCATCGCCCGCTCGTAGGCGGCGGCGCGCTCGGCATGGCCGGGGTCGAGGGCGTTGACCATGCGGTCCATGAAGCGCCGCCGCTGCCCCGCACCCTCGACGAACAGCCGGTCCATCGCCGGGGTAAGCCACAGCACCGGCAGAACCCGGCCGAGATCCGCCATCGTCTTGAGCGGCTGGCCATCCATCCGCACCACCCGTTTGTCGGGTCCGTCGCCGCTCCAGCCGGTGCCGACGCGCACCCGTTCGCCGCCGCTCGTCGCCTCCGCCGCCACCGCCCAGCTCGCCGCGCCGCCCTGGCGCGCCACCTCGGCCAGACGCGCGCGCCGCAGGCCGCGCCCGGGGGTGAGGAAGGAGACGGCTTCGAGGAGATTGGTCTTGCCCGCGCCGTTCGGCCCGGTCAGCACCACCGGCTCCGCCCCGAGGTCGAGGCGCAGCCGGGCGTAGCAGCGGAACCCGGTGAGGGTCAGCCGCCGCACCGCCGTGCGCGCATCCGCCTCCAAAGGCACCCGAACCGTGCGCTCCATCGCTGTCGGCGTCAGACCCGCATCGGCATCAGGACGTACACCGCGGCCCCGTCGCCGACGTCGCGCACCACCGTGGGCGAGGCCGCGTCGAGCATGCCGAAGCGCGCCGCATCGCCCTCCACCTGCGACAGGATGTCGAGCAGGTAGCGGGCGTTGAAGCCGATGTCGAGCGGCGAGCCTTCGTACGCCGCCTCCAGTTCCTCCTCGGCGCTGCCGCTTTCCGGGCTCGAGGCCAGGAGCCGCACCAGGCCGGACTGCACCTGCATCTTCACCGCGCGGGATTTCTCCGACGACACCGCGGCGACGCGATCGACCGCCTGGGCGAACGCCTTGCGGTCGACCTCCAGAACCTTGTCGTTGTCGGTGGGGATCACCCGCTCGTAGTCGGGGAAGGTGCCGTCGATCAGCTTCGAGGTCATCACCGCGTCGTCGAAGGCGAAGCGCACCCGCGATTCGGAGAGCGACACCGCGATGTCCGACTGGGTGTCCTCGATCAGCTTGCGCAGCTCGGTGACGGTCTTGCGCGGCAGGATCACCCCCGGCAGGCCCTGAGCGCCGTCCGGCAGCGGCAGCTCGACGCGCGCGAGGCGGTGGCCGTCGGTGGCGACCGCGCGCAGCACCGGCACGCCCTCGGAGGCCGACTGGTGCAGGAAGATGCCGTTGAGGTAGTAGCGGGTCTCCTCCACCGCGATCGCGAAGCGGGTGCGGTCGATCAGGCCGCGCAGATCGGCGGCGGCGATGCGGAAGCTGTGGGTCAGCGCGCCGCCGGTCATCTCGGGGAACTCGCCCACCGAGAGGGTGGAGAGCGAGAAGCGCGAACGGCCGGAGGTGAGCATCACCTGACCCTCGGTCTGGCCGGTGGCGAGCTCGACCTTGGCGCCGTCGGGCAGCTTGCGCACGATGTCGAAGAGGATGTGCGCGGGCGCGGTGGTCGCGCCCGGCTCGATCACCTCGGCGGGCACCGTCTCGGTGATGTCGAGGTCGAGGTCGGTGGCGTTGAGGCTCAGCCCCGCGTCGCCCGCGACCAGCTTGACGTTCGACAGGATCGGAATGGTGTTGCGCCGCTCGACGACGCTCTGCACGTGTTGCAGCGATTTGAAGAGCTGTGCGCGCTCGATCGAAAGCTTCATGTCGGTGCGGTCCACCCGTGATGACGTTCGTTCGGGGCATCCGGCAGCACCCCAGCGCGGCCGCGTCCCCCACTGAATAATCCATTGAGAAACGAGAACAACCCCCCACCGAAGAGGGTCGGACAGTATACCACAGGCGGGCAACCGCCCAAGCAAAAACGCCGTTGGGCGGGGCTCAGTTTTCCAGCATCCGGCGGAGGAGATCCACCTCCTCGGCGAAATCCGGATCCTGCGCGATCAGCTCCTCCACCTTCTTCACCGCATGCATCACCGTGGTGTGGTCGCGGCCGCCGAACTTGCGGCCGATCTCGGGGAGCGAACGGGCGGTGAGTTGCTTCGACAGATACATCGCGATCTGCCGCGGACGGGCGACGGCGCGGGCGCGCCGCGGCGACGACATGTCGGCGATCTTGATGTTGAAGCGCTGCGCCACCTCCTTCTGGATCGCGTCGATGGTGAGGTGGCGTTCGCGGGTGCGCAGCAGGTCGTGCAGCACCTCCTGGGTGCCTTCCAGGGTGATGTCGCGGCCGATCAGCTGCGCGTGGGCGAAGACGCGGCGCAGCGCGCCTTCGAGTTCGCGGACGTTGGTGGTGATCTTGTGGGCGAGGAATTCGAGAACCTTGGAGGGGACGACGATCTCGGCGGAATCCGGACGGGCCTGCTCGGCCCGGATCTGCTCCACCTTGGATTCGAGAATGCCGAGGCGAAGCTCGTAACTGGTGGGGTGGATGTCGGCCACCAGCCCGCAGCCGAGGCGGGACTTCAGGCGTTCCTCGATCCCCTGCAGCTCGGCGGGGGATTTGTCCGCCGAGATCACGATCTGCTTGCCCTGGTCCATCAGCGCGTTGAAGGTGTGGAAGAACTCCTCCTGGGTGGAGTCCTTGTCGGAAATGAACTGGACGTCGTCGATCATCAGGACGTCGAGGGAGCGGAGTTGCTCCTTGAAGTTCATCATGTCGTGGTACCGCAGCGCGCGGATGAAGCGGTACATGAACTTCTCGGCGGAGAGATAGCCCACCGTGCGCCCGGGGTCGCGCTCGCGGATGTGCCAGGCGATCGCGTGCATCAAGTGGGTCTTGCCGAGGCCGACGCCGGAATAGAGGAACAGCGGGTTGAACGGCGGCACGTCGGATTCCGCTACCCGCCGGGCCGCCGCCCAGGCGAATTCGTTGGGTTTGCCGACGACGAAGGAATCGAAGGTGAAGCGCCGATCGAGCGGCGCGGGCATCGCCTCGCGGTCCTCGGGCGGCTCGGGCGCGGCGGCGACCGCGATCACCTCGGCGGCGCTGGCGGGATCGGGCTCGGCCATGCCCCCCGCGGCGCGGCGCACCGGCTGGACGACGAACGACACCTCCATCGGCGCGCCCTGAACCTCGGCCCAGACCTCGCGGATGCGGGAGGCGTAGTGGGTCATCACCCAGTCGCGGATGAAGCGGGTCGGCACGCCGAGGCAGACCGCATCCTCATGCGCCTCGACCACGCGAATCGGCTGCAGCCAATTGCGAAACGCGGCATCGCCGATCTCGCCGCGCAACCGATCCTGAACGCGTTCCCACTGCTGTTCCATTTGCCCCACTGACCGCGATACCCACCGTTCGATGGCCGAACGGATCCCCCGCGGGGCGAGCCCCCCGCGCGACCTTGAAAACCGAATGCCCCGTGAACCTCCCCGGCCGCAGCCGGAAAGCGCCGATGGTAGGCGCGGCGGCGGCCGGGCGCAACGCCGCCGCTCACAGATGCGGAAACCCCTTGGCGCGGCGGAACTTCCCCGACCGTCCGACGGACGGAGCGCCTCGCCTCCACGGGTCCGCGGCCGCCGAATCCGGACATGCAAAGGGCGGCCCGCAGCCGCCCCTCGACCGAATCCCGGAATCGACGGTTTCGGATTACATCGCCTTGATCTTGGCGGCGAGACGCGAGGTTTTGCGCGCCACGGTGTTGCGGTGCATCACGCCGCGGCTGGCGCCACGGTGCAGCTCCGGCATCGCCGCCAGGAACGCCGCCTGCGCCTGATCCTTGTCGCCCGCGGCAATCGCGGTCTCGACCTTCTTGACGAAGGTGCGGATCCGGCTGACGCGGCTGGTGTTGATCTCGGCGCGCCGCGTGTTGCGACGGATACGCTTCTTCGAAGACTGGTGATTGGCCATGACGATACTTCAGCCCGTTCGTGTGATCGAGAGAGGGGGCTTATACGCGCGGAAGCCCGGGAGGTCAACCGCTTTCGTCGCGGCCCCGTCCCGCGGCGCGGAAGTTCTTCAATCGGAGGTCAGGAGGATCCGCACCACCGTCGGAGGCCCCGCGTCGACCACCTCGAACACCAGGGTTTCCGCCCCGCGCACGTAGCGCGCCGGAGACTGGCGGGTCCACCCCATCTGCGGCAGGGTTTCGGCGTAGGCGGCGAGCACCGCCTTCGCGGGCTCGCGGGTCTGGGCGAAGGTTTCGACGATCCGGCCCTGGGGCGCGTCGAACACCGTCACCGAGTCGGGGTCCTGGTGCAGCCCCGCCAGCAGCGGCAGATCCTCGTGGCCGGAGAGATACTCCTGCGCGAGCGCGGGCGCGGCGCAGAAAAGGGCGAGCGCCGCCGCCGCCCCGCGCATCCAGTTCCGCCCTCGCCGCATGTCTCGCCCCTTCATCGCTGACAGACGGGACAATAATACGTGGAACGGCCGCCTTGCACGACCCGTTTGATGACGTGCCCGGCCCGGCCGCTCGGGCACGGGCTTCCGGCGCGGTCGTAGACCCGGAAGTTCATCTGGAAGTAGCCGAGCCCGCCGTCCGGGCGGCGGTGGTCCCTGAGGGTCGAGCCGCCCGCCGCCACCGCCTCGGCGAGCACCGCGCGGATCGCCGCCGCCAGCCGCGCGACCCGCCGCGGACCGAGCGACCCGGCCGCCGCGAACGGCGAAATTCCGGCGCGGTTCAGCGATTCGCACACGTAAATGTTGCCGAGCCCGGCGACCACCGCCTGGTCGAGCAGCGCGAGCTTGACCGGCTGGGCGCGGCCCGCGAGCCCCGCCGCCAGCGCCGCGGCGTCGAACGCGGGGGAGAGCGGCTCCGGCCCCAGGCGCGCGAGCAGCGGGTCGAATTCCAGACGGCCGGGGGCGGCGTAATCGACGAAGCCGAAGCGGCGCGGATCGTGGAAGGTGACGACGTCGCCCGAATCGAGCCGGAAGCGCACGTGATCGTGCCGTGCCGCCGGCGGCTCGCCCGCCGACACCCCGACGCGGCCGGACATGCCGAGGTGGATCAGCACCGCGCCGCCGTCGTCGAGCCGCCAGATCATCACCTTGCCGCGGCGGTCGAGGGACTCGACCCGCCGTCCGGACACGCACTGGCCGAAGCCCGCCGGCACCGGCCGCCGCAGATCGCCGCGGCCGATCCACACGCCCGCGATCGCCCGGCCCGCGACGAACGGCGCGAGACCGAGACGCGCGGTTTCGACTTCGGGGAGTTCGGGCATCTTCGGAAACCTTCGGAAACGGGAGCGGACGCAATTTCAACATGGTGCGGCGCGTCGCCATCCGCTATGGTGCGGGCATGTCATCCGCACCGCAAGATCCGGGTTCCGCCTCGGGCGAAACCACGCATTTCGGCTTCCGCACCGTTGCCGCCAAGGCCAAGGCCGGGCTGGTGCGCGAGGTCTTCGATTCCGTCGCCGACCGTTACGACGTGATGAACGACCTGATGAGCCTCGGCGTCCACCGCGCATGGAAGAACGCGATGCTCGACGCGCTCGATCCGCGCCCCGGCCGCACCTACCTCGACGTCGCGGGCGGCACCGGCGACATCGCCTTCCGCATCCGCGAGCGGGTGGCGAAGACGGGCGGCAAGGCGCGCATCGTCGTCGCCGACATCAACACCGAGATGCTGCGGGTCGGCCGCGACCGCGCCATCGACCGGGGCATCGCCGCCGATCTCGAATGGCTGTGCCTCGACGCCCAGAGCGTGCCGCTGCCGGACCGCTCGGTGGACGTCTACACCATCGCCTTCGGGCTCCGCAACGTCACCGACATCCGGCTCGCCCTCTCCGAGGCGCGGCGCGTGCTGAAGCCGGGGGGCCGGTTCCTCTGCCTCGAATTCTCGAAGGTGGTGCTGCCGCTGCTCGACAAGGCCTACGACGCCTATTCCTTCACCGTGCTGCCGTTCCTCGGCCGCACCGTTGCGCACAACGCCGACGCCTACCGCTACCTCGCCGAAAGCATCCGCAAGATGCCGCCGCAGGACGAACTCGCCGCGTGGATGCGCGACGCGGGCCTGGCCAACGTCGGCTACCGCAACTATTCGGGCGGCATCGCGGCGCTGCATTCCGGCTGGCGGATCTAGGACGCGATGTTCCGTTCGGTTCGCAACACGTTGCGGCTTCTCACCATCGCGCGGGTGCTGGCGCGCCACGACGCCCTGTTCCCGCTTTCCAAGCTGCCGATGACGCGGCGCATCGCCGCGCTCGCCGCGCGGGTCTCGAACCGCCGCGCCGCGGGTCGCCCGGGCGAACGGCTGGCCCGCGCGCTGGTGGAACTGGGGCCGTCGTTCATCAAGTTCGGCCAGGCGCTCTCCACCCGCGCCGACCTCGTCGGCGACGCGGTGGCCGCCGATCTCTCGATGCTGCAGGACCGCATCGCGCCGTTCCCGTTCGCCGAGGTCGAACGCATCGTCGCCGCCGAGTTCGAGCGGCCGATCGCCGAGCTCTACGCCGCGTTCGATCCGGAGCCGATCGCCGCCGCCTCGGTGGCGCAGGTGCACCGCGCCGTCACCCGGGACGGCCGCACCGTCGCGGTCAAGATCACCCGCCCCGGCGTCGAGGCCGCGTTCGAGCGCGACGTCGACCTGCTCTACTGGCTCGCCGAGATCGCCGACCGCA
The DNA here is from genome assembly GCA_900079695.1 of uncultured Alphaproteobacteria bacterium. Taxonomy (NCBI): domain Bacteria; kingdom Pseudomonadati; phylum Pseudomonadota; class Alphaproteobacteria; species uncultured Alphaproteobacteria bacterium. Next base: position 2,548,761 of record LT599022.1, read on the forward strand.
CCCAGCCCGGCCTGCGCCGCCTGCGCCTGCACGAAAGCGTCACCGCCTTCGCCGACACCGTGGCGATGGAGCTCGACCTGCGGTTCGAGGCCGCCGCCGCCTCCGAGCTCGCCGAGAACTTCGCCGACGACGACACCTTCCGCGTGCCCGACGTGCTGTGGCCGCTCACCGGCAAGAACGTGCTGACCACCGCGTGGATCGAAAACGGCATTCCGATCGACGAGCGCGACCGCCTCGCCGCCGCGGGCTTCGCCCCCACCGCGATCGCCGAGCGCGCCGCCCGCGCGTTCTTCAAGATGGTGTTCTCCGACGGCTTCTTTCACGGCGACATGCACCCCGGCAACCTGTTCGTCGGCGCCGCGGGCGAGATCGTCGCGGTCGACTTCGGCATCATGGGGCGGATCGGCGTCGCCGAGCGCCGCTACCTCGGCGAAATGCTGCTGGCGTTCCTGAACGGCGACTACCGCCGCGCCGCCGAGGTCCACTTCGAAGCGGGCTACGTACCGCCCGACCGCTCGGTCGACCTGTTCGCCCAGGCCTGCCGCTCGATCGCCGAGCCGATCCTCGGCCTGCCCGCCGCCGAGGTTTCGGTGGCGCGCCTGCTCGCCCAGCTATTCAAGGTCACCGAGACCTTCGGCATGGAGGTGCAGCCCCAGCTCCTGGTGCTGCAGAAGACCATGCTCACCGCCGAGGGCATCGGCCGCGGCCTCTGCCCCGAAGTCAACTTCTGGGAACTCGCCCGGCCGCTGATCGAGGAATGGATGGCGCAGAACGTCGCACCGCCCGCCAAGATCCGCCGCGGCGTCGAGGACGCCTGGGACGCGATGCGCCGGATCCCGGAGATCGTCCGCCGCGCCGACGCGATGTCGCGGCAGATGGCGGAGAGCGGCGTCAAGCTCCACCCCGACACCGTGCGCGCGCTGCTCGACCGCCGCCGCAGCCAGATCGTCCATACCTGGGCGCCGTGGGCGCTGATCGTCGTTCTGATGGCGGTCCTGCTCACTCGGATGTGAGCCTTTACATCGCCGGTCCCGTCCGGTATCCCCATAACTGCGTGGTGAATTGGCGGAATGAACGATGCTCGCCGGTAAAAAGGTCTTTCTCGTGATTTCGGGCGGCATCGCCGCCTACAAGGCGCTCGAGCTGATCCGCCGCCTGCAGGACCGGGGCGCGCAGGTGCGCTGCTGCCTCACCGCCAACGCCACGCAGTTCGTCACCCCGATGGCGGTTTCGGCGCTCTCGCAGGGGCCGGTCTACATGGACCAGTTCTCGCTCAAGGACGAAAGCGAGATGGGCCACATCGAGCTTTCCCGCCAGTCGGACCTCCTCGTCGTCGCGCCCGCCACCGCGAACATCCTCGCGCGCATGGCCGCAGGCATCGCCGACGAGCTCGCCACCACCCTGCTGCTCGCCACCGACAAGCCGGTCCTGGTCGCGCCCGCGATGAACGTGCGGATGTGGCTGCACGCCGCGACTCAGGCCAACGTCGCCACCCTCGCGGCGCGCGGCATCCGCTTCGTCGGCCCCGGAGAGGGCGCGATGGCCTGCAACGAGTTCGGCCCCGGCCGCCTCGCCGAGGTTCCGGAAATCGTTTCCGCTATCGAAACGATCCTCAATCCGCATCGTCCCCTGGCGGGGCAACGGGCGATCGTCACCAGCGGCCCGACGGTCGAGCCGATCGATCCGGTGCGCTTCATCGCCAACCGCTCTTCCGGCAAGCAGGGCCACGCCATCGCCGCCGCGCTCGCCGCCCTCGGCGCCGAGGTCACGCTGGTGAGCGGCCCCACCGCGCTGCCCGATCCGGAAGGGGTCGCCACCGTCCGCGTCGAAAGCGCGCGGGAGATGCTCGCCGCCTGCCGCGCCGCGCTGCCCGCCGACGTCGCGGTGTGCGCCGCCGCGGTCGCCGACTGGGGGGTGGAGGCGGTCGCCGAGCAGAAGCTCAAGAAGGAACCGGGCGGCGCGCCCCCCGAGATCCGCCTGGTGCCGAACCCCGACATCCTCGCCGCTCTCTCCGCCCCCGGCGACGCCCGGCCGCGCCTTGTCGTCGGCTTCGCCGCCGAGACCGAAAAGCTCGTCGCGCACGCCCAGGCGAAACGCGCCCGCAAGGGCTGCGACTGGATCGTCGCCAACGACGTCTCCGCCGCCGCCGGAACCTTCGGCGGCGACCGCAACCAGGTCACCCTGATCACCGAAGCCGGCTGCGAACCCTGGCCCGCCGCCTCCAAGCAGGCCGTCGCAGCCCGACTTGCCGACCGCATCGCCGAGGCCCTGTCATGACCATCGTCACCGTTCCCGTCGCCGTTCCCGTGCAGCGGCTCGACCACGCCGCCGACCTGCCGCTGCCGCGCTATCAGACGCCGGGCTCGGCGGGCGTCGACCTGCTCGCCGCCGTCGCCGAGCCGCTCACCCTCGCGCCCGGCGCGCGCGCGCTGGTGCCCACCGGCATCTGCATCGCCCTGCCGACCGGCTACGAGGCGCAGGTGCGGCCGCGCTCCGGCCTCGCGCTCAAGCACGGCGTGACCGTGCTCAACGCCCCCGGCACCATCGATTCCGACTACCGCGGCGAGGTTTGCGTGATTCTCGCCAATCTCGGCGCCGAGCCCTTCACCGTCGCCCGCGGCGAGCGCATCGCGCAGATGGTGGTCGCGCCGGTTACGCGCATCGTCTGGCAGTCGGTCGGCGCGGCGCTGCCGGAAACCGGCCGCGGCGCGGGCGGGTTCGGCTCCACCGGCACGAAGTAACGGAGGCCGCCGCCCGATGCTCTCTCCGTCGAAGAAAACCCTGTTCGCCATCGAGGCGGTGCTCGACATCGCCTACAACGCGGGCGGCGAGCCGGTGCAGAGCAGCGAGATCACCGCCCGCCAGGGGATCCCGCGCCGCTACCTCGAACAGACCCTCCAGGCGCTGGTGCGCGCCAACGTGCTGATCGGCGTGCGCGGCCCCAAGGGCGGCTACCGCCTCGCCCGCGAGCGCCGCCGCATCAGCGTCGGCGACATCGTCCGCGTCGTGCAGGCGGCTGAAGGCCCGCCCCCCGAGGACAACCTCCCGCACTCGGACATCGGCGTGCGGGTGATCCAGCCGATGTGGGAAGACCTCCAGGGATCGCTGATGGCCGAGCTCGACGCGCTCTCGATCGACACCCTCTGCCAGCGCGCCTCGGAAACCGGCGTACCCTGCCAGGCGCGCGACCGCCTGAGCTACGATATCTGACCCCATCGAGAAGGAGGTTTCCCATGCCGCAGACACCCCCCGTCGCCTCCTTCCGCGGACGCATCTACGACAGCATTCTCGACACCGTCGGCGCGACCCCGATCGTCCGCCTCGCCCGCCTCGCGGCGGACCAGGGCGTGGGCGCGGAGATCCTCGCCAAGCTCGAATTCTTCAACCCGCTCGCCTCGGTCAAGGACCGCATCGGCGCCGCGATGATCGCCGACGCCGAGGCCCGCGGGCTGATCGACGCCGACACCGTGCTGATCGAGCCGACCTCCGGCAACACCGGCATCGCCCTCGCGTTCGTCTGCGCCGCCAAGGGTTACAAGCTGATCCTCACCATGCCCGAGAGCATGTCGGCCGAGCGCCGCAAGCTCCTCGCCCTGCTCGGCGCCAAGCTCGAACTGACCCCGGCGGCCAAGGGAATGAAGGGCGCGATCGCCCGCGCCGAGGAGCTCGCCCGCACCCTGCCCAAGGCGATCATCCTCCAGCAGTTCTCCAACCGCGCCAACCCGGCCGCCCACCGCGCCACCACCGCCGAGGAAATCTGGGCGGACACCGCGGGCAAGGTCGACGTCCTCGTCGGCGGCGTCGGCACCGGCGGCACCCTCACCGGCTGCGCCGAGGTGCTCAAGGCCCGCAACCCCGCCATCCGGATCGTTGCCGTGGAGCCCGAGGACAGCCCGGTCCTCTCCGGCGGCGTCGCCGGACCCCACGGCATCCAGGGCCTCGGCGCGGGGTTCGTCCCCGACGTTCTCGACACCGCCCTCCTCGACGAAGTCGTCCAGATCGCCACCGCCACCGCGCTCGCCACCGCCCGCCTCGCGGCGCGGCTCGAAGGCGTGCCGGTCGGCATCTCCTCCGGCGCCGCCCTCGCCGCCGCCGTCGAAATCGGCAAGCGGCCGGAAAACGCCGGGAAACGCATCGTCGCCATCATCCCTTCGTTCGCCGAACGCTACCTCTCGACGCCGCTGTTCGACGGACTGTAAGGCCGTAAACCTTCGCGGAGGGTCTCGGACCCTCCGCACCTCCCTTCGGTTTTCGCGCGAAGCGCCATCATCCTCCCACGCGGCGCGACGGTTGACTCCCGCTCCGCGGAAACCCAAAACCAACGGGATGCAAGGGCCTCGGCCCTTGCCGGGTGCGGGCGGAGCCCGCGAACCTCTCGGAACCCTGCATCATGGCCCTGACCAGAGACCAGAATCTACGCTACGCCCGCCAGATCCTGCTGCCCGAGGTCGGCGGCGCGGGGCAGGAGAAGCTGCTCGCCGCCCACGTACTGGTGGTCGGCGCGGGCGGGCTCGGTTCGCCGGTCCTGCTGTATCTCGCCGCCGCCGGCGTGGGGCGGATCACCGTGGCGGACGACGACACCGTGGCGGTGTCGAACCTCCAGCGTCAGGTGCTCTACGACACCGTGCAGGTGGGCCTCGGCAAGGCGAGCTGCGCGGCGGCGCGCATCGACGCGCTCAATCCGGAGGTCCGCGTCGAGGTTCGCACCGACCGCATGACCGCCGCCAACGCCGCCGAACTGCTGGCCGGGGTCGACGTGGCGGTCGACTGCCTCGACAGCTTCGGCAGCCGCCTCACCCTTTCGGACGCCTGCGTCGCGGCGGGCACGCCGCTGGTCTCGGCGGCGATCCAGGGATTCTCCGGTCTGCTCGCGGTGTTCGACCCGGCATCCGGCGGCCCCTGCTACCGCTGCCTCAATCCCGCGCCGCCGCCGCGCAGCGCCGACGTCCGCGCCTGCGAGGTGAGCGGCGTTCTCGGCGCGGTCGCGGGCTGGGTCGGCACCGCCCAGGCGCTCGCGGTCGAGCGCCTGATCCTCGGCGTCGGCGACGACCGCGCGGGCTGGCTCACCACCTTCGACGGCCTCACCGGCAGCGCCCGGCGCGTCCGCCTGCCGCGCGACCCGGCGTGTCCGGCGTGCGGCGCGCACTGAAAAAAGCATCGTGGAGGGAGTCGGTCCCTCCGCACCTCCGGTTCGTTCGCGAACCTCCTCTGCTTCAGGAGATCGGCAGCATGGCCAACACGGTAGTCATCACCGGCGCGACCGCCGGATTCGGCGCGGCGTGCGCGCGGCGGTTCGGCGCGGCGGGCTGGAACCTCGTGCTCGCAGGGCGACGGGCGGAACGGCTGGAGACTCTGAAGGCCGAGCTTTCACCGACGTGCGCGGTCCACACCGTGGCGCTCGACGTGCGCGACCGCGCCGCGGTGCTGGCGGCGGTGGACGCGCTGCCCGCGCCGTTCTCGACCGTCCACTCCCTGATCAACAACGCCGGGCTCGCCCTCGGCCTCGCGCCCGCGCAAGCCTGCGACCTCGACGAATGGGACCGGATGATCGACACCAACGTCAAGGGCTTCGCCTACGTCGCCCGGGCGCTGCTGCCGAAGCTGATCGCGGTCGGCGAGGGCACGGTGGTCAACCTCGCCTCGGTCGCCGCCAAGTGGCCCTATCCCGGCGGCAACGTCTACGGCGCGACCAAGGCGTTCGTCCGCCAGTTCTCCTACAACCTCCGCTGCGACCTCGTCGGCACCGGCGTGCGCGTCACCTCGATCGAACCGGGCATGGCGGAAAGCGAGTTCTCGCTGGTGCGCTTCCAGGGCGACGCCGACCGCGCCGCCAAGGTCTACGCCGGAACCGACTCCCTCACCCCCGAGGACATCGCCGAATCGATCTTCTGGGTCTGCACCCTGCCCAAGCACGTCAACGTCAACTGCCTCGAAATCATGCCCACCTGCCAGACCTGGCAGCCGTTCCACGTGCATCGCGAAGGGTGAAACGCCCCGGCGCCCTCACATCTCCAGCACGTCCGAGAAGGCGACGAACGCGTCGGTGACCGGCGCGGGGAAAGGCTTGCCGTCGAGACTGGCGATCGGCCGGAGGGTGAGGGCGGAGATCACGAAGCCCGCGCGCGCCTGGGCGATTTCCGCCGGGGAAAGGGATTTCTCCGCGATCAGTCCGGCGTCGAGGAGGCGGGCACGGGCGGTGCCCGGCAGCGCGCCGTCGGCGACCGGCGGGGTGAGCCAGGCGTCGCCGAGGCGGAACACGAGGTTGGCGATCGCGGTTTCGGCGACCCGCCCTTCGGTGTTGAGGAGCACGGCATCGTCGGCGAGGGCGGCGTCGGCCTCGATGCGGGCGAGGAGGGAATCGCCGTAGCTGGTGGTCTTGATGCGCGCGAGCGGCGAGAGGTGGTTGCGCCGGGTGGAGCGGGCGGTGACGAGACGGGCGGGGGTGACCACCGGCAGCGCCGCGGCGATGGTGGCGAGAATCGTGGGCGTGGGGTTGGCGGGCGGCAACGCGCCGCGCGGACCGGGGCCGCGGCTGACGGTGAGACGGACGACGCCGTCGGCGACCGCCGATGCATCGAGGAGATCGGCGAGAATCCGTCCCGGGTCGAGCGGCAGGAGGCCGAAGTGCAGCACCTTGAGCCCCTCGGCGAGGCGGGCAAGGTGGCGTTCCGGCGCGACCGGCGCGCGGTGGCGGACGCGGATCGTCTCGAACACGCCGTCGCCGAGAAGGAACCCGCGATCGGAAACCGGGATGCAGGCGCCGGAGGCGGGCAGGATGCGGCCGTTGAGGCTGACGGTCTCGGGCATCAGACGTCCTCCGCGTCGAGGAAGGGGCAGTCGGGGGTGACGGCGCGCAGCAGGGCCACGGCCTTCACCAGGGTTTCGCGGTATTCCTCGGCGGGAACGGAATCGGCGACGATGCCGCCGCCCGCCGAAACCGAAAGCGTGTCGTCGTCGACCACGACGGTGCGGATGGCGATCGCGGTGTCCATCGCGCCGTCGTCGCCGAGCCAGCCGATCGCGCCGCAGTAGGGGCCGCGCCGCGCGCCCTCGCGCTCGGCGATGATCTCCATCGCGCGTACCTTGGGCGCGCCGGTGATCGATCCGCCGGGAAAGGCCCGGCGCAGGACGTCGAGGGTCGGCACCTCCGGGCGCGGTTCCGCCGTCACCACCGACACCAGATGGTGCACCGCGGCATAGCTTTCCAGCGCGCACAGGGCGGGCACGCGGACGCTGCCGAGAACCGCGGTGCGCGAGAGGTCGTTGCGCATGAGATCGACGATCATCAGGTTTTCGGCGCGGTCCTTGGCCGAGGCGGCGAGTTCGGCGGCGAGGCGGCGGTCCTCCTCCGGCGTGCGGCCGCGCGGCCGGGTCCCCTTGATCGGCCGGGTTTCGACGCGGCGGCCGCCGGTCTCCGTCACCGCCACCCTGAGGAACCGCTCCGGCGACGCCGAAACCACCGCGCGCCCGGCGTCGACGCACAGGAACGCGGCGAACGGCGCGGGGTTGACGCGGCAGAGCCTGCGGAACAGGCCGTAGGCGCTCAATCCCGCCGGGCGCGGCGCGAGGAAGCGCTGGGCGACGTTGGCCTGGAAGATTTCGCCCGCGTGGATCTCGGCGACGGTACGGCGGATGCGATCCTCGTAGTCGGCGCGGCTCCACGCCGGGGTCCAGGCGGTCGGCCCCCAGGCCTCCTCGGGAGGAAGAGCGGGCGCGGCGGCGATCGCGGCGGCGAGATCCGCGGCGGGATCCGCGCCGCCCACCGAGACCACCGCGGCGGTGCGGGTCTTGAGATCGAACACCGCGGCGGCGTCGAACACGGCGAAGCGCAGATCCGGCAGGTTCGGGCCGGACGCGGCGGGGAGCGGCAGACGTTCGAGGGTCCCGCCGAGTTCGTAGCCGAAATAGCCGATCGCGCCGCCCGCGAACGGGCCGAACGCGGGCGGCAGGGCGGCGGGCCGCGCCGCCAGCGCCGCCGCGAGGTCGGGAAAGCCGCCCTCCACCAGCGCGGCGGGATGCGGCGCGAGAATCGCGAAATCGCCGCCGACGAGCAACGCCGCGCCGGGCGTAGCGGCATGGGGGGCGAAGGCGGCGAGCGGATCGCGCCACCGGATCGGCCGGATCAGGGGGCGGAGGCGCGCCGCCATGGCGGTCAGTGGTGGGGAAGAACGCGGTCGGGCGGCCGATGGCCGTCGACGAAGGTCTTGATGTTGATCAGCACCTTCTGCCCCATTTCCTGACGGGCCTCGTGAGTGGCGGCGCCGAGGTGGGGCATCAGCACGACGTTGTCGAGGGCGACGAAGCGCGGATCGACCGCCGGTTCGTTCTCGAACACGTCGAGCGCCGCGCCGGCGATCCGGCGGCTCGCGAGCATCTCCAGCAGCGCGTCCTCGTCCACCACGTAGCCGCGCGCGGTGTTGACGAGATACGACGTCGGGCGCATCAGTTCGAGGCGGCGGCGATTGAGGAGGTGGCGGGTCTGCGGCGTGCCGGGGCAATGGATCGAGATCACGTCCATGCGTGGCAGCATCTGGTCCAGGTCGTCCCAGTAGGTCGCCTCCAGCATGTCCTCCACCGAGGGATGGAGGCGGCGGCGATTGTGGTAGTGGATCGACATGCCGAAGCCGCGGGCGCGCTCCGCCACCGCCTGACCGATCCGCCCCATGCCGATGATGCCGAGGCGCTTGCCGGAAACGCGGCTGCCGAGCATCGTCGTCGGCCCCCAGCCCACCCACTTGCCCGCACGCACCAGCCGGTCGCCCTCGATCAGGCGGCGCGGCACCGCGAGCAGCAGCGCCATCGTCATCTCGGCGGTGTCCTCGGTGAGGACGTCGGGGGTGTTGGTGACGGTAATGCCGCGGCTCTGGGCGTAGGCGACGTCGACGTGATCGGTACCGGAACCGAAGTTGGCGATCAGCTTGAAGTCGGGCCCGGCGGCATCCAGCACCGCGCGGTCGAGCACGTCGGTAACGGTGGGGACCAGAACGTTGGCGCGCGCCACCGCGGCCTTGAGCTCGTCGGCGTTCATGCGGTGATCGTCGGCATTGAGCCGGACGTCGAAAAGCTCCTTCATCCGGGTTTCCGTGGCTTCCGGCAGACGACGGGTGACGATGACGATCGGCTTTTTCATGCTTTATCCCCTCCGGACGCCGCGCGTGTCCGCGCCCGGGCAGGATTACCAAGGCGCGTGGCGGTTGTCCAGGGTTGAGCCCGCGTACCCGATGACGCTATGGTGACGGCCGTGCCGTTCAAGGAGCCGCCGCCGCCCATGAAACCTCTGCTGCCGATCGCCCGCGCCCTTACCCTCGCCGTGTTCGCGGCGTCGGCCGCGCCCGCGCAGGCCGCCGATCCGGGCGAAAGCGGGCAGCGCCTGCCGCGTTTCGTCAGCCTGCGCGCCACCCAGGTCAACCTCCGGTCCGGCCCCGGCGTGCGGTATCCGATCGAATGGGTGTACCTCCAGCGCGACCTGCCGGTGGAGGTGATCCAGGAATTCGACCACTGGCGCAAGATCCGCGATTGGGAGGGCACCGAAGGCTGGGTGCACCGCAGCATGCTCTCGGGCAACCGCGCGATCCGCATCGTCGGCACCGCCGCGCCGCTGCGCGCGCAGCCGCAGGCGGAAAGCCCGGTGGTGGCCCAACTCGAGGGCGGCGTGGTCGGGCGGCTGGTCGCCTGCCCCGAAAACTCGACCTTCTGCCGCGTCGAGGCGGGCGGATATTCGGGCTGGCTGCCGCGCGCGGCGTTCTGGGGCGCGTATCGCGGCGAAACGGTGAAGTAGAGATGCCCGCCGCCCCGCGAATCGCCGAGATCGCCCCCGCCGACGCGCCGCGGGATCTGCTGCTGCTGGCGGACCCTTCGCCCGCCAAGCTCGAGTCCTACCTGCCCGGCGCGCGGTGCTTCGCCGCCGATACCGGCGCGGCGCCGGTCGGCGCGTGCGCGATCGTGCCCCTCGGCCCGGACGTTTTCGAACTGATGAGCATCGCGGTTTCGCCGGACGCACAGCGGCGCGGCATCGGCACCGCGCTGCTCCGGCACGCGATCGCCGTCCTCGCGTCCGCCGGAGCGAAACGGCTGGAGGTGGGCACCGGGTCGTTCGGCTATCAGCTCGCGTTCTATCAGCGTCAGGGATTCCGGGTCGAGCGCGTCGACCGGGATTTCTTCGTGCGGACCTATCCGGAGCCTATCGTCGAAGACGGCATCCGGCTGCGCGACATGCTGCGGCTCGCGCTCGAACTTCCGTCCGAGCCCGTCCGCAATCCGTAAAACCGGCGTGGCCGCCTCAGTCGCCGACGCGCACGACGATGTCGATGCGCCGGATCGTCTTGCCCTCGGGAATCGCGGGCGAACCCACCACCTGAAGATTATGGGCCGGAATGTCGGTGAGGGTTCCGGTATCTTCGTCGTAGCAGTGGTGGTGCGAGGCGACGTTGGTGTCGAAGTACGAGCACCCGGCGTCCACGGTGATTTCCTTCAACAACCCCGCCTCGGTGAACTGGTGGAGCGTGTTGTAGACCGTGGCGAGGGAAACGCGCGCGCCCTCCGCGGCGGCCTCCTTGTGCAAGGCCTCGGCGGTGACGTGGCGATCGGGCTTCTCGAACAGCAACTTGGCGAGCGCGAGGCGCTGGCGCGTCGGCCGCAAGTTGACGGACCGCAACTGTTCGAGAACGTGTGAAAACGGTCGCGTGCGGTTCAGCATGTGTTTCGTCCCGGCTCCTGGCCGGCCCCCCGGTACGGCGGACTTTTGTCCTGCTCTCTGTATTAATTCAAATCCGGGGGCAAAACGCAACGAAAGAAGCCGACAAAACCCTCGGTTTCGTCGGCTTTTTGCCAAATTCCGGCAGTTCGACGGAAAATCAGCCGCCTTTAAGAATTCGTTCGATCAGTTCCTTCACCGTCGGCACGAACCCGTTCTTGTAGAACGGATCGGTCTTGAAGCGATGCACGTTGTGCCCGGCGAACATCAGCTCGTTTTCCACATCGTCGGTGTGAGCGATGTTCTGCAAGGTCTTCTGGATGCAGAACGAACGCGGGTCGGCGCGTCGCCCGGTGGTGCCCGCCTGGTTCTGCGCCCAGTTGGAGAAGTTGCAGGCCGAGAGGCACCCCATGCAGTCGACCTGATCCTTGAGGATCCGCTTCGCCGACTCGGGAGTGACGAACACCACGGTCTCGTCGGGGGTCTTGATCGCTTCGGTGAAGCCCGCCGCCACCCATGCCTCGACCTTCGGCTTGTCTTCCGGCGCCACGAACACGGTGCGGCCGCGCTTGCCGTAGGCGACCTCGGCCGAGAGCGTCTCGGTGGCTTCGGCGGCGAACGCCACCTGCCGCTCCGAACGGCCGACGAGATCGTCGAGGAAGGCGTTCTTGACCGCCGAGGAATAGAACCCGGTGGGGCTGAAGCGATGCAGCAGCACGTCGCCGGGATCGAGCGTCATCAGGCGCTTCTTCCACGCCTCCGGAATCGGGCTCTCCTTGGTCAGCAGCGGCCGGGTGCCGAACTGGAAGGCGAGCGGCCCGATCTCGGGGTGACCGATCCAGTCTTCCCAGTCCGCCAGCGACCACACTCCGCCCGCCATCACCACCGGGGTGTCGACGAGACCCGAGGCCGTCATCTCGCGGCGCAGATCGACGACGCGCGGAAAAGGCGGCTGCGGCGCGCGCGGATCCTCGACGTTGGACAGGCCGTTGTGCCCGCCCGCCAGCCACGGATCCTCGTAGACGACGCCGCCCAGCCACTCCTTGCTCTTGTGGTAGGCGCGCTTCCACAACGCGCGGAAGGCGCGCGCCGAGGAGACGATCGGATAATAGTAGACGCCGTACTTGGCGGCGATCTCGGCGAGCCGATAGGGCATGCCGGCACCGCAGGTGACGCCGTGGATCAGCCCCTTGGCCTGTTCCAGCACGCCTTCGAGAATGCGCTCGCAGCCGCCCATCTCCCACAGCACGTTCATGTGCACGCGGCCTTCGCCGCCGGAGACGTCGTGGGCGATGCGCGCCTGAGCGACGCCGCCGCGGATCGCGAACGCGATCAGCTCCTCGTGGCGCTCGCCGCGGGTCTTGCCGGTGTAGACCACCGGCACGAACCGGCCGGTTTCGTCGTAGAAGTCGGCGTTGACGCCGGAAAACGTGCCGACGCCGCCTGCGGCGGCCCACGCGCCCGCAGAAAGTCCGGAGGACGCGGCGATGCCCTTGCCGCCTTCCACCAGCGGCAGCACGTCCTTGCCCGACATCCAAAGCTTCTGGAGGGTTTTCACGCCATCCATCTCCACGCAATGCGGCGGCACCGCCGCCGTGTTGTCCCGTCGCGCGCGGGCTCCGCGCGCGTCCCCCTCTTGACCGGAGCCCCATCCCCCTGGGGCGGGCCGCCCCCGGGCGACCGATCGCGAAAGGCGAAATCCGGGGCCGTTCCCCAATGCCGCCGCCCCCTCGCGCGGAGGGGGCGGCGGCGATCGTGTTCAGGCGTCGGTCTTCGGCGCGGCGGCGATCTCTTCGCCGGTCTCCTGGTTCACCGCCTTCATCGACAGCTTCACCTTGCCGCGATCGTCGAAGCCCAGCAGCTTCACCTTCACCGAATCGCCGACCTTGACCACGTCGTCCGGGTGCGCGACGCGCTTCTGCGCCATCTCGGAGACGTGCACCAGACCGTCGCGGTTGCCCATGAAGTTGACGAACGCGCCGAACTCCAGAACCTTCACCACCTTGCCGGTGTAGATCGCGCCGACCTCGGGCTCGGCGGCGATCCCCTTGATCCAGCGGATCGCCTCTTCCTGCTTCGTCGCGTCGACCGCGGCGACGCGGATGGTACCGTCGTCCTCGATGTCGATCTTGCAGCCGGTGGTCTCGCAGATCTCGCGGATCACCTTGCCGCCCGAGCCGATCACTTCACGGATCTTGTCCTTCGGAATCGTGAAGGTGGTGATCCGCGGCGCGTTGCCCGAAACCTCGGAGCGGGCGCCGGTGAGGCCCTTCGCCATCTCGCCGAGGATATGCATGCGGCCGTCGCGCGCCTGGTTGAGCGCGATCCCCATGATCTCCTTGGTGATCGAGGTGATCTTGATGTCCATCTGCAGCGAGGTGACGCCGACCTCGGTGCCCGCGACCTTGAAGTCCATGTCGCCGAGGTGGTCCTCGTCGCCCATGATGTCGGAGAGCACCGCGAAGCGGTCGCCTTCCTTGATCAGACCCATGGCGATGCCCGCCACCGGGCGCGGCAGCGGCACGCCCGCGTCCATCAGCGACAGCGACGAGCCGCACACCGTCGCCATCGACGACGACCCGTTCGACTCGGTGATCTCCGAGACGATACGGATGGTGTAGGGGAACGCTTCGGCGGTCGGCAGCAGCGGCTTCACCGCGCGCCACGCGAGCTTGCCGTGGCCGATCTCGCGGCGGCCCGGCGAACCCATGCGGCCCGCCTCGCCCACCGAGTAGGGCGGGAAGTTGTAGTGCAGCATGAACGCCGAGCGATACTCGCCTTCGAGCGCGTCGATGATCTGCTCGTCCTGACCGGTGCCGAGGGTGGTGACCACCAGCGCCTGGGTCTCGCCGCGGGTGAACAGCGCCGAGCCGTGGGCGCGCGGCAGAATGCCGACCTCGACCTCGATCGGACGGATCTGCGCGTTGTTGCGGCCGTCGATGCGGACACCGGTATCGAGGATCGCGCCGCGAACCACGTCGGCTTCCATCTGCTCGAAGATGTCCTTCGCCGCGGCGGCGTCGACGGTGGTGTCGTCGAGCAGTTCGAGGGCCTCGGCGCGCACCGCCTTGACCGCGTCCTGACGCTCGAGCTTCGCCTTGATGCCGTACGCGGCGGCGAACTTGGCCGGAATCCCCGCGCCCTGGAACTTGGCGACGGTAACGGCGACTTCCGGCGCCGGGGCCGGAACCTCGCGCGGCTCCTTGGCGGCGGCCTCGGCCATGCCGATGATCAGGTCGAGAACCGGCTGGAACGCGTCGTGGCCGAAGGTGACGGCGCCGAGCATGACCTCTTCCGAGAGCTCCTGCGCCTGGCTTTCCACCATCAGCACGCCCTCGCGGGTGCCGGCGACGACGAGATCGAGATCGCTCTCGGCGACTTCGGCGATCGTCGGGTTGAGGATGAACTCACCGTTCTTGTAGCCGACGCGCGCCGAGGCGATCGGCCCGAGGAACGGCAGGCCGGAAATCGTCAGCGCCGCCGAGGCGCCGATCATCGCGACGATGTCCGGCGCGTTTTCGAGGTCGTGCGACAGCACGGTGCAGACCACCTGGGTCTCGCACTTGTAGCCGTCGACGAACAGCGGGCGGATCGGACGGTCGATCAGACGCGAGATCAGGGTCTCGGCCTCGGAGGGACGACCCTCGCGCTTGAAGAAGCCGCCCGGAATCTTGCCCGCGGCGAACGCCTTCTCCTGATAGTTGACGGTGAGCGGGAAGAAATCCTGCCCCGGCTTCGGCGTCTTGGCGCCGACGACGGTGCAGAGCACCGAGGTCTCGCCGTAGGTGGCGAGCACCGCGCCGTCGGCCTGGCGGGCGATCTTGCCGGTCTCGAGCACGAGCTTGCGGCCGCCCCACATCAGTTCCTTACGCGTGACATTGAAAAGAGACATGCATCTATCCTTTGGGTTCGTGTCCCGCGCCCGCGGCGCCATCGGGGCGCGTCGGCGGGCGGATACGGGCGGGACCAGACGGTGGCCGGCGACCCGAGGGTTCAGTTCTGTACGCAGAATTCCCGCCTGCGCGTCGGGAATTATGACTACAGAACCTCGCCCCGGAACCCGGCCGGGAAACGGCGAACCGGCGGGACGCGCCAGGCGTCTCGCCGGTTTCGCTTCGGCTTAGCGGCGCAGGCCGAGCCGCTGGATCAGGCTGTCGTAGCGCTTCACGTCCTTGGCCTTCACGTAGTCGAGAAGGCGACGGCGCTGACCGACCATGATCAGAAGGCCGCGGCGGGAGTGGAAGTCCTTCTTGTGTTCCTTGAGGTGCTCGGTGAGGTTCTTGATCCGCTCCGAGAGCACCGCCACCTGGACTTCCGGCGAGCCGGTATCGCCTTCGGCGGTGGCATATTCCTTAATCAGTTCCTGCTTGCGTTCCTGCGTAATCGACACCGGAATCTCCGTTTTCAGATGAATGAATGACGCGCACGGGCTTCAGCCTTCCGGCCTCCGCCCGGGCGATCGCAACCACCCGGTCGCCCAGCATCGCCCGGATCGCGGGCGCGCTCGCGGCCTCGGGGCAGGGGCATCGCTTCAGGATCGGCAGCAATGCCAGAGCCTGCCCGTGGGCAAGGTGGCGGGCCTCGTCTTCGCTGACGGCCAGCGCCGGGATGTCGTCCAGCGCGGTCGCTACGGAGCGCAAAAGGCCCAAGGACGGCGCACTATGCCCGAGGGACAAGAGTTTATCCAGAGAAATCGCGTCGGCCTCGGCAAACGGTCCGCACCGGGTGCGGCGCAGCGCCGAGACGTGCCCGACGGTGCCGAGGGCGAGCGCGAGATCACGCGCCAGGGATCGGATATAGGTGCCCTTGCCGCATTCGGCCACGAACTCGGCGGTGTCGGCGTCGGGCATTCCGACCAGGGTGAGGCTGCGAACCTCCACCTCTCTCGGTTGAAGATCGGGGGCGAGACCTTCGCGCGCAAGGTCGTAGGCGCGCTCGCCCGCCACCTTGATCGCCGAATAGCGCGGCGGCACCTGCCGCAGCACGCCGTGGAACTCGGGCAGCGCCGCCGCGATCTCGTCGGCGGTCGGCCGCACCTCGGAGGTCGCGCAGACCGCGCCCTCACCGTCGTCGGTCTCGGTGGCGACGCCCCAGCGCACGCTGAAGCGGTACGCCTTCTGCCCGTCCATCACGAAGCTCACGGTCTTGGTCGCCTCGCCGAAGGCGATCGGCAGAATTCCCGAGGCGAGCGGGTCGAGGGTGCCGCCGTGCCCCGCCTTCTGCGCGTCGAACGCGTGGCGGCACCGCGCCAGCGCCGCGGTCGAGGTGATCCCCACCGGCTTGTCGAGCACCAGCCAGCCGTCGATCGGCCGACCCTTCTTCCTACGCGCCATGCCCGTCCCCGTCGTCGTCGGGCGCTTCGTCCTTCCTCAGGTCGCGCGCCACCTCGGGCCGCCGCAGCACCGCGTCGATGTGCGAGGCCTCGTCGAAGCTCGGATCGGCGATGAACTTCAGGGTCGGCGAATAGCGCAGCTTCAGGCTCCGCGCCACCGCCTTGTTGAGCGCCCAGACGTTGCGGCCCAGAGCCTCCAGAACCTCGTCGAGCCGCACCCCGCCGAGCGACATCACGAACGCCGTCGCATGCCGCAGGTCGGGGCTCACCCGCACCTCGGAAATCGTCACCGGCACGGTGTCGAGCACGCGGTCGTGCAGATCGCCGCGCTCCAGCGCGCGCGCCACCACGTGGCGAATCTCCTCGCCGACGCGAAGCTGGCGCTGCGAAGGTCCTTGAGTGGTCATGGAATTGGCCTCCGAACATCAAGGTCGCGGGCTCCGCCCGCACCCGCCGGGGCCGAAGGCCCCGAACCCCTTTCCGTTTTCCGCCGCGAAGCGGCAATCGGTCGTCGCGTCGCGCGAAGAGTCTATCGCGTTACGCGCAAAAACCAAACACAAGGGGATTCCAGGGGCCCTCGGCCCCTGGCGGGGTCCCGGGGCGGCGCCCCGGGAGCCGACAGGTCACAAGGAAACGGCGACTTCCTCGATTTCGTAGCATTCGATCACGTCGCCGACCTGAAGGTCGTTGTAGTTCTCGAACGACATGCCGCACTCGTAGCCTTCGCGGACTTCCTTGGCATCGTCCTTGAAGCGCTTGAGCTGGCCGAGAGCGCCTTCGTGGATCACCACGTTGTCGCGCAGCAGGCGAACCTTCGCGCCGCGGCGGACCACGCCTTCGGTGACCATGCAGCCCGCCACCTTGCCGACCTTGGTGATGCTGAACACCTGGCGAATTTCGGCGTAGCCGATGAAGTTCTCCTTGAGCTCCGGCGCGAGCATGCCGGAGAGGGCGCGCTTCATGTCTTCCGCGACGTCGTAGATGATCGAGTAGTAGCGGATCTCGGCGTTGTCGCGGCGCGCAAGGTCGCGGGCCTGGGCGTTGGCGCGGACGTTGAAGCCGATGGTGAGCGCGTGCGAGGCCTTCGCCAGCGTCACGTCGGATTCGTTGATCGCGCCCACCGCGGCATGCAGCACGCGGACGCGCACGTCGTCGTTGCCGATCTTCTCCAGGGTGCCGATCAGGGCTTCGACCGAGCCCTGCACATCGGCCTTGACGACCACCGGGAACTCCTTGACCTCGCCCGCCTGGATGCGCGCGAACATCTCTTCCATCGAGGAGCGCGCGGTCTTGACCTGGCTCGCCTCGCGCTCCTTGCGCTGGCGGTAGTCGGCGACCTCGCGGGCCTTCTGTTCGTTGTTGGTGACGATGAAGTCGTCGCCCGCGCCCGGCGTGCCCTGGAAGCCCACCACCTCGACCGGAACGCCGGGAGTGGCGGCCTCGATCTTCTGGCCGCGATGATCGGTCATCGCGCGCACGCGGCCCCATTCCTTGCCGGCGACGAAGATATCGCCGACGTGCAGGGTGCCGCGCTGGACGAGCACGGTGGCGACCGAGCCACGGCCGGTTTCCATGCGCGCCTCGACCACCACGCCCTCCGCCTCGCGGTTCGGGTTGGCCTTGAGGTCGAGAATTTCGGCCTGCATCAGGATCGCTTCCTCGAGCTGGCCGAGGTTGAGCTTCTTCTTCGCCGAGACTTCGACCGTCTGGACGTCGCCGCCGAGGGATTCGACCACCACCTCGTGCTGGAGCAGGTCGGTGCGGACGCGATCCGGGTTGGCGCCCGGCTTGTCGATCTTGTTGATGGCGACGATGATCGGCACCTGGGCGGCGCGGGCGTGGCGGATCGCCTCGACCGTCTGCGGCATGATGCCGTCGTCGGCGGCCACCACCAGAACGACGATGTCGGTCACCTGCGCGCCGCGGGCGCGCATCGCGGTGAAGGCCTCGTGGCCGGGGGTGTCGATGAAGGTGATCCGGTTGCCGCTCGCGCTTTCGACCTGATACGCGCCGATGTGCTGGGTGATGCCGCCGGCCTCGCCCGCGGCGACGTCGGTCGAGCGCAGGGCGTCGAGCAGCGAGGTCTTGCCGTGGTCGACGTGACCCATCACCGTCACCACCGGCGGACGCGGCAGCAGCAGCGCCTCGGCGTCGGCCGCGCCGCGCAGGCCTTCCTCGACGTCCGACTCGGCAACGCGCTTGGCCACGTGGCCGAACTCCTCGACCACCAGCTGCGCGGTGTCGGCGTCGATCACCTGGTTGATGTTGACCATCATGCCGAGTTTCATCAGCGTCTTGATGACGTTGGCGCCGCGTTCGGCCATGCGGTTGGCGAGATCCTGCACCGAGATCGTCTCGGGGATCACCACCTCGCGCACCACCTTTTCCTGGTTCTTCGCCATCGAGAGCTGCTTGAGGCGCTCCTTCTCGCGGGCACGGCGCACCGCCGACAGGCTGCGTCCGCGCTCCTCGCGGTCCTCGTCGGACAACGCCGCGGTGATGGTGAGCTTGCCGGAACGGCGGCGCGGCTCGGTCTTCTTCGGCACCGCCACCTTGGGCGCGGCGGGCGCGCCGGGGCGCGCGGTGACCTTGCGGCGGGCGCGCTCCTCGTCCTCTTCCTCGCCCTTGGCGGGAGCCTCGCCCTCGCGCTTCGGCTTGCGCACCTCGGCGGGGCGGCCCTCGGCGTCGGTCTTGGCCGGGGGCGGCGGCTCCGCCGGAGCGGCGGGCGCGGCGGCGGCGGCCTGCTTCGCCGCCTCTTCCTCGGCGGCCTGCTTCGCGGCCTCGGCGGCGGCCTGCTTCGCGGCCTCTTCCTCGGCGGCCTGCTTCGCGGCCTCCTCCTCGGCGGCCTTCTTCGCGGCCTCCTCGGCGGCGCGGATCGCCTCCTCCTCGGCACGACGGCGCGCTTCCTCCTCGGCGCGGCGCGCTTCCTGCAGCACGCGCAGGCGCTGGGCCTTCTCCGAGTTGGTGAGGACGCCGTTGTCGAAGCCGTGATCGGACGCGGACGACCCGCCGGTGGCGATCGTCCGCTTGCGGCGAACCTCGACCTTCACCTCTTTCGAGCGGCCATGGGAAAAGCTCTGGCGAACACGGCCTTTTTCAACCGTCTTCTTCAACTCCAGAGTGCCCGTGCGCAGGGTCAAGGGAGCCTTCCGATCGTTATCCGTGGTATCGTCCGCCATCACTGTCCTGATTTCTGTACGTTCACTGCGCCGGTTCGGCGCTCCGATCCTCGTCCTGCCCGCGATAGGCCGCGAGTCGCGCCATGTCGCGGGCGATCCGCTCGCCGAGCGGACCGGCACCCACCCAACCATGCACCGCGCGGTCGCGGGCGAACGCCGCGCCCAGTTCCGCCGCCGTCAGCGCCGGTTCGGCATGCCGCACCGTCTGCGCCGAACGCCGCTCGACCTGGCCGATCTTGCGCAGCCCGTCGGCACCGCCGTCCTTCGCCGCGATCAGCCAGCCGGACCCGGCGGCGATCGCCTCGGCGACCTTGTCGAAGCCGCACACCGCGACGCCCGAACGACGCGCCAGCCCGAGCGAGTCGAGGCAGCGGCGCAGCAGCAGCCGTTCAAGCCGGTCGGCGAGGTCCTCGGGCACCGCCACCGCACGGCGCGCCGCGCGGGGAAAAGCCTTGCGCTTGACCGCCGTTTCTACCACATCCCGGCGCGCACTCAACCAAAAACCCCGCCCCGGCAGGCGCTCGTCGACGTCCGGCACGATCGCGCCGTCGGGACCGACGACGAAACGCACCAGAAGGTCGGTGGGCTGCGTCCCGCCGAGAACGAGACAGCGGCGGCGCGGGCCGTCACCGTCATCCGGATCCGTGTCAGGCGTCTGCGTCATCCGGCGTCGCCGCATCCTCGTCGTCGAACCAGTGCGCACGCGCCGCCATGATCACCGCGTTGGCCTCGTCCTCGGTCATCTCGTCGGCGCCGACGATGTCGATCAGTTCGTCGCTGGCGAGATCGGCGAGATCGTCGAGGGTTTTGATCTCCGCCTCGCCGAGCTTCACCAGCATCACCGGGGTAAGACCTTCGAGTTCCGCCAGCGCATCCTCGACGCCGAGTTCGACGCGGCGCTCGCCCGCGGCCTTGTCGCGGGTTTCGAGGAACGCCTGCGCGCGGCTCTGCAGTTCCACCGCGATCTCGTCGTCGAAGCCCTCGATGTCGCCGAGGTCCTGGGCGGGCACGTAGGCCACCTCCTCCACCGAGGTGAAGCCCTCGTTGACGAGGAGATGGGCAATCACGTCGTCCACGTCCAGCGCGTCGATGAACATCTGCGAGCGCGACTTCACCTCTTCCTGGCGGCGCTCCGACTCCTCCTGCTCGGTGAGGATGTCGATATCCCAGCCGGTCAGCTGCGAGGCGAGGCGCACGTTCTGGCCGCGGCGGCCGATCGCCAGCGAGAGCTGGTCGTCGGGCACCACCACCTCGATGCGGTTGGTTTCCTCGTCCAGCACCACCTTGGTGACTTCGGCCGGGGCCAGGGCGTTGACGATGAAGGTGGCCGGGTCCTGCGACCACTGGATGATGTCGATCTTCTCGCCCTGAAGCTCGCCCACCACCGCCTGCACGCGGCTGCCGCGCATGCCGACGCACGCGCCGACCGGGTCGATCGAGCTGTCGTTCGAGAGCACCGCGATCTTCGCGCGGCTGCCCGGGTCGCGCGCCACCGACTTGATCTCGATGATGCCGTCGTAGATCTCGGGCACTTCCTGCGCGAACAGCTTGGCCATGAACTGCGGATGGGTGCGCGAGAGGAAGATCTGCGGGCCGCGCGGCTCCTGGCGCACCGCCATGATGTAGGCGCGCACCCGGTCGCCGACGCGGAAGGTCTCGCGCTGGATCAGTTCGTCGCGGCGCAGCAGCGCCTCGGCGCGGCCGAGATCGACGTAGACGTTGCCGAACTCGACGCGCTTCACCAGACCGTTGACGATCTCGCCGGTGCGATTCTGGAATTCCATGTACTGGCGCATCCGCTCGGCGTCGCGGACCCGCTGCACGATCACCTGCTTCGCGGTCTGCGCGGCGATGCGGCCGAAGTCGATCGGCGGCAGCGGATCGACGAAGAAGTCGCCGACCTCGAGCGCCGCGTCGCGCAGCTTCGCGTCCGCCAGGGTCATCTGGGTGTTCTCGTCCTCGACCTCGGCGACCACCTCGACGTAGCGGGCGAGGCGGATCTCGCCGGTCTTGCGATCGATGATCGCGCGGATGTCGTAGTCGTGGCCGTATTTCGAGCGACCCGCCTTCTGGATCGCCGACTCCATCGCCTCGATCACCTCGTCGCGGTCGATGCCCTTGTCGCGGGCGACCGCATCCGCAACCTGAAGCAGTTCGGGCCGTGGCAATGCCGCAGTACGTTCCATCCTTAAGACCCCTGACCTTGTTCTTTTTCCGCTGCCTTGATCAGCTCGTCGGTGAGCACCAGCTTCGCCCGCGCGAAGTTGGAAAACGGCACGGCGATCTCGCCGCCTTCTTCCAGCGCCATCGCGATCTCGCCCGCGTCGGAGAGCCCCAGGAGCTTGCCCTTGAAGCGCTTGCGGCCGTCCATCGGCATCGTCGTCTCGAGCTTCGCCTCGAACCCGGCGAACCGCACGAAATCCTCGCGGCGGGTCAGCGGCCGGTCCAGGCCCGGCGAACTGACCTCCAACATGTATTGTCCGGCGATCGGATCGTCCACGTCGAGCAGCGCCGACACCACGCGGCTGATGTCGGAGCAGTCGTCCACCGTCATCCCCACGCGGTCCACCCGCTCCGCCATGATCTGCAGGGTCTTCTTGATGTTGCCGGTGAAAGTCACCCGCACCACCTCGTAGCCCATGTCGGCAAGAGAAGGCGCGATCAGCTCCGCCACATGCCGCGAAATATCCATGCGTCCGCCCATCCGTTCCGGCCGAACGGCGCACAAACAAAAAAAGTGGGCCACCGGCCCACCCTCATCGGCGTCCGTGAGCCGTCCAATAAGAATGTCGGATCACAATCTAGACGATCGCGCCGAAGTGTAAAGAAGATTCTCGAAACCCGGCCGGACGACGCCCGGACCCGGCAAGGGCCGAGGGCCTTCGCAGCCCGTTCTTGCCGGTGTTCGCGCCAAGCGCCGCAAGACCTTCACGCCGCAAGACCGGTTTATCCCGCGTCGCGGAAAATCAAACCTCGGAGAGGCGCGGAAGGAGCGAGTCTCTCCGCGGGTTTTACTTCCCCGCCACCCGCGGATTGCGGCGGAAGCGCAGGATCACCGGGGTGCGGCCCTGGCGGATCGCCTTCTGTTCGTAGCGGGTGGGCACCCAATCGGCGGGGCGGCCGAGCCAGTCGTCGGGGGTTTCCGCCATCCAGACGAAGTCGGACGACTCCATCAAATGGCGGAGCGACCAGCGGATGTAGGTCATGTCGTCGGAGGCGACGCGGAGTTCGCCGCCGTCCGCCAGCAGGCGCGCGAGTTCGGGCAGGTTGTCCGGTCCGATGAAGCGGCGCTTGGCGTGGCGGAACTTCGGCCACGGATCGGGGAAAAGCACGAAGATCCGCGCGAACGACGCCGCGGGGAAGCGCGGCATGAGGGCGCGGACGTCGCCGTGGTGGACGCGGACGCGATCGGTGGCGCCGCCCGCGTCGAGCAGCGACATCAGGCGGGCGACGCCGTTGAGGAAGACCTCGCAGCCGACGATGCCGACGCCGGGGTTGGCCTGCGCCTGACCGGCGAGGTGCTCGCCGCCGCCGAAGCCGATTTCGAGCCAGGCTTCGCCGACCGGCGCGGCGAACAGCGCCTTCGGATCGAGCGGACCCTCGCCGCCGGGGACCGCGATCTCCGGCAGCAGGGTTTCCATCAGACGGGCGCGGCCGGGCCGCAGGGCCTTGCCCTTGCGGCGGCCGTAGAACTTGAGGTCCCGCGCCTCGGGCGGGAGGTCGCCGGGCTGCATCAGGCCAGCAGCCCGCGCAGCTTGTCGGCAAGATCGGCGCGTTCCCACGAGAAGCCGCCGTCCGCCTCGGCGGCACGGCCGAAGTGGCCGTAGGCGGCGGTGCGGGCGTAGATCGGGCGGTTGAGCTGGAGATGCTCGCGGATACCGCGGGGCGAGAGGTCCATCAGCTCCTGCAAGGCGCGCGACAGGTCGGC
Source organism: uncultured Alphaproteobacteria bacterium (assembly GCA_900079695.1). Lineage (NCBI taxonomy): Bacteria > Pseudomonadati > Pseudomonadota > Alphaproteobacteria > uncultured Alphaproteobacteria bacterium. The sequence continues at coordinate 2,571,893 of LT599022.1, forward strand.
TTCCGGAGCCTTGCCGGTGCCGAAGGTCTCGACGTAGACCGACAGCGGCTTGGAGATGCCGATGGCGTAGGAGACCTGGATCAGGCAGCGCGACGCGAGGCCCGCGGCGACGACGTTCTTCGCGAGGTAGCGCGCGGCGTAGGCGGCGGAGCGGTCGACCTTGGTCGGATCCTTGCCGGAGAACGCCCCGCCGCCGTGCGGAGCGGCGCCGCCGTAGGTATCGACGATGATCTTGCGCCCGGTGAGGCCGCAGTCGCCGTCCGGACCGCCGATCACGAAGCGGCCGGTGGGGTTGACGTAGAATTCGTCCTCGGGCGGCATCCAGCCTTCCGGCAGCACGTTCTCGACGAACGGCCGGACGAGCTTGCGGATGTCGGCCTGGGAGACGGACTCGGCATGCTGGGTGGAGACCACCACCGAGGTCGCGCCGACCGGCTTGCCGTCCTTATAGCGCAGCGTCACCTGGCTCTTGGCGTCGGGGCCGAACTCGGGGCGCGCACCGGAGTGGCGGGCGGCGGCCATGGTTTTGAGGATGTTGTGGGCGTAGACGATCGGCGCGGGCATCAGCTCGGGGGTCTCGTCGACCGCGTAGCCGAACATGATGCCCTGGTCGCCCGCGCCCTCGTCCTTGTTGCCGGCGGCGTCGACGCCCATGGCGATGTCGGTGGACTGGGCGTGGAGCAGAACCTCGACCTCGCACTCTGCGTGGTGGAAGCCGTTCTGTTCGTAGCCGATCGCCTTCACCGCGTCGCGCGCGACCCGTTCGAGGGTTTCCGAGGTGATCGACGCGGGACCGCGCACTTCGCCCGCGAGAACGATGCGGTTGGTGGTGGCGAGGGTTTCGCATGCGACGCGCGCATGCGGATCGGCGGCAAGGAAGGTGTCGACCACGGCATCGGAGATACGGTCGCAGACCTTATCCGGATGGCCTTCGGCGACCGACTCGCTGGTGAACACATAATCGGTTTGGAACATCTTTGCGGGACCCCTTTCCGTAACCGCGCATGCCGGCGAACCCGACAACGGCGAAATCCTGGCAGCGGACGAAACAGCCAACCGCGCGCCGCTTCCGGCGCGCGAATTCGCTTCATCTGGTATCCGAACCGGGCCGCCAAAGCAAGGACGACGGGGGTAGACACTGGGCGCGGAATGCGCCCGGTGCAACCGGCGGGGTCAGGAAATCTTCTGGCGCTCGACGACGGCGAGGGATTCCGCGGCGGCGGCGAGCGCCTTGGCGAGATCGAACACGCGCTTGCGCACCGTGGGATCCTGAATGCGATAGTAGGCGCGCACCAGTTCGAGAGTCTCGCGCTTGGTGAGCGGGTCGGCTTCGACCGCCTCGGGTTCCTCGGCCAGGCCGGAGATCAGGCGGGGACTGTGATCGGCGACGTCGTCGGTCATGTCGTCGTAGAAGAAGCTGACCGGAACGTCGAGAACCCGGCTCAGGTCCCAGAGACGGCTGGCGCCGACCCGGTTGGTGCCGCGTTCGTACTTCTGCACCTGCTGGAAGGTGAGCCCGAGGGCATCTCCCAACCGTTCCTGGCTCATTCCGAGAAGCGTACGGCGGAGACGGATTCGTCCTCCGACGTGGACGTCGACCGGGTTCGGATTGCCTTGCGGCGTGCGGCCCCGCGATGAGCCACGGACCCGGATTTCTTCACTTTCGCGTTCACTGAAAACTGGCATTTCCCTCTCCTGGAATTGCCCCAAGTCTCCCGTTATTTGATCTCCCCACTCACTAGTGTATACATGCAGTTGTATGACCGTCAACGGCAAACTCTCGGCGATGGTGCATCAAAGGTATGAGATTTCACGACCCCGGATCCAATTTGGGGAGAATCGGGCGGTTCGCAAGCGCGAGCCCGACGATCAGCGCGAGCGCGGCGACGGCGAGCGCGGTCAGATTGCCCCATCGCGCGAACCGGGTAGGCGGCAGCGGCAGCGGCAGCGGCGCGTCGAGCACGCCGCGGCGGCCGAGATCGAGCCGGGCGACGACACGTCCGTAGGGATCGACCACCGCGCTGATGCCGGTATTGGCGGCGCGGACCAGGGGCAATCCCTCCTCGACCGAACGCAGCACCGCCGAGGCGAAATGCTGATGCGGCCCGGCGGACAGACCGAACCACGCATCGTTGGTGACGTTGAGCAGCCAGTCGGGGCGATCGGCGGCGACGACCGCGCCGGGGAAGATCACTTCGTAGCACACCAGCGGACTGTAGGCGGGGGTGCGGGGGAGACGCTCGGTTTCGAGCCCCGGCCCGGCGGAGAAATCGACGCGGCCGTGGGTGAGCTTGGCGACCGGCAGGACTCCGGCGAACGGTACGTATTCGCCGAACGGTACGAGATGCGCCTTGTCGTAGACCGCGGCGATCTCGCCCGCGGCGGAAAGGGCGACGACGCTGTTCCAGATCCTGAGCGGCGCGCCCTGCGGGCTCTGCCGCGGCGCGCCGGTGATCAGCCAGCCGCCGGGCGGCGCCGCCTGGGCGACGAGGTTGCGCACAACGCCGTCCTCGGCGCGGTCCACCGGCCAGGTCGCCGCGGTCTCGGACCAGATCACGTGGGTCGCCTTCTCCCACCCCGGCGCCCGGCTCAGCAACACCTGTTCGTAAAGGTTGTCGCGACGCGCCACCGGGTCCCACTTCAGGCTTTGGGGAATCGCGGGCTGCACTAGGCGCAGCGCCACCTCGGGCTGCGTCGGCATCGGGCCCGCGGGCAGCCGCGCCGCGCCGCTCAGGCCCCACGCCGCCGCCATCAGCGCGGCGACCGCGACGCCGCGCAGCCCGCCCCGGCGCGCCCCGAACGCCCCGAGCCATCCGGCGGCGGGCGCGGTGGCGGCGAGCGCGGTGAGCCAGGCGAGACCGTACATGCCGATCCACGCCGCGGGCTGGGCGAATGCCGGAAACGGCGACCACGCGATGCCCAGGGAGTTCCAGGGAAATCCGGTGAACGCCCAGCCGCGCAACCATTCGACCGCGACCCACGCGGCGGCGAAGCCGGTCCAGCGGGCGAGCGGCCGCGGCGGCGCGAATCCCGCGAGCCAGAACGCGAGGCCGGTGAACAGACCAAGCCCGGCGCCGAGGCCGACGAGGGCGAACGGAATCATCCAGCCGTAGGTCTCGGCATCGACGAGAAAGGCGTAGGACACCCAGTAGAGTCCGGCGGCGAAGTAGCCGACGCCGAACGTCCAGCCGACCAGGAAGCGCCACCGCTTCGGCCGCGGCGCGGCGTCGGCGGCGGCCCAGACGAGATAGGCGGCGGAGAGCGCGAGCGGCAGCAGCGGCAGCCACGAGAGCGGCGGCAGCGCCGTCACCAGCGTCGCGCCGGCGGCGAGCGCGAGCCACCCGCCGCCGAGCTTCGGCAGGGTCATGATGCGTCGCCGGGGCGGGTGCCGGGCGGCAGGTTGCGGACGCGCAGGCGCTTGATCCGGCGCGGGTCGGCGTCGACGATCTGGAATTCGATGCCGGAGGAATGGGGCACCAGCTCGCCGCGCGCCGGAATGTGCCCGGCGATCGCGAACACCAGGCCGCCGAGGGTGTCGACGTCGTCGCGCTCCTCGGGCGTCAGCAGCGGCCCGACGACGTGCTCGAAGTCCTCGATCGAGACCCGGGCGTCGGCCTCGAGCACGGTATCGGCGCGCCAAACCAGCTCCGGGTCTTCCTCGATGTCGTGCTCGTCGTCGATCTCGCCGACGATCTGCTCGACCAGATCCTCGATCGTCACCAGACCGTCGACGCCGCCGTATTCGTCGATCACCAGCGCCATGTGGGTGCGCTTGACGCGCATCTCCAGCAGCAGGTCGAGCACCCGCATCGACGGCGCGACGAACAGGATCGGCCGGAGGATGCGGCTGAGCGAGGCTTCGCCGCCGCCGACCATGTGGCGCACCGCGTCCTTGATGTGGACGAGGCCGACCGCGTCGTCGAGAGTCTCGCGATAGACCGGCATCCGCGACACCCCCTCCTCGACGATGCGCCGGACGAGTTCGGGCAGGGCGGTGTCGATCGCCGCGGCGACGATGTCGGCGCGCGGCATCATCACGTCCGCCGCGGTGACGTCGCGCAGGCGGAGGATATTGGTCAGCAGCAGGCGCTCGTGGGCATCCATCGGCGCGCCCGGCTCGCCGCCCTCCTCGATGAGTTCGGCGATCGCCTCGCGCACCGTCGGCTCGGTGGCCGACCACGGCAAGCTGTCCTTGAACGCCTGCCACCACGAGCGCTCGCGTCGAGGCTGGGGGTCTTCGCCGGATTGTTCGGCGGTCGGGTCAGTCATCTCCGTCTCCGTGGAGCAGCGCCGCGGCGTGCGGGTCGGCGATGCCGAGCCCGGCGAGCAGGCGGGTTTCGAGCGCTTCCATCGCCTCGGCCTCGTCGGCCTCCTGATGGTCGTAGCCGAGCAGATGCAGCACGCCGTGCAGCAGCAGATGGGCGAAATGGTGATCCGGCGCGAGACCGCCGTCGGCCGCCTCGGCGAACAGCGTCTCGCGCGCCACCGCGATGTCGCCGAGCGGCAGCGGCGCGCCCGCGGGCGGCGCCGGGCAGTCGTCGTCCCACCAGGTGGCGAACGACAGCACGTTGGTGGCGGCGTCCTTGTCGCGCCAGTCGCGATTGAGCTCGCGGACGTCGTCGTCCGTCGCCAGCAGCAGCGCGATCTCCGCCGGCGCGAGAACGCCCGCCTCGGCAAGCGCCTCGGCGACGCGCGGCGCGGCCGCCGCGCCGACCTCGGCGACGATCCGCCGCCACGCCGGCAAGGCGTCGTCCCACGCCGGATCGGCGGTGACGTCGAAGCTCCAGGCGCCGTCCGGATCGCCGATCCGCGCGTTCAGGTCCTCAGCCATGCGGGCCTCCGGCGGGGCCGTCGTAGGGGGTCTTGGGCGTGTGGGCGGCATAGGCGGAGACGATCCGCGCCACCAGCCCGTGGCGCACCACGTCGGCATCGCCGAACTCGACGCAGCCGATGCCCTCGACGCCTTCGAGAATTTCGAGGGCGTCGCGCAGGCCGGAGCGCACCCCCTTCGGCAGGTCGACCTGGGTGAGGTCGCCGTTGACCACCATCACCGAGCCCTCGCCCAGGCGGGTGAGCAGCATCTTCATCTGCACCGCGGTGGTGTTCTGCGCCTCGTCGACGATCACGAACGCGTCCGACAGGGTGCGTCCGCGCATGAACGCGAGCGGCGCGATCTCGATGTCACCGGAGGCGATGCGCTTCTGCACCTGATCGTGGGGCATCATGTCGTTGAGGGCGTCGTAGAGCGGCCGCAGGTAGGGATCGACCTTCTCGCGCAGGTCGCCGGGGAGGAAGCCGAGATTCTCGCCCGCCTCCACCGCCGGACGCGACAGGATGATCCGCGCCACCTCGCCCTTGAGGTATTTCGACACCGCCATCGCCACCGCGAGGTAGGTCTTGCCGGTGCCCGCCGGGCCGAGGCCGAAGACCAGATCGTGGCGCTGCATCGCGCGGATGTAGTCGGCCTGCTTGGGCGTGCGCGGCAGGATCGTCTTCTTGCGGGTCTTGAGGCCGGTTTCCGCCTCGTCCTCGCCGTCGGAGGGCTGGCCGCGGCTCATCCGCACCGCCGCCTCGACGTCGGCGCCCTCGATGCCGCGGCCGGTCTTGGCCTGCTCGGCGAGGCGGCGCACCGCCCGCTCGGCGATATCGAGCGCGCGGCCCGCCCCCGCGAGCGTGAGCGCGTTGCCGCGCGGCGCGCAGGTGACGCCGAGCAGCGCCTCGATGCGTTCGAGATGGACGTTGTGCGGGCCGTAGACCTCCGCGGCCACCGCGTTGCTGCCGAAATCGAGAACCCGTTCAAGCACTCTGGCGTTCATTCCGCCGCTTCCCTTTCGTCGCCGGGGAGGAGTTCGCCGGCGAGGCTGTTGGGGCCGACGCCGACGATCCGCACCGCGCGGATCGTCCCCATCGCATCGGCCGGGGCTTCGGCGTGGACCGCCTGCATCGTCGGGCTACGGCCGATCAGCTGCCCGGCGTGGCGGCCGGGGCGGTCGAACAGCACCGGCAGCGCCTTGCCGACGCACGCGGCGTTGAACGCCGCCTGGATGCCGCCGAGCTCGGCCTGAAGCGCGGCGAGCCGCGCTTCAGCCACCGCCTGCGGCACCTGCTTCGGCATCAGCGCCGCGGGGGTGCCGGGGCGCGCCGAATACTTGAACGAAAACGCCTGAACGAAGCCGACCTCGCGGATCACCGCCAGGGTTTCGGCGAACTCGGCGTCGGTCTCGCCGGGAAAGCCGACGATGAAGTCCGACGACATCGCGAGATCCGGCCGCGCCGCCTTGAGCCGGGCGACGGTATCGAGATAGCGGGCGACGGTGTGGCCGCGGTTCATCGCCTTCAGCACCCGGTCGGAGCCCGACTGGATCGGCAGGTGCAGGAACGGCACCAGCTTCGGCACGTCGCGGTGCGCGGCGATCAGGTCGTCGTCGACGCTCAGGGGGTGCGAGGTGGTGTAGCGCAGGCGGTCGAGGCCGTCGATCTCCGCGAGTTCGCGCAGCAGGCGGCCGAAGCTCCAGCCGTCCGCCGCCCAGGCGTTGACGTTCTGGCCGAGAAGGGTGATCTCGCGCGCGCCGGTGGCGACCAGACGCCGCGCCTCGGCGAGCACGTCGGCCGCCGGGCGCGCGTATTCGGCGCCGCGCGTATAGGGGACCACGCAATAGGTGCAGAAGCGGTCGCAGCCTTCCTGAATCGCCAGGAACGCCGAAGGCCCGGCCGCACCGGGCGGCGGCAGGAAGTCGAACTTCGGCTCCACCGGAAACTCGGTGTCGAACACCGCGCCGTCCTCGCGCAGCGCGCGGGCGACCATCTCCGGCAGGCGGTGGTAGGTCTGCGGGCCGAGCACGATGTCGACGATCGGCGCGCGGGTTTTGATCGCCTCGCCCTCGGCCTGGGCGACGCAGCCCGCCACCGCCACCAGCATGCGCCCGCCCCGCTCCGCCTTCTCGGCGGCGAACGGACGCAGGCGGCCGAGGTCCGAATAGACCTTCTCCGCCGCCTTCTCGCGGATGTGGCAGGTGTTGAGGACGACGAGATCCGCGTCCGCCGGAGTGTCGGCGGCGACGTATCCCAGTGGCGCGAGCACGTCCTTCATCCGCGCGGTGTCATAGACGTTCATCTGACAGCCGTAGGTCTTGATGAATACTTTCTTGCGTTCGCTCACTGGGCGCAGGTTTCCTATGGTTGACGAAATTCCGACGGTATCACCGGACTTCCCAAAGTCAAGACGGCGTCCGGCCGCTCAGGGCCCGGCCCACCGCGGCGCGCACGCTGCGGTGGCAGTATTCGGCGGCGGCCTTCCGGGTGCCGAGCGCCGAGAGCATGCGCGGTTCGAGGAAGCTCACCTCGACGGTGAGGCGGCCCATGCGCAGCAGATCCCAAAGGTGCGGCGCAAGGTCCATGTCGCCGTACCACGCGAAGAAATGCCGCCAGACGTAGCCGATCGGCATGCCGAAGCAGCGGGTATAGGCGATCGCCACCGGCTGCACCATCACCGGCTGCCCCTCGACCTCCTCCTCGGCGATCGAGAACAGCGTGCTCTTGAACGGATAGACGCGGTTGCCATCGTCGCTGGTGCCCTCGGGGAACAGGATCAGCGGCACGCCGCGGGCGAGGCGGCGGCCGAGCGCCTCCTTCTGCCGCGCCGCCTCGGTGCGCTTGCGTTCGACGAACACCGCGCGGCCGAGCCTGGCGATCAGGCCGAAGCCGGGCCAGCCGGCGATCTCCGCCTTCGCCACGAACACTCCGGGCAACAGGCTGCCGAGCACCGGGATGTCGAGATAGGACACGTGGTTGGAGACGAACAGCAGCGGCCGCAGCGGCGACACCCGCCCGTGAACCTTGACCCGCACGTTGGCGAGACGCAGCACGCCGCTCCAGAACAGCCTGTTGAGGGCCGTCTGCGCGGCGTCCGACGTCATCGCCACGAGGTACACCGGCAGCAGCAGCAGCAGCCACGCGACGATCGCCGCGATCCGGAGCCCGGCGATCGCGGACTCGATGCGACCGTGGTTTCCGAACTGTCCCGGCGTCGGTTCGGCGGCGCGCTGCATCGCCTCAGCCGCGCGCGGTGCGGTCGTAGTGACGGAAGTACTTGTCCGTCACGAGATCGGTCTTGACCATGACGCAGACGTCGGTGGTGTTGAACTGGCGATCGACCACCGCGCCGTCGCCGACGAAGCCGCCGAGGCGGAGATACCCCTTGATCAGCGGCGGCAGGGCGTTGAGGGCGGTCTTGGGCGACACCGCGTCCTTCTCCATGCGGTTCATCTCGGTGTAGAGATGCGGCAGCGCGCGCGGGCGGAAGTCGTCCGGCGCGCGGTGGTAGTGGTGGAGATAGGCGAGTTCGAGGGCGAGCGCCTCCGGATCGGTGCCGCTCATCGACGCGCAGCCGAACATCATGCCGATGTCGTGGGCGAAGACGTAGGCGGCGATCCCCTGCCACAGCAGCTGCATCGTCGAACGGGTGCGGTAGGCCGGGTCGGTGCACGACCGACCGAGTTCGAGGATCGGCCCGTCGAGCGCGAGAATCCGCGAGATGTCGTATTCGGCGGCGGTGTAGAACCGGCCCGCCTTCTCCGCATGCTCGCGGCGCATCAGGCGATAGGTGCCGACGATGTTGTCCTTGGGGTCGTCGCCGCGGGCATGGTCGATCACCAGCAGGTGGTCGCACACCGCGTCGAAGGCGTCGCTGTCGCGCTCGAGCGCCGCGGTCTCCGCCGAGGCCTGCGCCCCGCCCTCGGTGTAGAAGACGCGGAAGCGCAACCCCTGGGCGGCGTCGACCTCGTTCGGACCGGCGGCCAGGCGAACTTCCATGCTGCCGCCGACGGTTGCTTCGATGGGATCCATGATTCTCCGTATGTCAGCTCGGATTGGGCTCCCGGCGGGAGCGCTCCGGCTCAATCCTGCGGTTCGTCCGAGCCGGATTTGTCGAACGGCTTGCAGTAGAGTTCGAGGCGGTGCCCGACCAGACGGAACCCGTGATCCCGCGCGATCTTGCGCTGCAGGTCTTCGATTTCCTTGCAGTGGAACTCGATCACCTGGCCGCTGCCGATGTCGATCAGATGGTCGTGATGATCGTCGGACATTTCCTCGTAGCGCGCCCGGCCGTCGCCGAAGTCGAGCCGTTCGAGGATCTTTTCCTCCTCGAACAGGCGCACGGTGCGATAAACGGTGGCGATGCTGATGCGCGGGTCGATTTCGGTGGCGCGGCGATAGACGTCCTCGACGTCCGGGTGATCCTCGGAGTCCGAGAGCACCTGGGCGATCACCCGACGCTGGCCGGTCATCTTCAGGCCGAGCTCGAGGCAGCGTTTCTCAATCCGGGAGGTCATGTCCTGCCATCAATCCTACAGAAGGGTTTCCCCGCCGCGACAGTAGCCCCAATTCGCGCGAATGAAAAGCGGCCGCGGCCGCCGGTCATTGTGCAGGCTCGCGCCCGAACGCGCAACGGCGGACTGACCCGGGGGCCGTCCGCCGCGAATCGCCCGGCCGTGCGTGAGGTCTATTCGCCGCGGCCGCGCCGCGCCCGGGTGCCGAGGCCGATCTTCTTCGCCAACGACGAGCGATGCCGTGCGTAGTTGGGCGCGACCATCGGATAGTCGGCGGCCAGGCCCCACTTCTCGCGATAGTCCTCCGGCGTCATGTCGTAGGCGGTCTTGAGGTGGCGCTTCAGCATCTTCAGCTTCTTGCCGTCCTCGAGACAGATGATGTACTCGGGGGTGACCGACTTCTTCACCGCGACCGCGGGCTGCGGGCGATCCGCCGCGGCGGGCGTTTCGCCGAGCGTCGACAGGGTCGAATACACGTTGCGAATCAAGCCGGAAAGATCGGCCGGAGAGACGTCGTTCTTGCTCACGTGCGCGGCGATGATTTGCGTCGTAAGATGAAGCAGGCTATCCTTGCTTTCTGGGCCAGACATATACCGAATCCCTCCAAACATCTGATCGTCTATGTTATAAAATGCATCGGGATCGGTATCAACCGCAAAATCGTCGATAATAAAATGCCCGAACCCGCACTGCCCTCCCCTCCCGATCCATTTATCCCCGATACAAATTCGCGCCGGACAGACAGGAAGTGATACTTCCGGCTGGAGATCCGGCTTATTTTATCATCCGAAAGAATTATAACGGTGCTGCGCGGAAAGAGACCAGGGGCGGGCGCGGACAGATCATCGGCCGCCGCCCCGTCGCGGTCATTGTCGGGAAACCCCGCGTTACTTCGGATTTTCGGCGGTTCCGCCTGCCGAAGTCAGCGGCTTGCTGAGAATTCTGGCGTCGATGCGAACCGTGCGGCCGTCGATGCACGCGCAATAGTAGTCGCGGCGGGTGCCCACCGCCACGAACCCGGCCCGGGCATAGAGCGCCAGCGCCGCGGCGTTGGCGACCGCCACCTCCAGGAACATCCGCGCCGCGCCCCGGCGCGCCGCCCCGGTCTCCGCATGGCGCAGGAGCGCAGCGCCGACGCCGCGGCCGCGCGCCTCGGGAAGCGTGCCGACGGACAGGATTTCCGCCTCGTCGGCGACCGTCCGGCAGAGCACGAAGCCGCACGGCGCGCCGTCGGCCTCGGCGATCGCGCCGAACACCCCCGGCCCGGCGAACAGCCCGGCGAACGCCTGCGCCGACCAGGCCTCGGCGAAGCAGCGTCGGTGCAGCGCCGCGTAGACTTCGGCAAACGCCGCCCCCGCCTCGCTCAGGCGCACCGCGGACCGCCCTGCGGCACCGCGTCCGCCTCGCGCAGATAGATCGGCACCGGCGGCAGCCGATGCTCCGGCCGCAGCGCCGCCGCGAACACCCCTTCGAGCGCGGGAGCGACCCCGCCCGCGAGATCGCCGACCACGCCCGGCGCCTGCGCCAGCGCCGCCGCGCCCAGGAACGGCGCGCCCGCGGCCCGGCCGTCGGCGTCGAAATCCTGCACGAAGGCGTCGCCGCGGCGGGTGTCGAGCGCCACCCGCACCGCGCCGCCCGCCTCCATCGCCCAGGCCGCGAACGAACTCACCGCCAGCACCGGACAGCCGATCGCGAGGCCGAGCCCCTGCGCCGCCGCCAGCCCGACCCGCAGCCCGGTGAACGACCCCGGTCCGGCGGTGGCGACCACCGCGCGCACCGTGGCGTACTCCACCCCCGCCTCGGCCATCACCGCCTGCACCAGCGGCAGCAGCGCCTCGGCCTGACCGTGCAGCATCTCGACGCGGCGCACCGCCTTCGCCGCGCCGTTCACGAACACCCCCGCCTGGCAGGCGCGCCCGGCGGTATCGAGCGCCACCACCGCGCCGACGCCAAGTTCGACTTGTTCCGACATGCCCGCCAATCCTATGCTCGGGAAATTCCGTCTTTCGTCCGAGGCCATCCGACCGATGCTGATCGAAGTCACGCCCGAAGCTCACGGCGTCGTTATCGACCTCGCCTACGCGACCGCCGACAACTTCACCGGCGCGCCGGTCTATCGCCGCGCGGCATGTTATCTGCTGCCCGAAGCCCTTGCCAAGCTCGAACGCGCCCGCGACCTCGCCGCGGCGCAGGGCCTGCGCCTCAAGATCCTCGACGCGTTCCGCCCCGCCGAGGCGCAGTGGGTGCTGTGGACCCACACCCCGAACCCGGAATTCGTCGCCGACCCGCGGCACGGCAGCCTGCACGGCCGCGGCGCCGCCGTCGACCTCACCCTGACCGACGCCGACGGCGCGGAGCTCGACATGGGCACCGCGTTCGACGCCTTCACCGCCCGCGCCCACCACGGCCGCACCGACGTCTCCCCCGCCGCGCAGCGCAACCGCGCCCTGCTGCTCGGGCTGATGACCGCGGCGGGGTGGGAGTTCTATGCCAACGAATGGTGGCACTACCAGTTGTTCCGCGCGCGCGAGCGGTTTCCGCTCCTCTCCGACAGCGTGCTCCCGATCCCGATGATGCGATGAGGCCCCCGATGCTTCGCCCCCTTCTCGCGGCGGTCGCCGCGTTCCTCGCCGCCGCTCCCGCCCTCGCCGAAACCCCGGCCGAGGCGTCGTCCGCGGTGGTGCTGATGTACCACCGCTTCGGCGAAAGCGGCATCCCTTCCACCAACATCCGCGCCGAGCAGTTCGCCCGGCATCTCGAAAAGCTCGAAAAGGGCGGCTATCGCGTCGCCCCGCTGGAGGAGATCGCCGCCGCGATCAAGGCGGGCCGGCCGATCCCGCCCAAGACCGTGGCGATCACCGTCGACGACGCCTATGCCTCGGCGCTCACCGTGGCATGGCCGATGCTCAAGGCGCGCGGCTGGCCGATGACGATCTTCGTCGCCACCGCCCCGGTCGACCACGGCACCCACGGCTACCTCACCTGGGATCAGCTCCGCGGGATGGCGAAGGAAGGCGTCACCATCGGCGCGCATTCGGAAACCCATCCGCACATGGCCAAGCTTCCGGCCGACGAGGCCGCCGCCGAGATCGCCCGCTCCAACGCCCGCTTCCAGGCCGAGCTCGGCTTCGTGCCGAAACTCTTCGCCTATCCCTACGGCGAGGCCTCGACCGACACCATCGCCGCCGCACGCAAGGCCTACGACGCCGCGTTCGGCCAGCATTCGGGCGTCGCCGACGCCTCCGACGATCCCTATTTCCTGCCGCGCTTCGCCCTCAACGAACGCTACGGCGACGACGACCGCTTCCGCGTCATCGTCGGCGCGCTGCCGCTTCCGGTCGCCGACGTCACCCCCGCCTCGCCGACCCTCGCCGACAACCCGCCGAACTTCGGCTTCACCGTCACCGATCCCGGCCTGCCGCTGCGCAACCTCCGCTGCTACGCCACGCCGGAAACCAAAACCACCACCGAAATTCTCGGCAACCGCGTCGAGGTGCGGATGGACAAACCCTTCCCCGGCACCCGCGGCCGCCTCAACTGCACCCTGCCGGGGCGCGACGGCCAGCGCTGGCACTGGTACGGCCGCCTGTTCTACATCCCCGAGGGGGTGCGCCTGCCGGGCGTCAAGGACGACTGAGGTTGACGCGCGGACGGCAAGACCCTAGCTTGCCGCCCGCGCGCCTTCTTCGCGGGTTTCCGGGCGCGCCCTCCGATCCCGAGCCTGCGCACCCTCGCGAGGCTCCATGTCGATCCACTGGCTCGTCCTCTTCATCGCGGTGATCACCGAAATCGCCTGGGCGCTCTCGCTCAAGGCGATCCAGACCCACCCCTCGATCTGGACGATCGGCGGCGCGGGCGTCCTCACCGTCCTCAACATGACCCTGCTCTCCTACGCCATGCGCGGCATTCCGGTGGGCACCGCCTACGGCGTCTGGACCGGCCTCGGCGCGGTCGGCATCACCATCGCCGGCGTGATGCTCCACGGCGACCCGATGGGCGCCAAACGCCTCGCCTTCCTCGCCCTGATCATCTGCGGCGTGGTCGGACTGAAGCTGGAAGCCTGAAGGAAAAGGGCCAAAGAAAAACCACGCGGAGGGACTCGGTCCCTCCGCACCTCCCGTTCGTTCGGTTTTCCGCGTAGCGGAAAGAAAATCGAACGGGTCCACAGGGCCTCCGGCCCTGTGCGGGTCCGGGCAGCGCCCGGCCTGGTTTTCCCTTTCCTCTCCCTCTTCAGAACAGCGCCAGTTGGTCGCCCGGGCGGGGCGGGGGTTTGAAGCGGTCGGTGCGGAGTTTGGGATAGCCCTTGTCGAGGCCGAGTTTGCGGCAGGCGATGGCGCACCGCTGGGCGAGAAGTTCGGCGACCGGGCCGCTGCCGCGCAGGCGCCGGCCGAAGCGGCCGTCGTCGAGCGCGCCGTCGCGGGTCTGGCGGATCAGCGAGAGGACGCGCTCGGCACGGTCCGGCACATGAACGGCGAGCCAGTCGACGAACAGCTCCTTCACGTCTTCGGGAAGGCGCAAAAGAATGAACGACCCGGCGCGGGCTCCGGCCTCGGCGGCGGCGGCGAGGATGCCTTCGAGTTCGTGGTCGGTCAGGCCGGGGATCATCGGCGCGGCCATCACCGCGACCGGCACGCCCGCGTCGGCGAGGGCCCGGATCGCGTTCAGGCGTCCGGCCGGAGGCGTGGCGCGGGGCTCCATGACGCGGGCGAGATCGCGGTCGAGAGTGGTGATCGAGAGCGACACCGAAACCAGATCGCGGCGCGCGAGACTTTTGAGAATATCGAGATCGCGCAGCACCATCGCCGATTTGGTCGTGATGGTGACCGGATGGTTGAACTCGGAAAGGGTTTCGAGCACCGCGCGGGTGACGGCGAAGCGGCGCTCGATCGGCTGGTAGGGATCGGTGTTGGTGCCCATCGCCAACGGCGCGATCGGCTTGCTGCGATAGGACGGGGCGCGGAGTTCGCGGGCGAGCAGGGCGGCGGCGTCGGATTTGACGAACAGCCGGGTTTCGAAATCGAGGCCGGACGACAGACCGAGAAACGCGTGACTCGGCCGGGCGTAGCAGTAGATGCACCCGTGCTCGCAGCCGCGGTAGGCGTTGAGGGAGCGGTCGAACGGAATGTCGGGGCTGTCGTTGCGGGCGATCACGGTCTTCGCCGCGTCTTCCGCCACCGTGGTGGCGAGGGGCGGCAGGTCCGGATCGTTCCAGGACTCCCAGCCGTCGTCGGCGGGCACGCGGCCGCGGCTTTCGAACCGCCCGGGCGGATTGAGCCCGGCGGCCCGGTGGCCCGCCTTCGCGACCTGCGGCTGCGCCTTGTAAGGGATCTCGTCCATGCCGCCAGGATAGCGCAAAACCCCTGCGGCAATGAAGAACAAAAAATGAACGCGCCGGGATACGGGTCCTAGGGGTTGCCCGCCACCTGGAGCTCGTCGGCGAGGCGGGCTTCGTCGAGCGCGGCAAGGCGGTTGGCGCGGATGATCAGGCGCAGGGTTTCGCCATAAGCGCCGCCGCGCTCGGAATAGCGGTCGAGCGCGCGGGTGAGATCGTAGCCCGAAGCCCCGGCGGCGCGCAGCGCGCGAAAACGCGCGTAGGCGCGGTGGGAGTTGAGATTGTGAACGTAGGCCGCGATCGCGCCTTCGAGCGACGAGAAGGCGCGCACCCGCCGGGCATCGCCGTCGGACTCGTTGTCCTTGGGGGCGATGCCGTCGTGGTCGTCGTTCCAGGTGTACTGGCCGAACAGCGCGTTGCCCTCGCGGACGAAGCGCGAGGTACCCCAGCCGCTTTCCTCCGCCGCCTGGGCGAGCACCAGCGACGGCGGCACGCCGTCGACCCGCAGCAGCAGGTCCTCGACGGTGGTGGCGCCGTAACGGTCGGACAGCCCGGCGAGCCAGGATTCGTCGCGCGGGGCGAGGGGTTCGCCGCGCCGAAGCCGGGCGGCGATGCCGGTCAGGCGCTTGCGCTCGGCGGCGATCTCGTCGTTGACCTGCAGCACCACCGGCAGCAACGCGCGGAAGAACAGGCTTTTCTTGAGCTGGAGATCGTCGAGGCGGGCGAGATCGCGGGGCAGGGTCCGGGTCGACAGCTTCGGCACGTCGGCCTCGCCGGTGCGGACCGAGTCCCAATCGTAGCCGTTCGCCGCGTAGACGTCGGCGAGGGCCATCGCCTCGGGCGCGACGCCGGGTTCGGCCCGTGCGGACGAGACGGCCGCGACGCAAAGCGCGGCGGCAAGACAGAAGCAGAAGCGGATACGGGCGACGGCTTGGCTCGGTTCCGTCAATGGTCACTCCTCGATTTCGCGCCTTTTCAAGCGCCGATAACGTGAAAAGCCGCGCTTTCGTTCCCACGGCAAATTTTCAGAGTCGGGCGCCTGCGCAGAAAATTCCGCGCCCGTTCAGGGAATTCCCGAAAACTCTGGAAAAATTCAGACTGACGCCGTCAGCGGCTGACCAGTTGGATCTCGTCGGACAGCTTCGCGCCGTCGAGCGCCGCGAGGCGGTTCGCGTTCATGATCGTGCGCAGGGTGTCGACATACTTCTCGCGCCGCTCGGAGTAGCGGTCGAGCGTGGCGGTGAGCTCGTAGCCGGTCGCGCCGAGCGCCCGCTGCAGGCGGAAGCGTTCGTAGGCGGGGTGGGTGTTGAGGTTGCGCACATAGGCCGAGATCGCGCTTTTGACGCTGGGAAAGGCGCGAATCTTGTGGTTTTCGCCCGCGCCGCGCGCGGCCGGAACGATGCCGTCGTGATCGTCGGACCAGGTCCACTGGCCGAACACCGCGTTGCCCTCGCGGGCGAAGCGCGAGGTGCCCCAGCCGCTTTCCTCCGCCGCCTGGGCGAGCATCAGCGACGGCGGCACGCCGTCGACGCGCAGCAGCAGCGCGGCGAAATCGTCCGCGGCGGTGCCGTATTTCGCGGCGAGCGCCTTGAGCCAGAGGGAATCGGCGCGGCTCGGAGCCTTGCCGGCATCGACCTCGGCCTTGATCGCGATCAGGCGGCGGCGCTCGGCGTCGATTTCGGCGTTGACCTGCAACGCCATCGGCAGAAGCGTCCGGAAGAACAACGACTTCTTGAGGTCGACGTCCTGAAGGTGGACGAGATCCTTGGGGAACGCCTTGACCGCCACCAGCGGCACGTCGGATTCGCCGTCGAGGATCGCGTCCCAGTCGTAGCCCTGGGCGTCGAAGCGCCGCGCCAACGCGAGGGACTCGGTCGGCACCACCGCCGGAATCGGAGCCGGAGCCGAGGCCACGGCCGGAGCGCCGCCGATCAGCGTGTCGCGATCCGGATCGGGCAGAACCGCCACGCGGGGCTGCGCCGCCGGAGCCGTGGGGGAGAAGGCATAGAGGGCGGCGACGCCGAGCGCGGCCGCGACGAGGGCGGACGCGATGGCGATGCGCGGCCGCGAACTCAGATTGATGAGCGTCAGACTCGCCAATGAACCGAATCTCCGTAATTGACACAAAGCAAGCATACAAACGCCGGGACCCGGCGCGGGTTCCGCAAAAACCGAAACCTAGAGAACCTGACGTACCGCGACGACTTCGGGCACGTAGGTCTTGAGCATCGCCTCGACGCCGTTCTTGAGCGTCACCGTGGCGCTCGGGCAGCCTGCGCATGCGCCGCGCATGCGGAGATAGACGATGCCGTCGTCGAACCGGTCGAAGACGATGTCGCCGCCATCGCGGGCGACCGCCGGGCGCACCCGGGTCTCGATCAGTCTGCGCACCCGGCCGCCGACGCTGTCGTCGTCGTCGGCCCGCGCGGCTTCGGCCGCGGGGTGCAGAATCGCGTGTCCGCGCGACAGGTGCTCGACCAGCAGCCCCATCACCTGGAGCTTCAGCACCTCCCAGCGCGCGTCGGCCGCCTTGGTCACCGCGACCGCGTCGCCGCCGATCATCACTCCGGCGACGCCCTCGATCTGAAACAGGCGCTCGGCCAGCGGCGACAGTTCGGCCGCGACCTCGGGGGTGGGGCAATCCACCGCCGCGCCCGGGTTCAGAACCCGCCCCGGCAAGAACTTCAAAGTCGCCGGGTTGGGGGTGGCCTCGGTCTGGATGAACATCGCGCCGGCCTCCTCGCCGGAGCCCTGAGATATGGGGAAGCGGCGCGCCGGTCAAGCCTCAATCGACTTCAGCGGCGGAACACCAATGCCACCGCCCAGCCCGCGAACACCGCGAACAGGATCGACGCGAGTGCGTAACGGGCCGCGCTATACATGGCGAAATCATAGACGTCGGCGGAGAAGCCGGTCTTGGAAACGAACAGCGGCGTGATCTCCGCGCCGATCACTTCGCCCTCCTGAACGAAGTAGACTTCGACGGTGTAGGCCCCCACCGGCACCGTCGAGGGCAGGTCGAGCTCGGCGCGGAACAGGCGATTCTCGAGGGTGGAGACGAGCCCGAGCGCCTCGGGATAGAGGCCCGCCTGCTGCTTGATCCGCACCAGCGCGGCGCGGAACCGGCGGGTCTCGGCCTCGCCGAGGGCCTTGCCGGAGCCGTCGGTGGCGGGAAGCGGAAGCGATTCGACGCCGATGCCGTGACGCTTGCGGATTTCCGACGGCATCACCGCGTTGAGCGGCGCGGTGGCGGCGACCGCGTAGTAGGCGGGAATGCCCGGGAACTGGGCGGCGTTGCGGTTCACCCAAACCCCGGCGACCCGCACCTTCTCGCGCACCACGTGGGTCTCGCGCGGGCCGCGCACCACCATCACGATGTCGCCCTTGCGGTCGTCGGTGGCGCCGAACACCAGCACGTGGGTGCCGGAAAACCCGGTGGTGATGGCGACGAGGTGGTTGGAAAGATCGGCGACCACCGGCCGCGCCGCGCCCGCGCCGTCGCCCGCGAGGGCGAGCAGACCGAACGTCGCGAACACCGACAGCAGCCGCTTCATCATGACCGCACCACCACCACCGAATAGGGGTCTTCGGGCGTGGACACGAGTTCGCCGATCAGCCCCGAGCACACCGCCAGAACCAGCAGCGCGAGGAGGATGCGCAGGTTGCGGCCGCCGATCTTCGCGCCCGCGCGCGCCCCCCACTGCGCGCCGACGATGCCGCCGGCGATCAGCAACAGGGTCAGCACCGCGTCGACGTTGTGGTTGAGGGTCGCCTGCATGAAGGTGGTGGCGATGGTGACGAAGATGATCTGAAACAGCGAGGTGCCGATCACCACCTGGGTCGGCATGCCGAGCAGGTAGATCATCGCCGGAACCATCAGGAATCCGCCGCCGACGCCCATGATCGCGACCAGAACCCCCACCGCCACCCCCATGCCGAGCGGCAGAACCGCCGAAACGTAGAGCCCCGACTTCGGAAACCGCATCGGCCACGGCAGCCGCGCCGCCCAGGCGAAGTTGTCCGGCCCGCGCGGCTTGCCCGCCGCCGGACGGCGCCGGATCAGCGACACCACGCTTTCGACCAGCATCAGCCCGCCCACCGAGGCGAGAAAGATCACGTAGGAGAGGCGGATGGTGAGGTCGATCTGGCCGACCGTCTTCAGCAGGTTGAACAGCAGCACGCCGAGGCCGGAGCCGATCATGCCGCCCGCCAGCAGCACCCCGCCCATCCTGACATCGACGTTGCCGCGGCGGAAATGGGCGATCACCCCCGAAACCGAGGACGCGATGATCTGATTGGTGCCCGAGCCCACCGCCACCGCGGGCGGAATGCCGAGAAAGATCAGCAGCGGCGTGAGCAGGAAGCCGCCGCCGACGCCGAACAATCCGGAGGTGAACCCGACGACCGCGCCCATGCCGACGATCACCACGGCATCGACGGACATTTCGGCGATCGGCAGGTAGATCTGGATCATCGGCGCCTCCGCCCGCGCGCGGCTATTTCAGGAGGATGTTCGAAACTTCCTGCAACTGGGTGCGCGCCCGCAGCAGATAGAAGCCCTGCGCGGCGAGATGGCTGGGGCAGAGCTGGGCGTCGGGGTCGCAGTTCGCCACCATCAGCGGGTCGAGGGTCGCGGCGGTGCGGAAGGATTCGAGCATCTGCTCCCACGCGCCGCCGAGCTCCTTGTCGCGGATCACGATCGCGAAATCGACGCCGAGCGCCTTCAGGATCATGTAGGTGCCGTAGAGGCGGCCCTTGACGCGATAGAACACGTCGTCGGAGGTGCGGTCGAAGATCAGCCCGCCGCCCTGCTGGATGCGGCGGTCGAGCTGCGCCGACGACGAGCCGAGGTCGGAGCTGATGCGGTCGAGGGTGGAGATCAGGTTGTCGGCGCGGCGCTCGAACACCGCGGTGGCGGCGGCGAGGCGCTCGTTGTAGCGGCCGAGCGCCCGGTACGCGCCCATGTACTGGCTCTCCGACGACGCGGTCGGCAGCATCGAGGTGGAGAAGTTGAAGATCCACACGTCGCCCGGATACTTCAGCAGGCCCATCGCGGTCTCGACGTCGGGGTCGATCTGCGACGAACCGCGGGTGCGCGCGAGCTGATCGGCGAGCTCGGTGCCGAAGCGCGACAGCGCGCTCATCATCCCGAGTTGGAAGTTCGGCATGTTGTCGAGCGCCGCCGAGGGCAGGAAGAACGGATCGTTGGCGCGCCAGCCGTTGACGTTCACCTCGCGGTCGATCAGCGCCATCGTCGTCGCCACCGCGAGGGACTGGCCGTCCTTGATCTTCGGCGGGGCGAAGTTCGGGTCGTCGTCGATGCGGTGCATCGCCGCCATCCCGATCGGGTAGTAGAGGATGCAGAACGCCGCCAGCGCCGCGACCGTCCACTTCGCCGCGCGCCAGCGCCCCGAGCCCCGGTTGAGACGGGAGACGCCGCTCTTCATGCCGCTTCTGAGGCCCTCGCCGCCGCAGCGTCGCCGCAGGCTCTCCCACGCAGCGCGGGTCCGTGCGCCCAGGTCCTCGAAAAACGGCATGCGGGGCCTCCTGTCTGTCTGGGTGTCGGGGGCGGCGTCCTCACGGGCGGAGGAAACCCACCACCTCGTAAACTTCGTCGATCACCGGCTTCGCGAGCGCCGCCGCCTTGCGCGCGCCCTCGCGGAGAATGCCGTCGAGATAGGCGGTATCGGCCTTCAGGCGCTTCATTTCGGCGTTGATCGGGCCGAGCTTCGCCACCGCCGCGTCCGCCAGCTTGCCCTTGAAGTCGGCGAACGGCAGACCGGCGACGTCGGCCACCGCCCGCTCCAGCGAAACGTCGAGCAGCGCGGCGTAGATGCCGAGCAGGTTCGCCGCCTCGGCGCGCCCCTCCAGCCCCGCCACGCTCTCGGGCAGCGGTTCGGGATCGGTCTTCGCCTTGCGGATCTTGAGCGCGATCGCGTCGGCATCGTCGGTCATGTTGATGCGGGAATAATCCGACGGATCGGACTTGCTCATCTTCTTCTCGCCGTCGCGCAACGACATCACCCGGGTGGCGGCGCCGAAGATCAACGGCTCGGGCAGGGGAAAGACCTCCTTGCCGAAGTCGGCGTTGAACTTCTGCGCGACGTCGCGGGTGAGTTCGAGGTGCTGCTTCTGATCCTCGCCCACCGGCACGTGGGTAGCCTTGTAGGCGAGAATGTCGGCCGCCATCAGGCAGGGATAGGCGAACAGCCCGACCGAAACGTTCTCGCGGTTCTTGCCCGCCTTTTCCTTGAACTGGGTCATGCGGTTGAGCCAGCCCATCCGCGCCACGCAGTTCAGCACCCAGGCGAGTTCGGCGTGGGCCGGAACCTGGCTCTGGTTGAACAGCACGTTCTTCGCCGGGTCGATGCCCGCGGCGATCATTCCGGCGGCGAGTTCGCGCGTGGTCGCGCGCAGTTCGGCGGGGTCCTGCCACACGGTGATCGCGTGCATGTCGACCATGCAGAAGATGCACTCGTACTCGTGCTGCAACGCGACCCAGTTCTTCATCGCGCCGAGATAGTTGCCGAGATGAAGATTGCCCGAGGGCTGGATGCCCGAAAAAATCCGTTTCATGTCTGGAAGACTCTGCTGAAGATCGAAAACCGCCCGCGCGGCGTCCTATGGGTATCCCCCATTTGGCCGCGCAGGGTCAAGGCGCTGCCCAAAATATAGTAACGATTCAGCCGCGCCTGAGCGCCTGACGCAATTCCGCCACGGTGGCGGCGCGGAATGCCCGCGCGAACCCGGCGTAGACCGCCGCGCCGAACCCCACCCACACCAGCAGCCGCCCCCATGCGGGCAGCGCCGCGAAGCCGGGGAGCGCGTCGGCGTAAACCTGCCCCGCCGCCAGCGCGCCCGCCATCGCCAGCGCCGCGGCGAGGATTCGCGGCGCGCGGTCGAGCAGCCGCGAATCGACGCGGAAATGGCCGCGGCGGGCGAGGACGTACCCCAGCAGCCCGGCGTTGATCCAGGCCGAAACCGCGGTGGCGGTGGCGATGCCGACGTGCCCGAGCGGCTTCATCAACGCGAGGTTGAGGACGACGTTCGACACCAGGCAGACCGCCGCGATCCGCACCGGCGTGGCGGTGTCCTCGCGGGCGAAGAACCCCGGCACCAGGCACTTGACCAGCACGTGCGCGGGCAGGCCGCAGGCGAACGCGGTGAGCGCCGCGGCGGTGGCGGCGGTATCCTCGGCGGCGAAGCGGCCGCGCTCGAACAGCGTCGCGACGATCGGCAGCGCCAGCGCGGCGAGCGCGGCGGCGGCGGGCAGGGTGAGGAACAGCGCGAATTCGAGGCCGCGATTCTGGGTGTGCGCGGCGACGTCCTCGCGCCCGCCCTTGATCTGGCGGCTGAGCATCGGCAGCAGCGCGGTGCCGATGGCGATGCCGACGACGCCGAGCGGCAGCTGGTTGACGCGATCGGCGTAATAGAGCCAGGAGACCGCGCCCTCGGACACCAGCGAGGCGATCACGGTGTCGACCAGCAGGTTGATCTGATACACCCCCATGCCGACCACGCCGGGGAGGATCCGCCCGCCGAGCCGGGCGACGTCGGCGTTCCAGCGCGGCAGCGCGAGGCCCGGGCCCATGCCGCTTTTGCGGTTGTGGTGCCACAGCCAGAGGAACTGCACGAGGCCGGAGATCGACACCGCCCAGGCGAGCACCGCGCCCGGGCCGGTGCCGCTCCAGGCGCGGCCGTAGCCGATCGCGGCGACGATCAGGCAGAGGTTGAGGAGGATCGGCGCGGCGGCGGCGGCGGCGAACCGGCCGAGCGAGTTCTGGATGCCCGACAGCAGCGAAACCAGGGCGATGAAAAACAGGTAGGGAAAGGCGATCCGCGCAAGCTCGCCGGTGAGTTCGATCTTGCCCGGGGTTTCGAGGAAGCCGGGAGCGAACACCGTGATCGCCCACGGCATGATCAGCTCCATCGCCAGCACCATCGCCAGCAGCACCAGCGCGAGACCGGCGAACACCACGTCGGAGAAGCGCTTCGCCGCCGCCTTGCCCTCGCCCTCGAGCTTGCGCGCGAACAGCGGCACGAACGCCGCCGAGAACGCCCCCTCGGCGAACAGGTGGCGGAACAGGTTGGGGAAGCGGAAGGCGACGAAGAACGCGTCGGCCTCGGTGCCCGCGCCCAGCATCCGCGCGAGCAGGACGTCGCGCACGAAGCCGGTGACGCGGCTGATCAGGGTGAAGCCGCCGACGGTGGCGACGGCGCGGTAGAGGCTCATCTGGCGGCGGCTTTCGGCACGTCTTTGGGAACGGGGGGATCGATGACGTCGAGCAGGCGGCGGCGGATCGCCTTGATCTTCTCGTCGTGCAGCACCTTCATCCCGAACACGTCCTTGACGTAGAACACGTC
The DNA here is from genome assembly GCA_900079695.1 of uncultured Alphaproteobacteria bacterium. NCBI lineage: Bacteria > Pseudomonadati > Pseudomonadota > Alphaproteobacteria > uncultured Alphaproteobacteria bacterium. Next base: position 2,594,915 of record LT599022.1, read on the forward strand.
GACGACGCGCTCGCCGTAGGTGGAGATGTGCGCCGAGTTGATCTGCAGGCCGAGGTCGCGGATCGCCGCGGTGACCTCGTAGAGGAAGCCCGGGCGGTCGCGGCCGTTGATCTCGATCAGGGTGTGGGCGGCCGAAGCGGTGTTGTCCACCAACACCCGCGGCGGCACCGTGAACACGCTCATCCGCTTGGCGCCGCGCGCCGGGCGCTGGGCGATCTCGCGCGCGAGGTGAACCTCGCCCTTCAGCGCCCGGGCGACCGCGCGTTCGATCCGCTCGGTCTCGGTGTAGACCTCGCCGTCGAGGCCCTGAACCGTGAACACGTCCATCGCCATGCCGTCGGCGAAGGTGGTGATGCGGGCATCGAGAATGGTCGCGGCCGCGAGCACCATCGCGCCCGCGATCTTCGAGAACAGGCCGGGATGGTCGGCGGTGTAGACCAGCACCTCGGTGTGCGCGGTTTCCGGATTGGCGCGGCACACCACGGTGAGCTGCGCGCCCGCCTCGTCGGCCTCGCGCATGATCCGCGCCTGGCGCTCGTGCTCGTCGGCGGTGAACGAGCGCCAGTAGGCGCGGTAGCCGCGCTCGACGTAGCGCGCCGCCACCTCGGGCGGCCAGTCGCCGAGGCGCTCGCGCAGGGCTTCCCGCGCGTCCGTCTCCTGCGCCGCCGAAACCCCGCCCTTGAGGCCCGAATCCGCGCCGAGGCCACCGGTGATGCGGTCGAGGGTCTTGAGGTAGAGCGCGCGCAGCAGCTGCGCCTTCCAGCCGTTCCAGATATCCGGGCCGACGCCGCGGATGTCGGCGCAGGTGAGGATATGCAGCAGGCGCAGCCGCTCGGGGCTCTGCACCCGGTCGGCGAAGTCGGCGATCGCCTTGGGGTCGTCGAGGTCGCGCTTGAACGCCACCTTCGACATGATCAGGTGGTTGCGCACCAGCCACGCCACCGTCTCGGTCTCCTCGGGTTCGAGGCCGAAGCGCGGGCAGAGCGCCTGCGCCACCCGCTCGCCCGCGACCGAGTGGTCCTCGCCCGAGCCCTTGGCGATGTCGTGCAGCAGCATCGCCACGTAGAGCGCGCGGCGCGACTGCACCAGCGGGAAGAGCTGGGTCGCGGTCGGCATGTCGTGGGCGTAGTTGCCGAGCTCGATGTCGTGCAGCATGCCGACGGTGCGGATGGTGTGCTCGTCGGTGGTGTAGACGTGGTACATGTCGTACTGCATCTGCGCGACGACGCGGCCGAAATCCGGGATGAAGCGGGCGAACACCCCGCATTCGTTCATCTTCCTGAGCGTGCCCTCGGAATTCTTCGGGTGCGCGAGAATCTCGACGAACAGCCGGTTGGCCTCGGGGTCGCGGCGCAGGCCCTTGACCCGCCACAGCTCCTCGGTGATGCGCCGCGCCGCGTGGGGGTGGATGCCGAGGTTCTGCTCCTGCACCACGTGGAACAGCCGCATGACGTTGCGCGGATCCTTGGCGAACAGGTCTTCGGAGCCGATGTCGAGGCGGCCGCGCTCGATCACGAAGCCCTCGGGCGTCACCCGCTTGCGCGACAGGCCGATGCCGAAGCGCGGACGGCGCTTGTTCTGTTCCTCCAGCAACGCGCAGAACAGCCGCGTGAGGTCGCCCACCTCCTTCGCCACCAGGAAGTAGTGCTTCATGAAGCGCTCGACGTTCTTCTGCCCGGTGCGGTTCTGATAGCCCATCCGCCGCGCGATCTCGGGCTGGAGATCGAAGGTCAGGCGATCCTCGGCGCGGCCGGTGATGTAGTGCATGTGGCCGCGCACCGTCCACAGGAAGTTCTGCGCGCGGGTGAAGGTGCGCACCGCCTCGTCGTTGAGCAGGCCGCGGCCGACCAGATCCTCCACCGCCTCGACGCCGTAGACGTATTTCGCGATCCAGTAGAGGGTGTGGAGGTCGCGCAGGCCGCCCTTGCCCTCCTTGATGTTGGGTTCGAGCACGTAGCGCGAGCAGCCGGTGCGCTGGTGGCGTTCGTCGCGCTCGGCGAGCTTCTGCTCGATGAAGGCGATGCTGGTGCCCGCCACCACGTCGTCGAAATAGCGGCGGCGCATCTCGTCGTAGAGCGCGCGGTCGCCCCACAGCCAGCGGCATTCCAGCAGCGCGGTCTTGACCGTGGCGTCGTCCTTCGCCTGGCGCACGCATTCGTCGGGCGAGCGGGTCGAGTGGCCGACCTTGAGGCCCATGTCCCACAGCATGTAGAGCACGTATTCGACGACGTTCTCGTGAAACGCGGTGGCCTTGTAGGGCAGCAGGAACAGCAGGTCGATGTCGGAATGCGGCGACAGCTCGCCGCGGCCGTAGCCGCCCACCGCCGACACCGTCAGGCTCTCGCCCGCGGTGCGCACGCCGAGGCCGAACACCCGCTTGGTGGCGAACTCCATCAGCGCGTGCAGAATGCGGTCGACCAGGAACGCCTGCGCCCGCACCACCTGGGTGCCCGAGGCGGCCTCGGTCTCGAAGCGACGGCGCACCTCGTCCGAGCCGTCCTTCAGCGTCGCCTTCATCAGCGCCAGAACCTGCGGCCGCGCGCGCGCCGCGTCGCCCTCCGCGGCCTGCCAGATCTCCTCCAGCCGCTCCACCAGCGCCGATGACGAGACGATCCGTTCCGGATCCGGAATCAGCGCAAGAACCTCAGGTGCGACGCCCGAGGCCCCGAGCCGCTTATGGTCGGGATCCCAGTCGCAATAGTCCGCCTCCCGCGGCGTCATCGTCGTCGTATCCATGCGCGCACCCCAACCGGCCCCACGCGGACCGTCCGTCACAGTAATTTAGAAACCGGATCAAGAAAAGGCGACTGCTTGAGGGAAATCCGAGCCGGGCTTTGCGTTCGTCGGTTCCTCCGCGAAGCGGGACTGGAACCATCCGGGAGGTGCGGAGGGACCGGGTCCCTCCGCGCCGTTTTGTCCTAAACCGGCTCCACCGCCACGCCCTTGAGCGCGTAGAGGGCGTCGAGGGCCTCGCGCGGGGTCATCGCGTCGGGGTCGAGGGCGGCGAGGGCGGCGCGGATCGGATCGGGCTTTGCGGGTTCGGCCGGTTGCGGCTTCGGCCGTGCGGCGGAGAACAGCGGCAGGTCGTCGGCGAGACGGGTGGCACCGGAGGATTTTTCGTCCGACTCCACGGTCTGCAGCACCACTTCGGCGCGGTCGATGACGACGGGCGGCAATCCGGCGAGGCGGGCGACATGGATGCCGTAGGAGCGGTCGGCGGTGCCGGGCGCGACCTCGTGGAGGAAGACGAGATCGCCCTTCCACTCCTTGATGCGCATGGTGTAGGGGGCGAGCGCCGGAAGCTTGGCGGCGAGCGCCTTGAGTTCGTGATAATGGGTGGCGAACAACGCGCGGCAGCGGTTGACGTCGTGGAGGTGTTCGGTCACCGCCCAGGCGATCGCCATTCCGTCGTAGGTGGCGGTGCCGCGCCCGATTTCGTCCAATACGACCATGGAACGATCCGTCGCCTGATTGAGGATGGCGGCGGTCTCGACCATCTCGACCATGAAGGTGGAGCGCCCCGAGGCGAGGTCGTCGGCGGCGCCGACGCGGCTGAACAGCCGGTCGACGACGCCGATCTCGGCGGATTCGGCGGGAACGAAGGCACCGATATGCGCCAGAACGGCAATCAGGGCGTTCTGGCGCAAAAACGTGCTCTTACCGGCCATATTCGGGCCGGTAATCAGCCAAAGCCGCGCATTTTCGTCCATAACGCAGTCGTTTGCGACGAATTTTCCCCTGTCGTCGGCGATCATCGCCTCTTCGACCACCGGGTGGCGTCCGTTGCGGACCACGAATCGGGTGTCGTCGGTAATATGCGGCCGCACGTGATTGCGGGCGGCGGCGAGTTCGGCAAGAGCGGCGGCAACGTCGAGCACCGCGAGCGCCTGGGCGGTCGCCATCAGATCGCGGCCGCGGGCGAGCACGTCGGCGCACAAATCGCCGAACAGCGCGAGTTCGAGGGCCAGCGCCTTGTCGGCGGCGCCGCGCACCTTGTCCTCGAGGCCGGAGAGTTCGACGGTGGTGAAGCGCATCGCGTTCGCCATCGTCTGACGGTGGATGAACAGGCCCTTGTCCGCCGCGAGCGCCTCGCCGTGCTTCTGCGCCACCTCGATGAAATAGCCGAGCACGTTGTTGTATTTGATCTTGAGCGCGGAAATGCCGGTCTCGCCGGCGTAGCGCGCCTGGAGCGCGGCGATCAGCTTGCGGCTGTCGTCGCGCAGCTCCCGCAGCTCGTCCAGTTCGGGTGCGTAATGTTTGGCGATGACGCCGCCGTCGCGGGCGAGCAGCGGCAGGTCTTCGGCAAGCGCGCGGCCGAGCCGGTCGACCAGCGCCGCATGTTCGCCGAGGCCCGCGTAGCAGCGCATCAGCCCCTCGGGCAGCGAGCCGTCGGGGCTCGCGGCGCGCAGCAGGTCGCGCAGCGCGGGCACCGCGTCCAGGGCGTCGCGGATCGCCGCGAGGTCGCGCGGGCCGCCGCGGCCGAGCGACAGGCGCGACAGGGCGCGGGCGATGTCCGGGCAGGATTTCAACGCGCGGCGCAGTTCGGCGCGAACGTCCGGCCGTTCGACGAAGAAGGCGACGTCGTCCTGGCGGCGCACCAGCCGGGCGATGTCGGTGATCGGCTGATTGAGGCGGTCGGCGAGCAGGCGCGCGCCCGCGCCGGTGACGGTGCGGTCGATGGTGGCGAGCAGCGAGCCGCGGCGCTCGCCGGTCTGGGTCTGCGCGAGTTCGAGGCTGCGGCGGGTGGCGGCGTCGATTTCCAGCACCGAACCCTGACGCACCGGCTTCGGCGGCTGCACCAGCGGCAGCTTGCCCGCTTGGGTGGCGACCGCGTAGTCGAGTGCCGCGCCCGCGGCGGCGATCTCGGCGCGGCGCATCTGGCCGAAGCCGTCGAGCGTCGCCACGCCGAACGCCTCGGCGAGCCTGCGCGCGCAGCTTTCGCTCTCGAAACGATTGTTCGGCAGGGGCGTGAGCTGCGGTTTCAGGCGCGCCCAGAGATCGAACAGCTCGGGGGTTTCCAGCATCCGCTGCGGCACCAGAATCTCGCCCGCGCCGATCTGCTCGATCACCCCGCCGAGCGCCGCCT